>DATBEM010000100.1:0-5899 GCA_036276115.1 Trebonia sp.
GTCCGGTCCAGCGCGTCCTTCAGGTTGAGCTGCCCGGTGATCATGTTGTCCCACAGCGGGGTGTTGGCGTCCTCGAAGTCGGCCAGCCACACGTTGGCGCCGGAGTTCAGCGCGTTGATCGTCATCTTCTTGTCGGTCGGCCCGGTGATCTCGACCCGGCGGTCGACCAGCCCGGGGGCGGGAGCCGCGACGCGCCACGCCGGGTCCTCCCGGATGTCGGCCGTCTCGGGCAGGAAGTCGAGCATCGCACCGCGGGACAGCTCGGCCTGACGGCTCCGGCGCGCGGCCAGCGCCTCGTACCGGCGGGGCCCGAGTCCGGCGTGCAGCGCGGCGATGAGGTCGATGGCCTGCGGCGTCAGGACCTCGTCGTAGCGATCGCCGTAGGGGCCCGTGATCTCGACGCGTTCGGTTCCCGGCATCTGTGTGCTCCTCCTGGCCCGCCCAAGCTGGTGACCTACATCCTAGGCGGGGCCCTGGAGCCCGCCGACGTCACGCTCTGGACGAACGACCGCGGCTAATACGCCGGCCATTAACGGGGAATAGCATGGAGCCTTATATGACGTCTCGCCACGCCAATTCCGTCGCCGCGGGTCCCGCGGGTCCCGCGGGTCCCGCGGATGCCGTCGGCCAGGAGCAAGCCTACGTCGGCATGCTCTACCGCCTGCTCGATCAGGCGCGCGAGCGGACCGCCCAGGCGCTGGCCCAGACCCTCGGCAGCGGCGGCGCGGGCGGGACGTTCCAGGCCCGGCTGGAGCGCGACTTCACCGCGACCGAGCAGAGCAGGCGCCTGGCCCAGTTGAACGCGGTCGAGCGCGGCCTGGTGTTCGGCCGCACCGACGGCCATGAGCCCGGCCGGCCCGACGCCGAGGACCCGGTCACGCTGTATGTCGGCCGGATCGGCCTGCGCGACGACGAGCACGAGCCACGCCTGATCGACTGGCGCGCGCCCGCCGCCCACCCGTTCTACGCCGCCACCCCCAAGGACCCGAACGGCCTGATCCGCCGCCGGCACATCTACACCAGGGACCGCAACGTCACCGGGGTCGACGACGAGGTCTTCGACCTGGACCGGCTGTCCGAGCCGGACCGCCAGTCGCTGTCCGGCGAGGCCATGCTGATCGCCAGCATCACCGCCGGGCGCACCGGCCGGATGACCGACGTGGTCGCCACCATCCAGGCCGAGCAGGACCGGGTGATCCGGGCCGGCCTGCAGGGCGTCCTGGTCGTACAGGGTGGCCCGGGCACCGGCAAGACGGTCGCCGCCCTGCACCGCGCCGCGTACCTGCTGTACACCCACCGGCGTACCCTCGAGCGCCGCGGCGTGCTCGTCATCGGGCCGAACGCCACCTTCCTGCGCTACATCAGCCAGGTCCTGCCGTCCCTGGGCGAGACCGACGTGGTGCTCACCTCGATGGCCGAGCTGTTCCCCGGGGTCACCGCCGCGCCCGACGACGACCCCGCCGCCGCCCAGGTCAAGGGCGACCTGAAGATGGTGAACGTTCTGCGCCGGGCGGTCCGCGACCGCCAGCAGGTCCCGCGCGGCGACCTGGAGGTCACCGCCGACGGCGTGCCGATGACCGTGCCCCGCGAGACCGTCCTGCGCGCCCGCGACCGGGCCCGCGGGCAGCGCAGGCCGCACAACGCGGCCCGCAAGCTGTTCGTCACCGAGATGCTCGGCGCGCTCGCCGCCGCCGAGGCCGCCGCCCTGGGCCGTCCCCTGGACCCCGACGACCTGGCCTACACCCGCGCCCGGCTGTGGGACGAGGCGCCGGTCCGCGCCGCCCTCGACGGCCTGTGGCCCTTCCTGACCCCGCAACGGCTGGTCGCCGGGCTGCTGGCCGAGGAAGGTGCCCTCCGCCGCGCCGCCCCCGATCTTTCTTCGGCCGAACGGGCCGTGGTGCTCCGCCCCGATGCCCCGGACGCGTGGACCGTGGCGGACGTTCCGCTGCTCGACGAGGCCGCCCAGCTGCTGGGCAACGATGACTCGGCGGCCAAGCGGCAGCGCCGAGCCGCCGAGCGGGAACGCCGCGCCGAGGAGCGCTACGCCCGGGAGGTGCTGGAGATCACCGGCGTCGCCGAGACCGGGTTCGTCGACGCGTCCACCCTGGCGGACTGGAATCGCGACCCCGGCCAGCAGCTCACCACCGCCGAACGTGCCTGGGCCGATCCCTCGTGGGCCTACGGCCACGTGATCGTGGACGAGGCGCAGGAGCTGTCCGCGATGGCCTGGCGGATGGTGATGCGGCGCATCCCCACCCGGTCGCTGACCGTGGTCGGCGACGTGGCCCAGCGGGGGAGCGCGGCCGGCGCCCGGTCCTGGGCGCAGATGCTCGACCCCTACGTCAAGGGCCGCTGGCACGAGGAATTCCTCACCGTCAACTACCGGACCCCGGCCGAGATCATGGCCGTGGCCGCGGACGTGCTGGCCTCGGTCGCCCCCGGCGAGCAGCCCCCCGAGTCCGTCCGCGAGGAGGGCGTCCCGCCGCGCGCCCTCCGCGGCCTGGACCGGATCGCCCCGCTGGTCGGCGCCGAACACGACGAGCTGGGCGCCGACGGCCGGCTGGCGGTGATCGCGCCGACGGCCCGGATCGGCGAGCTGGCCCGGGCCCTGCCCGCGGCCATGCCCGGCGACCGGCCCGAGGTGCTCGACTCGCCGGTCGCCCTGCTCACCGTGGGCCAGTCCAAGGGCCTGGAGTTCGACCGGGTGGTGCTGGTCGACCCGGCCGGGATCCTGGCCCAGTCCCCGGCGGGCGGGCATGACCTGTACGTGGCGCTGACCCGCGCCACCCACCGCCTCACCGTCGTCTACGACGGCGACCTGCCCGCCGCGCTGAATCGTCTAGCTCGCTGACAGGGCCGGCGAGCTGGCCAGCGGCCAACCGGCCGGGCCCGCGCCGGGCCGGCCGCTTAAGCTGCCACGGTGGAGACCGAGTCGGGGCAGGCGCTCGCCGGCCCCGCGCCGCCGCACGAGGTGCTGCGGGCCCTGGCCGCCCGCCAGCGCGCCGGCAGCCAGCCGTTGGCGCGGGACGACGGCTTGCGGATCGCGCTGGTCGTCGAGGGCGGCGGCATGCGCGGCATCATCTCCGCGGGCATGGCCCTCGCGCTGGACGAACTCGGCCTGGTCCCGGCGTTCGACGCCGTCTACGGCGCCTCGGCTGGCGCGATCACCGGGGCCTGGCTGCTGAGCAGGCCGCAGGGCCTGCACGGCTGGGCCGAACCTGCCTACGTCAAGACCCTGATCCGTCGCACCGCGCTGCTGCGCGGCCGGCCGGTGGCCGACGTCCGCGCGCTGATCGAGGACCTGTACCAGACCACGTTCCCGATGGACTTCGCCGCCGTGCTGGCCAGCCCGGTCGAGTTCCACCCGCTGGCCACCGACGCGGCCACCGGGCAGTCCACCGACCTGCGCCCGCTCATCGGCACCCCAGCCGAGCTGCGCTTGGCCCTGCGGGCCAGCGCCGCCCTGCCCCTGCTGGCCGGCCCGCCCGTCGAATTCGCCGGCCGCCGCTTCTACGACGCCGGCGTCTCCGAGTCCGTCCCCTACCGCACCGCTCTAGCCCAGGGCGCCACCCACCTCCTGATCCTCCGCTCCCGCCCCGCCCCCCAGACCCCCGGCCGCCACGAGCCCCGCCGCAACCCGCGCCCCTCGCCCGACAGCGATGTCCTATCCCAGTCGCCTAGCGACGGCGGCCGTCCCGTCGGCCCGCCCGCCGACGACGGCCGTCCCGTCGGCCCGCCCGCCGACGACGGCCGCCCGTTCCGCCCCTCGCGGTCCGCCCGCTGGCTCGCCCGGACCACCCTGCGCCGCGAGACCCCCGCCCTGCGCGCGGCCTTCCTGGCCCGCGAGTCCCGCAGGGCCGCCGATGACCAGATCCTCGCCGACTACGAAGCCGCCTCAGTCGCCCTACTAGCCACTTCCGCCCCAGCAGCCACTTCCGTCCCGGTTGCCCATCCCGCGACGCTCTCCATCCGCCCTGCCGCCGGCGCACCAATGGTGAGCCGCCTGGCCACCGACGGCGCCCTCCTCCGAGCCGCCCTAGAAGCAGGCCGCGCCGCCGCCCACGCCACTCTCGACGCCTGCGCTCCACCCCCCTGACCCAGCGCCACCCACCTCCAGCACCACCCACCCCCCACGCCACACGCCATCCCGAGCCACTGCCGCACCAACCATGATCGCGAAGGGTTTTACCCCTTTCCGCGGGGCAAAAGTCTTCGCGATCATGAAAATTGAAAATGCCCCCGGGGCCGCGCGGACCCCCGGCCGGCTGAAACGCCTCCCGGAGGCTACGCCGCGGGTACGACGACGCGGCACCGGTCAAGAAAGCCGCAAAAGAGCCCAACCGTCACCACGGCAAGCGGCCGTAGGCGTCGGCGGAGCCGTCGCCGGACCACAGGTGGCCCCACAGGATGCCGCTCGGGCCGTCGGCGGGCAGCGTGGCGAGGTGCACGCTGGCTTCAGCGCCCTCGGTGACCGAACGGAATCCGCTGTTGTGGTTGAGATCGGTCTTCGTGTACCCGGGGTTGGCCGCGTTGACCTTGATCGGCGTGTCCCGAAGTTCCTTGGCGTCTCCAGCCCGATTCCCTTGTTGGCCCCGGTGATCAGGGCGATCGTCGTCGTCATGGCCCCGACGCTACGAGGCGCGCACCGCCCAGCCGGCCTGACCCGGCCGCTTACCAAAGGTTGACCGGCGGGGCGCACCACGGTCCGTTCGGTATAGAAAGTTACGGACCGCAGCGGAGCGGCCGGGCAGATATGGCCCGGCCCCGGTGTTAATAAAAGTGATATCCCACGCGGGGCGTGGCACTATTCGGGGGACGAGCAACGGAGGACGATGAGCACGGTCTTTAGCGACCAGCCGGACACGCCGGATCTAGCCGGGGACATGGGCGCCGTGGAGACGGGCGCCGGGGACATGGACCTGGAGGAGCGGCATGCGCTGCGGCGAGTGGCCGGGCTGTCCACCGAGCTGCAGGACATCAGCGAGGTCGAATACCGTGCGCTGCGGCTCGAGCGGGTCGTCCTGATCGGGGTGTGGGCCGAGGGCAGCCTGGCCAGCGCCGAGAACTCGCTGCGCGAGCTCAGCCGGCTGGCCGAAACCGCGGGGTCCGAGGTGCTCGACGCCCTGATCCAGCGGCGCGGCCGGATCGACGCCGCGACCTACATCGGCTCGGGCAAGGCCCGCGAGCTGGCCGGCATCGTGGCCGCGGCGGGCGCCGACACGGTGATCTGCGACGGCGAGCTCACCCCGAGCCAGCTGCGACGGCTGGAGGGCGTGGTCCACGTCAAGGTCGTCGACCGGACCGCGCTGATCCTGGACATCTTCGCCCAGCACGCCCGCAGCCGCGAGGGCAAGGCGCAGGTCGAGCTGGCCCAGCTGCAGTACATGCTGCCCAGGCTGCGGGGCTGGGGCGAGTCGCTGTCCCGGCAGGCCGGCGGCCGGGTGGCCGGCGGCGGCGGGATCGGGACCCGCGGTCCGGGCGAGACCAAGCTGGAAACCGACCGGCGGCGGCTGCGGGCCCGGATCGGCCGGCTGCGGAAGGACATCGCCGGGATGTCGACCGGCCGGAAGGTCCAGCGCGGCCGCCGGACCCGCCGCGACGTGCCGTCCGTGGTCATCGCCGGCTACACCAACGCGGGCAAGTCGAGCCTGCTCAACGCGCTCACCGGCGCCGGGGTCCTGGTGGAGGACGCGCTGTTCGCCACCCTGGACCCGGCGGTGCGGCGGGCGCTGACGCCGTCCGGGCGCGCCTTCACGCTGACCGACACGGTCGGGTTCGTCCGCCACCTGCCCCACCAGCTGGTCGACGCGTTCCGCTCCACGCTGGAGGAGACCGCCGAGGCGGACCTCATCGTGCACGTGGTGGACGGCTCGGACCCCGAGCCGGAGGCGCAGATCGC
>DATBEM010000101.1:0-22138 GCA_036276115.1 Trebonia sp.
TAGGGCTTGCCCATCGCGATGCCCTGGCCGCTGGTGATCACCCGGCGAACGCGGTGACGGTGCTGGATCCGGTGTTGACGACGAACACCGTCCCGGCCGCGCCTTCACCGGGGTCGACAGTGATGGCGCGGGGGTTGTTCCCTACCGTTACAGTCGCGGTGGTCGCGGGGGTTATTCCGCTCGCCCCGCTGATGATCGCGACCGAGCCATTGCCGTTCGCCGGTGCTAGCGCCTCAAATAGGGTATCGGTGGCAGCGTCAACGGCGCCTGCCTGGGTCGTGTCGCCGGACGGGGCATGGATGACATTCAAGATCAGCCCGCTGCCGGTGTTGATGTTCGAGTAAACCACGACTCCGTGGATGGTGAACGATGGCACGTAAAGGTAGCCGGGGTAGCCGGCGGTGGCTGAGTTCTCGATCACCGCGTCGGCGGGCAGGCCGACGCCGGTAAGAGTCGCAGTCAGCTTATTGGTCGTGGTGCTGATCTCACCCACTGACTGCTCATCCTGGAGGGTGACGTAAAGGGTATTGGTGGACGGGTTCACGGCATCAGCGAAAAGGTGGCTCAGGCCATTCGTGTTGTAAACCTGGCTCACGGCGTAGGTCTGGTCGTTGATCGTGGTCACGTAGCCCAGGTACTGGCCCACGTATACGGTGTGGGCAGCAGCATTGACCGCCACCGAGTCCGGGATTTCGTCAGTACCGCTGACGTCGACGTTGATGGTTTGGATAACGGCATTGGTGGCCTCGCTGATGACCGAGACGGTTCCGGCGCCAGAGTTCGTCACGTACACGGTGCCGGTATTGGAGTCTACGGCTACCCCCTGCGGTGCGGTGCCGGCATTGACGGTATGGGTGACCGTGTCGGTGGCCTCGCTGATGACCGATACCGTGTTGGAGGTCTGGTTGGAGACGTACACGGTGTGCGAGGCAGGGTCGGCGGCGATCCCGTATGGGGCCGTGCCGACTGGGATGGTGGTCGTCGTGATGACCGCCGGGCGGGCGGCCCGGGCAGCCTGGGACGTCGCTGGGGCGCCCACCGCAGGGCTAATGGCTAGGAGGCCAAGGCCGGCCACCGAGCCGGCCGCCACGACTGCGACCGCGAGCTTGCGGGTCTTTACTTTCAACATGCCTGCTCCTCAGGGGAAGTGCCGCAAGGGGCATCAGTCCCGTTCGGACGGTGAGCCAGGAATGGCTGGTCGTATCCCGTTTCCGGCGAACCCCACTCGCTACAGGTCGGGTTCCGCGTCGGGCCGGGATAGCCGGCTACCGAAGGCGCCGCGGGTAATGCCCAAGTCGACGATAGTCAGCGCGGCCACGGCGGCTGCCAGGGCGTTGCCGGCGCGCATCAAATATGCGCACACGGGAAACTCTATGGTAGCCTTAAGGCTTTCGCAATGTTGGCCATCAAATTACTAGCGTGAATATCTAGAGTCTGCCAGGTTGGCCACGCCCCTAGCTTGCCTGGCTTGCGACCCTTGAGCCAGTCGCGATCTCCTATGTGCGAGAGGGGAACGTGAACTGTAAAGCTACCCTGACATCAGTCGCCAGGTAAAGCTACCTTGACATCATGCGGAACCGCGTACGCGAGCAGCGCCGGCAGCGGGGCCTGTCCCAGGCCGAGCTGGCCGCCGCCGTGGGCGTGTCGCGCCAGACGGTGATCTCCATCGAGAGCGGCCGGTACCTGCCGTCGCTGCCGCTGGCCTTCACGATCGCGCGGTTCTTCGGCCTGACGGTCGACAAGATGTTCGGCCCTGATGAGGAGGAGGCAGGCGCATGATGGCGTTCATCCCCCCGCGGCTGCGCAAGCCCGCGATCTACGCGCTGGCGGGCGTGCTGCTCGCGGCCGCGTGGCTGGTGCGGGGCGGCCCGCTATGGTGGGTCTCGATCATGGCCGCAGTCCCGCGCCCTGGCCGCCAACCTGGCCGCGCTCACGTCGTTCATCGGCCTGACGGCCGCGATCGCGGTGCGGGGGAGCTGGTGGTGGCCGTTCCTGGTCGTCCTGCTGATAACCGGCTACGGGTACCTGCTCGGCCTCAGCAACTTCGGCGTCGCCGAGGAAGGCGCCGCCGACGACGCCGGCCCCGGCGTCAGTGCACCGCGAGGAGCACGGTCTTCACGATGACGCCGATCATCGCGACCGCGAGGTAGGCCCGCAGCCCGGCCAGGCCCCACTTGCGCGCCCCGGTGATCACCGGGGCCGGCAGCTCCGCCAGCGGCGGCATCCGCCAGGTCATCTTGTCCGCGCCCGCGCCCGCGGCGGTCGCCGCCGCGTCACCGGCATGGCGGCGACGAGCGGTTCCCTGCCGGAAGGCGGCCCGGACGGGGAACCAGGCCGCGACCGCGAGCGCGACGACGGCGCAGGCCACCATGATGGCCTCGATCTGCCCGGCGGAGATCGAGGGGTCCAGCACCGAGCCGGTGAGGACGACCGACAAGGCGATGAGGCCCGCGATCACCACGCCGGTGAACAGGTTGGTCTTGCGGCCGTTGGCCCACGGGCCGAGCACCGCCCGGTCGTTGCACAGCATGAGCAGGAAGACGGTCGCCGCCGGCAGCAGCACGCCCGCCAGGACCTGCACGCCCTCGGTGATCAGGCCGAGTGGCGAGCCGGGGATGAGCACGACCGCGGCGGCGCCGCCGGTCAGCGCCCCGTACAGGGCGTAGAAGCCCTTCGCCTGCCCGACGCCCCGGTGCAGGCTGTGCTTCATCCCGGCGACGTCGCCGATCGCGTACGCGGTGGACAGCGAGACGGCGAACGCGCCGATGACGGACGCGTCGAGCAGGGCGACCGCGAACAGCGCCCCGGCCACGTGCCCGGCGTGGCCGGCGATGGCGTGCGCGACCCCCGTCGCGTCGGTGAAGTGCCCGGCCGCGGGCGTGCCGGCCACGGCGGCGGAGACGATGCCCATGACGGCGGCGGCGCCGAGGACCACGATCACGATGCCGATCCACAGGTCGGCCTTCTCGTAGCGGATGAACCGCGGGGTGATCCGCTTGTCGATCACGTAGGACTGCTGGAAGAACAGCTGCCAGGGGGCCACGGTCGTGCCCACGATCCCGATGACCAGCAGCATCACCGCCGACAGGCCGCCCGTGCCCGCGCCCCCGGGCAGCGCCGGGGAGGTGAGGCCGCCCGCCATGGCCGCGCCGCTGGGGTGCGACAGCAGGTACAGCGGGACGAGCAGCAGCGACCCGGCGCAGAAGGCCATCGCGATCCGCTCGAAGGCCCGGAAGCTGCCGGTGAAGGCGGTGGAGACGATCACCGCGGCGGCGAGCAGGACCGCGAGGACCTTGGGCAGGCCGAGGTAGCCGGCGGCCAGGGTGATGCCGATGAACTCGGTGATGATCGTCAGCGAGTTCAAGATGAACAGGTCAACGATCTCGAACGCGCCCCAGAACTTGCCGAACCGGCTCAGGATCAGCCGTGCGTGGCCGACCCCGGTGACCGCGCCGAGGCGCAGCACCATCTCCTGGTTCACGTACAGCACGGGCACGAGGACCAGCAGGGTCCACAGGAGCCTGGTCCCGTAGTCCTGCCCGGCCTGGCCGTAGGTCGAGAACGCGCCGGCGTCGTTGTCGCCGATCATCACGATGAGCCCGGGGCCGACGACGGCCAGCAGCGTCCGCAGGCGGCTCGCCCAGGTCGAGCGGGCGCCGGCGTCGCCGAGCCTGATCGTCCCGAACGCGCCGTGGATGTCACCCAGGTGCGCGTCGTCAAGGACGGCGGACTTTACGGTGACCTCGGTGGTAACGGCAGTCACGAGAAACACCCCTTTCACGCTTGTCACTCAAGCGGGAACAGGGCACACGCCACGGCGCACGGGACTGGTCCGGCTCCTACCGGGGAGGCCGGATCGCGCGCGTCATGAGGGAGGCCGGCCCGGATCGCACGGGCGGGCCACGAGAGGGGAGGCCGAGGGCCTAGCGTGTGCCGCGGACTGAGAGGAACAGGGCTGGCAGGTACTGCGACGGGTAGGGCCTACTTCGGCCCGGACTATCGTGGTCCATGCTCGCCTCCCCTCGTCCGTGGCGCGCGGAGCGCCATGCCCGGCTCGCCGCCAGTGGCGGCGGGCGATCTCGCGGCCCGCGAGGACGTGGCACCCTGCTCAACTGCCCGGATAGTTCAACTGCCCGGACACGGGCATCGCGGCGCCGGGACAATCCTCTCTCGTAAGAGCTTTGGCACTTCACGGCGTATCGGGGCGAGCCCTGTAGCCACTTGGCCTCACCCCTTAGGCCGGGGAGAGGTGTCCTGATCCGGAGCGTCTCTCGACGGTTGGGATCAGTGGCCTGTGTCCGTAAAGACGCCTCACCGAACGAGGTGTCCGCAACGATCACCCTCAGCATGCCGGTCCGGTTCCCCCCTGTCAAACCGGGCAGCGCGCCGGCCGGGCGGGCGCTAGATCCCCAGTCCCTCCAGGGCTTGCGCACCCGGCAGCTCCGCCAGCAGGCAGCCGGGCAGCCATAGCTTGGACCCGCGGATGCCCGAGCCGATGACCGCGGCGGGCAGCTTGGCCACGGCCGCGTCCACCAGGACGGGCCAGCCGTCGGGCAGGCCGACCGGGGTGATGCCGCCGTACTCCATGCCGGTCGCGGCCGTGACGGCATCGACCGGGCCGAAGGACGCCTTGCGCGCGCCGAGGTGGCGGCGGACCAGCCCGTTGACGTCCGCCCTGGTCGTGGCGGTGACCATGCACGCCGCCCAGGTGGTCTCGCCGCCTCGCCTGGCCGCGATGACCACGCAGTTGGCGGACTCCTCGAGCGCCACGCCGTAGCGCTCGCAGAAGGCGGCCGTGTCCGACAGGCCCGGGTCGATCGGCGCGACCCGGACCTCGCCCGCGTGCGGCCAGGCGCGCAGCGCCGCCGCGACCGGCGCCGCGAGGAGGTCGGGGGCATCGAGCGCCGGGCGCAGGGTCAGCGATGAGGTCATGCCCGCCATCCAACCAGACGGGCGCGTGACGAGGGTCACCCCCGGCCGCCCCGGCGCGGGGAACACCGGGCCGGCCCTGTTAGTTTGCATACGGCAACTATGTATTACCCGGGCTTCCTGGTCGTCACCTACGGGCCCGTGTCACGATGTCACCACTGGAACCAAGGCCACCGACGGCCGGGTGCTGCGCGTGGGTTCGGCCGCATGGACGGCCTTCACTGCCCGCCTGGCTCGCCAGTAGGCCACTACGGCCCGCTCCGGGGCCGCCCGTTTGGGGCGGTCCCGCGTTCTTGTGCGAACTGCAGTCCTGATTGCAGGGGCGTGCCCATTAAAATCGCGATGCCCGGGTGCCGATAAATCTCAGCGGTCGTGTAATTGACATGCGGCCATGTACGGCATGTGGAAACGGGCGCGCCCGCCGGGTGGCAGCGGGCGTCCGGGCGGCGACGGGGACCAGGGGGCGCGGCCAGCCGCTGAGCACCCGGTCGGGTGCCGCCTCCAGGGAAAGTCAGTGAAAAAGGTAAGTTAGTTACGGCTAGAGGCGCGCGTCGCTGTATTACGTAACTTGGTTACCAATTACACCACCGTTATTACTACACTGCCGGGCGTGAGCGCAGTCGACGTCGCCATCGCCCGCCGGGAGCGAGCGGGCAGCAGGGAACCGGGGCCGGGCGAGGGCAATGCCGGGCCGGGCGGCACGGGGCAGGGGCCGCGTGAGGGGCTGCGCGAGCGCAAGCGGCGCCAGACCCGGGCGGCCATCTTCGAGGCGGCGCGGGCGCTGTTCGCGGCCCGGGGCTTCGAGGACGTCACCGTGGCCGAGATCGCGGACGCGGCCGACATCTCGGTGAAGACGCTCTTCACCTACGTCCGGTCCAAGGAGGAACTCGTCTTCGGCGGCGAGCCGACCGTCCTGGACGCGGTCGTGGCGGCCATCCGCGACCGCCGCCTGGGGGAGACGCCCCTGGTGGCGGCGGCCCGGGCGCTGCTCGCGGCGGCGGCTGACCCCCGTCCGGGGTGCCCCCCGGACGCCGGGCTGGCCAGCCTGGAGGGGTTCTCGCGGATGGCCGCCTCGGGGCCGGAGGCCGCGTCCCGGCTGCGGGCGCTGTGGGCACAGGCCGAGGACGACCTCACCCAGGCCCTGGCCAGGGCGAAGGACGGCCCGCCCGAGCGGGCCGCCCGCCGCCTGGAGGCGGCCCAGATCATGGTCCTGGTCCGGGCGGCGACCAGCGCCGAGGTTCACGACCTCGTCGCGGCGGCCGGGACCGGGGCCGGCGGGCAGCGGGCACGACGGGAGGCGCTGCGCGGGTGGATCCGCGACGCCGCCGGCCGCCTCGCCCGGGGCCTGCAGGCGACCGGCCGCTAACGGCGGGGCGAACATCCGCCGCCCCGCCGCCCCGCTCAGGAGCCCGACCACCCAGGGTCCTGGCGAAGGGGACCAGGGCGGGAGGAAAATGGAGGCGATGAACATCAACGGCGCCCAACGGAAACTGGTTGGCCTTCCCGGCCGATCTCGTCTAGTGTTTCCCGCCGGTGAGTGAATCGACGTCCCCGTCGGCACCATCCCCGCCGGCGCTGCCCTCCTCGGCCCCGCCCCCGGCGGCGACGTTGCCGCAACTGCGGGAAATGCTGCCCGAGCTGATGCTGGCCGACCAGCACCGGCTGCGCCGCCATGCCGACCGGGCGGCGGCCCTGCGCGACCCGGCCGCCCGCGAGCAGGCCATCGCCCGGCTGGCGAGCGACATCGACCGGGGCCGGCAGCGACGGCAGCGACGGGCGGACGCCGTTCCCGTCATCACCTACCCCGAAGAGCTTCCCGTCAGCCAGCGCCGCGACGACATCGCGGCCGCGATCCGCGACCACCAGGTCGTGATCGTGGCCGGGGAGACCGGCTCGGGTAAGACGACCCAGCTGCCCAAGATCTGCCTGGAGCTGGGCCGGGGCGTCCGCGGCCAGGTCGGGCACACCCAGCCGCGGCGGATCGCGGCGCGCACGGTCGCCGAGCGGATCGCCGAGGAACTCAAGACCGGCCTAGGGGAGACGGTCGGCTACAAGGTGCGGTTCACCGACAAGGTGACCGACGGCACGCTGGTCAAGCTGATGACCGACGGCATCCTGCTGGCCGAGCTCGCCCAGGACCGCGACCTGCTCCGGTACGACACGCTCATCATCGACGAGGCGCACGAGCGCAGCCTCAACATCGACTTCATCCTCGGCTACCTGCGCCAGCTCCTGCCCCGGCGGCCCGACCTGAAGGTCATCGTCACCAGCGCGACGATCGACCCCGAGCGCTTCGCCGCCCACTTCGCCGGCCGCGACGGGACCCCCGCGCCCATCGTGGAGGTCTCCGGCCGCACCTACCCGGTCGAGGTCCGCTACCGCCCGGTCGGCGGCCCGGCGGGCGATGACGACGACGAGGACCCGGGCCGCGCCCGAGGGCAGCGTGACCGGCCCCAGGACGGCCGGCCCCAGGACGGCCGGCCCCAGGACGACAGCCCGGAAAAAGACCAGGTCCAGGCCATCGGCGACGCCATTGACGAGCTGCTGGCCGAGCCGCCGGGCGACATCCTGGTGTTCTTGTCGGGCGAGCGGGAGATCCGCGACACCGCCGACGCCCTCAAGGACCGGGCAGGCCTGGACATCCTGCCCCTGTACGCGCGGCTGTCGTCGGCCGAGCAGCACCGGGTCTTCGAGCTGCCCGCCCAGCGCTCCCGGAGCCGGCGGCGGGTGGTCCTGGCCACCAACGTGGCCGAGACCTCCCTGACCGTGCCCGGCATCCGCTACGTGATCGACCCCGGCACCGCCCGCATCTCCCGCTACAGCCACCGCACCAAGGTCCAGCGGCTGCCGATCGAGCGCATCTCCGCGGCCAGCGCCAACCAGCGCAAGGGCCGCTGCGGCCGCGTCGCCGACGGCATCTGCATCCGGCTGTACACCGAGGAGGACTTCGAGGGCCGCCAGGAGTTCACCGACCCGGAGATCTTGCGCACCAACCTCGCGTCCGTCATCCTCCAGATGGCGGCCGCCCGGCTCGGGGACGTGCGGCACTTCCCGTTCGTCGACCCGCCGGACCCGCGCGCGATCGACGACGGCGTGCGGCTGCTGGAGGAGCTGAACGCGTTCAAGTCAGGCCGGCTGACCGACGCCGGCCGCCAGCTCGCCCGGCTCCCGGTTGACCCGCGCATCGCCCGGATGATCCTGGAGGGGGGCCAGAACGGCTGCGCCCGCGAGGTGCTGGTGATCGCGGCGGCGCTGTCCATCCAGGATCCCCGGGAACGCCCGGCCGACGCCCAGCCGCAAGCCGACGCGATGCACCGCCGGTTCGCGGCCGAGGACTCCGACTTCATGGCGTTCGTGGGCCTGTGGGACTACCTGGCCGACCGGCAGCGGGAGCTGACCGGGAACGCGTTCCGGCGCCTGTGCAAGGCCGAGTTCCTCAACTACCTGCGCGTCCGGGAGTGGCAGGACCTGCACGGGCAGCTGCAGAGCCTGGCCGGTGACCTGGGCGTCGCCGTTCGCTCGTCCTCGGCGGAGCCCGACCTGGTCCACCGGTCGCTCCTCAGCGGCCTGCTGTCCCACGTCGGCATGAAGATCGTCGTCGCGCCGCGGGCCGGCGGCGCGGCGGCGGCGTCAGCCGGCCGGGGCGGGCGCCGTCCCCTGACCGAGTACCTGGGCGCGCGCGGCGCCCGGTTCGCGATCTTCCCCGGCAGTGGCCTGGCCCGCAAGGCGCCCGACTGGATCGTCGCCGCCGAGCTGGTCGAGACCTCGCGGCTGTGGGGCCGGATGGCCGCCACGATCGACCCCGGCTGGATCGAGCCGCTGGCCGAGCACCTGGTGCGGCGGGCCTACAGCGAGCCGCGCTGGTCCCGCAAGCGCGGCTCGGCCGTCGCCACCGAGAAGGTGACGCTGTACGGGATCCCGATCGTCGCCGACCGGGCCGTGCTGCTGTCCCGCATCGACCCGGAAGCGGCCCGGGACCTGTTCATCCGGCACGCGCTGGTCGAGGGCGACTGGGAGACGCGCCACCACTTCTTCCGCGACAACCAGAAGCTGATCGCCGAGGCGGGCGAGCTCGAGCAGCGCGCCCGGCGGCGCGGCCTGGTCGTCGGCGAGGACGTGCTGCACGACTTCTACGACGCGCGCGTCCCGGCCGACGTCACCTCCCAGCGGCACTTCGACGCCTGGTGGAAGACGGCCCGCCACGAGGCGCCGGACCTGCTCACCCTGACGATGGCGGACCTGCTCAGCTCGGCCGCCGGGGACCTTGACCACGGGGCCTACCCGGAGGCCTGGACGACGCAGACGCCCGGCGCCGCCCCCAGCCAGCCCGTCGCCCCGCTCGCCGTCTCGTATGAGTTCCAGCCGGGCAGCGCCTCCGACGGCGTCACCATCGACATCCCGCTGCGGCGGCTCAACCAGGCCAGCCCGGAGGAGTTCTCCTGGCAGGTCCCCGGCCTGCGCGAGGAGCTGGTCACCGAGCTGATCCGGGCGCTGCCCAAGGCCCTGCGGCGCGAGCTGGTCCCCGCGCCCAACGTGGCCCGGGAGGTGCTGGCCGCGCTCGCCGCCGCGGACGGGGGCGACCCGGAGGGGGAGATCCGCTCGGTGCTGGCGCGCGAGCTGCTGCGGCTGCGCGGGGTGCGGGTGTCGGCCGGCGACTTCGACCTGGACAAGCTGCCGCCGCACCTGCGGATCACCTTCCGGGTCACCGACGGGGACAAGGCGCTGGCGGCCGGGAAGGACCTCGCCGCCCTGCAACGGGAGCTGCGGCCGCGGCTGCGGGCGACCCTGTCGGCCCGGGCCAGCGCGCTGACCAAGAGCGGGCTGACCGCGTGGTCCTTCGGCGAGCTGCCCAAGGTCTTCACCGACGGCGAGGTGCGCGCCTACCCGGCACTGGTCGACGCGGGCGCGGCGGTCGACATCCGCCTGTTCGAGACGCCTGGCGCCGCGCGGGCGGCGATGGTGGCCGGCACCCGGCGGCTGATCCTGCTCGGCGCCCGCTCCCCGGTCAAGGACATCGCCGCCCGGCTCACGACCCGGCAGAAGCTCCTGCTGAGCAAGAACCCGCACGGCGGGGTGGCGCGGCTGTTCGAGGACTGCGTCAACTGCGCGGCCGACAGCCTGATCGCCGAGGCCGGCGGCCCCGTCTGGGACCAGGCGAGCTTCGACGGCCTCGCCGCCGGGGTCCGCGGCGGCCTCCACGCGGCCACTTACGAGGTCGTGACCTGGGCTGAGACCACCCTCGGGCTGGCCCAGGCGGTCGAGGTGCGGCTGGCCGGGCTGGGCAGCGCCGTGCTGGAGCCGGCCACGGCCGACGTCAGGGAGCAGCTGCGCGGCCTAGTCGGGCCGTCCTACCTCACCCGGGCCGGACTGCGGCGGCTGCCCTCGGTGGCCCGCTACCTGCGCGGCATCGAGCGGCGGCTGGACAAGCTGCCGGAGAACCCCGGCCGGGACGCCCAGCTCATGGCGACCGTCCACGGGGTCGAGGACGACTACCGCGACGCCCTCGCGGCGCTGCCGCCCGCCGAGCGCGCCACCGAGGACGCCCAGGCGATCCGCTGGATGATCGAGGAGCTGCGGATCAGCCTGTTCGCGCAGACCCTCGGCACCCCCACGCCGGTGTCCGAGCGCCGGATCCGCGCGGCGATCGAGCGTATCGGCTAGCCCGGCGACGCCGCCTGCCATCCTGCCCGCTGCCGCCGGCGCGTCGCCGTCAGTCTTGCTACCAATAATGCTACCGTCATGGCAAGCGTCGCCGATATCCCGAGGAGGGCCGGCGGTCCCGCCCCGGACCGCCGGCCGCCAGCGAGGAGGAACCTGCCGTGACCGGACTACCCCCCATCAGGCGCCGGCTGCTTGGCTCCGCCCTGCGCGGCTACCGGCAGCACTTGGGCTACGGGCTGGCTGACGCGGCCCGGGTCCTGCAGTGCGACAAGTCGAAGGTCAGCCGCATCGAGACCGGGCACCGGGGCGTCAGCGCCGCCGAGCTGCGGGCGCTGCTGGACGACTACCAGGTGCCTGAGGCGGAGCAGGCCGCCCTCTCGGCCGTCGCCCACCGCGGCCACGATGACGGCTGGTGGACCGGCTACCGGGACGTGCTGTCGGCCGCCGGCTGCGACGTCGCCATCATGGAGGCCGCCGCGACCGAGATCCTCGGCTTCGACGCCCAGTGCGTCCCGGCCCTGCTGCAGACTGAGGACTACGCGCGTGCCCTGGCCGACGCCGATCCCTCCTACCAGGACGCGGGCCAGCGCGCCCGCGCCGCCCAGTGCACGCTCGCGCGGCAGGCCGTGGTCCTCGGCGACCGGCACGCGCGCCTCGACGTGGTCGTCGCCGAGGGCGCCGTGCGGCAGCTGGTGGGCGGCCCGGAGGTGATGCGCCATCAGCTGCGGCGGCTGGCCAACCTCGGGGACCGCGCGGGCAGCCCGGTCGGGGACGTGGTCGTGCGGGTGCTCCCGTTCTCCGCCGGTGCGCACGCCGTGGCGGGCGCCGGCGCCGTCACGGTCTTGCGGTTCGCCGCGGCCCGCGGCCTCGGGATGGTCCACATCGGCGGGATCAACGGGGGCGCGAGCCTGGACGGCCCCGAGGACCTGCGCCGGTACTCCCAGGCGTTCCAGAGGCTGCGGCTGAGCGCCCTCGCGCCCGCGGAATCGGTTGAGCTCCTGCGGCGCATGGCCGGGAAGCTGCCGCGCCGGTAGGGCTGCCCGGCTGGCGCCGGAAAGCCGTCAGCCGGGCTCCCCGGTTGCGGCCCCGGGGTGCCCGGCTGGCGGACGACTGGCTGCCTGCTCAGCCCTGCTGCCTGCTCAGCCCCATGAGACGCTCTTCATGCTCCGCCGCACCGCCTCACTACTTCCGCTCTCCGAGCCCCGGCCCGGCCTCGTCCGCGCCGCCACCGCGCGCCCCCCGCAGGGGCGGCTGTGCCTGCCTGGAGGGCTGTGCCTGCCGGGACGCCGGTGCCTGCCGGGACGCGTGCGCTGGCGCGGGCCGCTCCGCGGGGGCGGACCGGGGCGAGAGCGCGAGCTGCTTCGTCACGATCCTGAGCTTGGCGACCAGTTCCTCGATGTCGCGCAACTGCCTGCTGCGGTCACGGGCCGGCGTGCCCTCGCTGCTGTCGAATGCGGTCGGCATGCCGTTGCCGGTTGTCATCAACAGGGGTCTCCTGGGGTGGGAGGAGGCTGGGGATGCCTTGGGAGGGGTGAACTCCCTCGGCGGCCTAACGGGACTTATCTTACTCCCAATTAGCGGGCATGTCGTACCTGATACGACAGTTAGCACTGGTAATTTCGCTGCAATATCCTCTCGTGCCCGCTAGGTGGCAGGGAGTGTATATTGCCAGCTCAGCGGCGAAGTCGAGCACTGGTCGAGGTGGACTCGGGCGACGCTAAAGTCCGTGAGGCAAATGCACAAGGCCAATTCCCGGAACATCTGCACGTGCATTCGATTGCGCTGCCCGCGTGCAAATGCTCCGGGCGAATGCACGTGCAGGTGCCCGTGAAAGCGAACGGACAATTGCGCGTGCCCGGCCGGGCGCGCCGGGGACCGGATTGCTAGGACGGCCCTGGCCGCCGCGACCGCGCGCGGTTGCTGTGCGTTCGCATGAGCTGCTCCATCTGTGCTGGGTCGAGCGCGGCGACCGGCAGCGGCGCGGCGCCCTCCCGCGACGGCCGCAGCCCCTCGGCGATGAGGGCGAGGTAGCGGCGCCAGAGCGCGGGCTGCACCGGGGCGGCGTACTCGGCCGCGGTGGCGAGCATGATCGCGAGCATCGGGATGTCGGTCGCGCAAACGTCGTCCCGCAGCTGGCCGGCCGCCTGGGCGCGCTCCACCAGGCGAGCGGCGACGGGCCTGATCCGCTCGCGCAGGTACGCCACCCGGTCGGTGCCGTAGGTGGCGAACAGCAGCATCTGGCGCAGGCCGAGGTCGCCCGCCATCGTGGTCGCCAGGAACTCCAGGTACCACTGCAGGCCGAGCCAGGGGTCCTCGGCCTCGCAGGCGGACTCGGCGGCCGCCGCGAGAGCGTTGATCCGGTCCTCGAACAGCTCCCCGACCAGGGACTCCTTGTCCGGGAAACGGCGGTACACGGTGCCTACCCCAACCCCGGCCCGGCGGGCCACGTCGTCCAGGGTCGCGTCCAGCCCGCGCTCGCCGAACACCTCGGCCGCCGCCGCCACGATCCGCTGCCGGTTGCGCTCCGCGTCGCGGCGCAGCGGGCGCTCGTCCGGCCGGGCGGGGATCATAAGGTACATGGTACCCGTAGCGGAGGAAATGTCTCCGCTTCGTGTTACGCTGCGGATGAGAGCGGTATGGGTAATAGGGGCGTGGTTGGCGGCCGGGGCTGACAGGGCGGCCGCCCCCCGGAACAGGCGGCGGCGCCGCCCCGGGGCGCGCCGGCGAGCGGAGCAGTTACCACTAGTTAGGCGGATCGCAATGCCGGAGATGAGCGCCCCCGGGCCGACGGGGGCAGGAGGGCCGTCGCAGGCCGCTTCCGCACGGGCACTATCCCAGCCGGCCGGGGAGACGCCGGACCGGCGGCGCTGGGTCATCCTCGCCGTCATCGGGATCGCCCAGCTCATGGTGGTCCTCGACATGACCGTCATGAACATCGCGCTGCCGACGGCCCAGCGGGCGCTGTCGTTCAACGACGTTGACCGCCAGTGGGTGGTGACGGCGTACGCGCTGTCGTTCGGCAGCCTGCTGCTGTTCTGCGGGCGGCTCGCGGACCTGATCGGGCGCAAGGTCACGTTCATCACCGGCCTGGCCGGCTTCGCCCTCGCGTCCGCCGTCGGCGGCGCGTCGGTCAACTTCGCCATGCTGGTGACGGCCCGCGCCTGCCAGGGCGCCTTCGGGGCGCTGCTTGCCCCGGCCGCCCTGTCCCTGCTGACGACCACCTTCAGCGACCCCAAGGAGCGCGGCCGCGCGTTCGGCGTCTTCGGCGCGATCGCGGGCGCCGGCGGCGCCGTGGGGCTGCTGCTCGGCGGCGCCCTGACCGAGTACCTGTCCTGGCGCTGGTGCCTGTACATCAACCTGGTCTTCGCGGGGCTGGCCATCATCGGCGGCGCGCTGCTGCTGCAGCGCCAGGAGCGGCGCCCCGGGGCCAAGCTGGACTACCCGGGCGTCGCCATGGTCTCGGCGGGCGTCTTCTGCATGGTCTACGGCTTCTCCAACGCCGCGTCGCACTCGTGGGGCACCCCGTCGACCTACGCGTTCCTGATCGCGGCGGCCGTCCTGCTCGCCGCGTTCGCCCTCTGGCAGGGCCGCACCGCCCACCCGCTGCTGCCGCCGCGGGTCGTCTTGAACCGCAACCGCGGGGCCGCCTACCTGGGCATCTTGATCGTCGGGGCGGGGATGTTCGGCACCTTCCTGTTCCTGACCTACTACATGCAGGGCATCCTGCACTACTCGGCGGTGGTCAACGGGCTCGCCTTCTTGCCGATGGTGGGCTGCATCGCGATCTCGGCCAACATCTCCAACATCGTCCTGCTGCCCCGGATCGGCCCCAAGCCCCTGGTCATCGTGGGCACGCTGGTGCTCGCGGGCGCCATGGCGTGGCTCACCCGGATCGGGCTGCGCTCCGACTACGTGGGCCACATCCTCGGCCCGCTCATGCTGACCGGCGTCGGCATGGGCCTGATGTTCTCCACCTGCATGAACACCGGGACGTTCGGGGTCGCCGGGCAGGACGCGGGCGTCGCCTCGGCCGCGGTCAACACCGGCCAGCAGCTCGGCGGCTCGATCGGCACCTCGCTGCTGAACACCATCCAGGTCGGCGCGGTCACCAGCTACCTGGCGGCGAACGCGGCCACCTTCCACGGCCCGGCCGCGCTGCTGCAGGAGAACGCGCTGGTGCACAGCTACACGACCACGTTCTGGTGGTGCGCCGGCATCTTCCTGGGCGCCACCGTCATCGTCGGCGCGCTGATGCGCCGCGGCTCGCTGTACGCCGCCGCCGGCGCACCGGCGGCCGGCGCGGCCCGGGAGGCGAGTGCGGCCCGGGAGGCGAGCGCGGGGCATGACGTGAACGCTGGCGCGGTGCGCGCCGGGGGAGCGGGGATCCCGGCCGACGGCAAGCAGGACTGACGTGCCGCGCCCGGCTAGTGCCCCCCGCCCGACAGGCGCAGCCTGATCGGGCGGCGGGGGGCGCCGGCTGAGGCGGGCGCGACGGGGGCGCTGTCCGGGAAGTACGGCACGACGATCGCGAACCGGGTCAGGCCCGGCCGGCTGGCGACCGTGACGGCGCCGCCGTGCGCGGCGACGACGGCCTCGACGATCGCCAGGCCCAGCCCGGTGGACGACTCGTCACTGGAGTGCGATCGCGCGGTGTCGGCCCGCGTGAACCGCTCGAACAGCTCCGGCAGCAGGTCCGCCTCGATGCCCGGCCCGTCGTCGGTCACCGCCAGTACCACCCGCGGGCCGGCGGGCTGGGTTCCCCGGGTGACGGTCCCGGCGGCCGCGTCCGGTTCGGCCAGGCCGCTCCCGTGGTCCCCGGGGGGCTCCTCAGCGCTGAGCCGGACGCTGACGGTGGTCCCTGGCGGGGTGTGCCGCCCGGCGTTGCTGAGCAGGTTGACCAGCACCTGGTGCAGCCGGTGCTCGTCGCCGAGGGCCATGACCGGGTCATCGGGCAGGTCCAGGACCCAGCGATGCCGCGGCCGCGCCACCCGCGCGTCGCTGGTCGCGTCGATGGCCATCCGGGACATGTCGACCGGCTGGCGCTCCAGCGGGCGGCCCGCGTCCAGCCGGGCGAGCAGCAGCAGGTCATCCACGAGCACCGTCATCCGGGTGGACTCCGACAGCACCCGCCGCAACGCGTGCGTCACCGGCTCCGGGGACTGCCCCGGGTGGCGCAGCGCCAGCTCGGCGTACCCGCGGATCGCGGCCAGCGGCGTGCGCAGCTCGTGGCTGGCATCGGCGGCGAAGCGCCGCAGCCGGGTCTCGCTGGCGTTGCGCCGCGCCAGGGACGTTTGCACGTGCCCCAGCATCCGGTTGAACGCGGCCCCGACCTGGCCGGTCTCGGTCCGCGGGTCGGTGTCGGGGACCCCGCTGGGCAGCTCCACCTCACCCGATTCCATCGGCAGCTCGGCGACCGCCGACGCGGTGACCGCGACGCGGCGCAGCGGGCGCAGCGACAGGCCGACCCACACGGTGCCGAGCACCCCCGCCGCCAGCACCACCGTGCCGAACACGACCAGCTCGGTCACGGCCAGGTCGTGCAGGGTGCCCTCCAGCCCGCGCAACGGCAGGCCGGTGATGCACGTGCTGTCGCCATCGCCGTCGGTGACCGACGTCAGGACGTAATCGCCCCCCAGCGAGGGGAGCGTCCGGTAGTAGACCGGCAGCGCGCCCTTGGCCCAGTGCCCGCTGGCCTTCGTGGCCACCTCCAGGTCCCGCAGGACCCGCTCGTCGGCCGGGGACAACGTGACCGGCCTGGCCTCCTCGACCACGTAGGGGCTGATCGCGCCCGACGGCGCGACCGTGGCCTCCAGCGTTCCCGGGGCCAGCCCGGTACAGGAGGAGGGCGAGGCGGGCAGGTCCGCGGCGAAGCGCACGGCCGAGCCGTGCCCGGGGGCCGCCTGCCCGGGGTCGTAGCCGCTGGTCCCGGTGGTGGAGGACGAGTTCAGGCAGCCCCACCAGATGGTGCTGGCGGTCTCGAGCTGGCCGGAGGCCTCCCGCAGCAGCGAGTCCCGGGCAACGATGTAGATGGTCACCCCGACCGTGGCGCAGCCGATGGACAGCAGCGCGAGCAGCCCGGCGATAAGCCGCCCGCGCAGCGTCCTGGGCACCAGCGCCCGCAGGAGCCGGGGCGCCGTCATCAGCCGCTGGGCTTCAGCACGTAGCCGACGCCGCGCACGGTGTGGATGAGCGGGTCGCGCCCCGCGTCGATCTTCTTGCGCAGGTAGCTGATGTACAGCTCGACCACGTGTGCCTGCCCGCCGAAGTCGTAGTTCCAGACCCGGTCCAGGATCTGCGCCTTCGACAGCACCCGCCGGGGGTTGCGCATCATGAAGCGGAGCAGCTCGAACTCGGTCGCGGTGAGGTCAATGAGGTCACCGGCCCGGCGCACCTCGCGCGCGTCCTCGTCCATCGTGAGGTCGGCGACCGCCAGCGAGCCCTCGGCGCTGGGCCGGGCCAGGTTGGCCCGGCGCAGCAGCCCCCGCAGCCGGGCCAGGACCTCCTCCAGGCTGAACGGCTTGGTGACGTAGTCATCGCCGCCGGCCGTGAGGCCGGCCACCCGGTCCTCCACCGCGTCCCGGGCGGTCAGGAACAGCACGCAGATGTCGGGCAAGTCCTGCCGCATGCGCCGCATGACCTCGACGCCGTCGAAGTCGGGCAGCATGATGTCCAGGACCACCGCGTCGGGGCGGAACTCGCGGGCCGTGCGCACCGCGTCGGCCCCGTTGCCGGCCGTCCGCACGCTCCAGCCCTCGTAGCGCAGCACGCTCGACAATAGCTCGGCGAGGCTCGGCTCGTCGTCGACGACCAGCACCCGCACGGGCGTCCCGTCCGCGTGCAGCGTGCCACCGCGCGACTGCGCGGCGGGCACCGCGTCGGTCAGCCCGACCGGGGCGGCCGGGGCCTCGCGGGAGGTCACCACCGTCGCGGAACCACCGTTCACAGGGTAATCAGGCATGTCCATTCGCATTCATCGTGAAGGCCCTCGCCGTCGCGGGGAGGCTCCTCCTTCGCGCGGCCGGCCTTCTCCTCGGGTAACAGGCCGTGTCGCCCAGGCGGCGAGCACCGGTGGCCTTGCCTGTCTTCCTAGGATGTCAAGCGAAGCAGGGGGAACGCGTGTGCGCCAGGTATGTATTCCCTCTGAGATTGCCGGCCGAACGCCTGGGCGGGGGCTGCAGGCCCGCTGAAGGCGGGCGGCCGCCCGGCTGGCGGGTCGCGCGACCCTAGCCGTGCCCTAGCCGTCCAGGAGCCGGGCCAGCTTGGAGCCCTTGGCCGCGGGCCGCGCCCCGGCCGCGAGCAGGAGCTCCGCCGCGGCCCGCATGGCCTGCGCGGGCGTCCCCTCGGGTACCTCGACCTCCACCTCGCGCCAGCGCACGGGCTCGCCGGCCCTGGCCCCCGTCGTGCGCTCGGCGGTCACCAGGTCGTCGGCGACCTCGGCCAGGACCCCCGTGGGGGAGGAGGAGTGGAGGGTCGTGACGGTGCGCTGCGTCCGCACGATGGCGATGGGCGCCAGCGCGCCCCCGCCGGCCGCGTCGGCCACCAGGCCCGCGAGGCGGGGCGGGACGTGGCCCTCGTCGCCGGCCGACAGCGGCTCCTGGACCTCCCGCCGGTTCGCGCCTGCCGGGAGCTTGAGGTGCCAGCCCTCGTCGGTGCCGCCGGTGCGCCGGCGCAAGGTGATCTTCGCGCCCGCCAGGCGGGTGTCCGCGGTGTCGTAGTAGGTCGCCGCCAGCTGGTAGGTGACCGGGCCGCTGACGGCGCTGCAGCCGGGGACGGTGCGCAGGTCGGGAAGGGCGAAGCCCGCATCGACATCGAACTTCTGCTCAATCTCCAGGTGATCGGCCACCACTGCCTCCTCATCGCGTCGCTCGCGTGGCGCTCAGGTCCACCCTAAGGGGGCCGCGCCCCCGATAAGGTGACGCCATGGCGACTCCAGCGACGGGCCCCGGGACGGGCGTCCAGGGCGACGACCGCGGCCGCGCCGCCGCCCGGCCGGCCAGCGAGGGCGCCGGCACTGTCCCCGGGGCGGCCGCTGCTCCTGGCGCGGGCACTGCCGCGAGCGGACCCGCTCCGGCCGGGGCGGGGGAAGGCCGGGGCTCGCGCGGGCTGCTGGCCGCCGGCGCCCTGGTCGCCGCGGTGGCGGCCGCCGCCTACGTCGCGGCGCTGGCCACCCACCCGTGGACGTCCGTGCTCAACGGGTTCGACTTGCAGGTCTACCTGGGCGGGGCGCACGAGGCGCTGCACCACGCGGGCAGCCTCTACAGCTGGCACTACCGGGGCGACCTCGGGATCCAGTTCACCTACACGCCGTTCGCGGCCCTGCTGTTCGCCGGCGCCCTGGCCCTGCCGTTCCGGGCGCTCATGGCGCTGGTGACCGTGGCCAGCGTCCTGTCGCTGTTCGCGGCCGTCGCGATCGCGTTCCGGGAGCTCGGCTGGCGGCCGCTCGCCACCCGCATCGGCGCCGCCCTGCTGGTGACCGGGCTGGCGCTCTGGACCGAGCCAGTGCAGCGGGCGCTGTACCTCGGCCAGGTCGAGCTGGTGCTGATGGCGCTGGTGGTGTGGGACATGTGCCAGCCGGACCGGCGGCGCTGGAAGGGCGCGGGCGTCGGCCTCGCGGCCGGCATCAAGCTGGTGCCGTTGCTGTTCATCGTCTACCTGCTGCTCACCCGGCGGCTACGGGCGGCCGCGGTGGCCATCGCCGCGTTCGCGGCGACGGTCGTCATCGGGTTCGCGGCGCTGCCGCACCCGTCGGTGACGTGGTGGCTGCGGCTCAACTTCCTGCAGGCGGGCCGGACCGGCTTCGTCGGCGACCAGCAGAACCAGTCGCTGCGCGGCCTGCTGACCCGCCTGGCCGGCAGCGTGTCCTCCGGCCAGGGCCCCTGGCTGGCCGCGGCGGTCCTCGTCGGGCTGCTCGGCCTGGCCGCCGCCGTCCTGCTGCACCGGTCCGGCCGCTCCTGGGGGCCGTTCGCCGGCCTGATGGCGGCCGCGCTCACGGCCCTGCTCGTCTCCCCGATCAGCTGGGACCACCACTGGGTGTGGATCGCCCCCGGCCTGGTCCTGCTCATCGACGCCGGCGTCCGGCTGGCCCGCGCTACTCCAGCCGGCGGCGGCGCGGCCGGGCCCGGCCGCGCCCGCCTCGGGGCGGCCTGCTGGCTCGGGCTGGCCGGCCTGGTCCTGCTGGCGTACGGCGGCTGGCCGGACTTCTGGTGGCCGCACGCGGGGCTGCTCCAGGGCGGGCTGATCAACTACGCGCCGGCCGCGGTCTTCGCGCACGGCGACAACCCCGCCTACCCCGAGTACCACTGGCACGGCCTGCAGCTCATCGCCGGGAACCTGTACCTGCTGGGGGGCCTGGGGCTGTTCCTGGTAACGCTGGCGGTCGCCGGCTGGCTCGTGCGCAACCGCCGCCGTGCTTCTTGAAACGCCGTGCCTCTTGAAACGCCGTGCCTCTGGAAACGCCGTGCTTCTTGAAACGCCGTGCCGCCGCCTGACCTACAGGGCTACCTCAGCGGCGGTGCCGGCGGCGATCCGGTCCTCGCCCGCGTAGACGTTCATCGACTGGCCGCGCAGGAAGCCGACCAGCGTCAGCCCCGACTCCTGGGCGAGGTCAGCCGCCAGCGACGACGGGGCGGAGACCGCCGCCAGCAGCGGGATCCCGGCCAGCACGGCCTTTTGCACCAGCTCGAAGGAGGCCCGCCCGCTAACCAGCAGGCAGCAGCCCGCCAGCGGCAGCCGCCCGGCTAGCAGCGCCCAGCCGACGATCTTGTCGACCGCGTTGTGCCTGCCCACGTCCTCGCGCGCGACGATCAGGTCCCCCGCCGGGGTGAACAGCCCGGCCGCGTGCAGCCCGCCCGTCCGGGCGAATACCCGCTGCGCCTCCCGCAGCCGGTCCGGCAGCATGGCCAGCACGGCCGGGGAGAACCGCGTCCGGTCGTCGGCCAGCGGGGACGCCGGCAGCACGCAAATGTCCTCGATCGACGTCTTCCCGCAGACCCCGCAGGCGGACGTGGTCAGGAAGGCGCGCCGCGCGCCGTCGCCGGCCGCCACCCCGGGCGCCAGCCGGACGTCGGCGATGTTGCCCATTTCCTCGCGGCTGTGGTCGTGACCGCACGACGCGCCGTCACACAGCTTGATCTCGGCGATGTCCGCGGGCGAGCGGACGATCGCCTCGCCGACCAGGAACCCGGCCGCCAGCTCGACGTCGTCCCCGGGCGTCCGCATCGTCATCGTCAGCGCGGTGCCGTCCACCCGGATCCCGAGCGGCTCCTCGGCCGCCAGGAAGTCAGCCCGGGCGCTCGCGGCGGCCGCCTGGCCCTCCGCGGGGAGCGTCACCCGCAGCACCCGCCGCCTTGCCGTCCGCCCGGACACCGATCTCGCCGCCTCCCGATCCAGGCCTCCAGGTCGAGTCCCTGTCCGCCCAGCGTACGTTAGCGCCCGTCGCCCGGCCCGGGCGGGACGAAGTCCGGGTCAAGGTCCACGAACGCGTCGACCATGCCCAGGTAGGCCAGCGACGCCAGCGTCCAGCTGGCCACCTGGCCGTGGAGCCCGGGACCGGGTACCGGCGCGTTCAGCAGCTGGTCCACGTGCGCCACCAGGGCCGTCCTGGCTACCTGCCCGTCGCTCGCCTCGCTCGCCCCGGCCCCGGGGGCGGCCGCGCCCCCGCCGCCGGCGTCTCCCCGTCCCAGGGCGGTCTGGACCTGGACGTTGCGCAGCGCCATGCTCTGCACGAACAGCCCGCCCGCCAGCTGCAGGTGCTCGATCGTCCAGGCCGGGTCGCGCAGCCGTAGCCCCAGCTCGACCGCAGCGAGCCGGAAAACCTCGGCCATGACCGCCCGCGAGCGCGACTGCGCCTCCTCCAGGGCGATGGCGACCCGCTGGCGAGCCCGCTGCGCCCGGCCGGGGTCGGCGCCCGGCCCGGCCGCGTCGCCGCCGCCGGTCGCGCCGAGCGTCGCCACCAGGGCCATGTGCAGCCGCCAGACGGGGTCCCGGGCCAGCGCGTGGTAGTTGTGCTCGGTGCTGCGGCGGATCGCCTCCCGCATCAGCGAGCGCCGCCCCTCCAGCGTCGCCAGCAGCGGCTGATTCTCCGCGAACAGCCGCGCGATCGCCGCGGCCGTGTCCGGGCTGACGATCGGCCGGTCGCTGTACAGGCTGCCCGCCCCGGCCAGGAAGGCCAGCAGGTCCTCGATGTAGTCCTCTTTATAGGGCCACAGCCGGTAGGCCGAGCTGCGCGGCACCCGCGCCCGCTGGATGACCTCCTCCAGGCGCAGGTGCTCGATGGTGAGCGCTGCCCCGGCCTCCAGCGCCAGCTCGCGCCCGGCCTCGAGCATCCGCCGCCGGATCTGCTCCGCCGGCACCCGCTCCGGTCGCATCGCCATCGCGCCTCCCACCCGGTTCGCCCTCGCATGAGGGGATGACCTCCGGAACGTACGCGGGCCACCGTACACGAGACATTAGACTCAGTGTCTCAAGCAGGTGCGGACGGGTGCACGCCGGGGGACGGCCCTTTGGAGGGGGAGGGCCGGGGTGGCGCCGGGCGCGGGGTAACCTCCGC
>DATBEM010000102.1:0-14379 GCA_036276115.1 Trebonia sp.
AATATTTGCCGTATATGGCAAATATTTACCGGAGAGCCAAAGCTCACCGCGATAGCCGGCCCGCCGTGCTCGACCGCTGCCGTGCCCGGGCGGTGCCTCGGCCCCGCCCGCCGCTCCGTTGCGCCGGGGACGGCAAGGAACCAGGAGCCACTCGCGTCACTCACCCGGCCGCCGGGCCGCCCGCCCGCCGGCTGGCGGCCAGCCTTCGCCGGGCCTGGGGCCCGGGTCCGGTGGCCAGGGCGCGCCCGGGCGATCCTCAGCCGCACGGCGGCATCCACCGCTGGCCTGCCCTCGGTGGAGCCGGCCCCGGCCGTCCCCGCCTCGCAGCCAGCACGCCGACACCCACCCCGCCAGTCACACACGCCACACTGGACCCGAAGACCACTAGCGGCACAATTTTTCCCAGGTAAGTTTTCGCTAGCCGGTAAATATTTGCCGTATATGGCAAATATTTACCGGAGAGCCAAAGCTCACCGCGATAGCCGGCCCGCCGTCGGCCGCCCTCATGATCGCCAGGGACGGGCCGCAGCCGGGTCTGGCGGCTAGGCGAGCCTGGCGGCTGGCCAGGCCTGGCGGCTAGGCGAGCGGGCCGGGGACGCGGATCGTCGCGGTGAGGCGGGTCCAGTCGGCGGGGGACACCCGCAGGACCGGGCCGCGCCCGTGCTGGGTGGTGTCGCGGACGAGCACCGCGCCGGGGGCGTGCGCCGCCTCCACGCACGAGCCGCCGCCGTTACTGCTGTAGCTCGACTTGCGCCACGGGAGCGAGCCCACCTCGACGCACGAGCCGCCGCCGTTGCCGCTGTAGCTGGACTTGCGCCAGGCCGGGCTCAGGTCTGCTGGCTTTTCCATCTCTCGATTGCCTCCGTTATGACTTGGCGCGACTGCGCGACGGTGAGGGCGTGGCCGTGGACCTCTTCCCACAGGGCGAGGACCGTGGCGACCATGGCCGGGTCGTCCGTCACGTGGTCGATCACGGTCTCCATGTCCACAGTATCCGGGATCTCCGGGCCGGTCGCGATAGCGAATTGCCCCTCGACCCCGGCGAAGTAGCCGGCGTCGGGGACGACCTGGATCGTGACGTTGCGCCGGTACGACAGTGTCAGCAGGTGCTCCAGTTGCTTCACCATCAGGGCGGGGTCACCGACCAGGCGGTACAGCACCGGCTCGTAGATGATCGCGGTGACCTGCACCGCGTCGGGGCCCTCGACCTTGGCGTGCCGCTTGTAGCGCAGGTCGGCTTCGGCGCCGGCGCTTTGCTCGTCGTAGCCGGCCATCTGGTAAATCGCGAGGGCGAGCTCGCGCAGTTGCAGCGGGCCGGGGATCAGGTCCAGGCCCCACAGCCGCACGAACGTCGCCTTGAGCTCGGCCGAGAAGTACTTCTCGAAGAACACCGGCACCTTCGCCTGGGCGGAACGGGCGGTGGCCAGCATGACCTGCAAGATCTTGAGCTCGCGAGGGGTCACCTTGTACACCCTCGTCATCTTGTCGAACAGGTCGTCCACCGGGACCTGGTAGCCCGTCTCGGCTTTCTGGATCGAGTCCTCCGTGTACCCCTCGATCCGCGCGCCCGCCGCCGCCTGGGTGAGGCCGCAGTCCAGCCGGAGCTGGCGCAGCGCCTCACCCAATGCCGCTTTCGGGTCGGTCTTGGGGTCGCGCTTCTGGATCGGCATTGATCTACCTCCCGGCTATCCGAAGGCCCCGATGGGCCCGTGTACCCCCCGAACGTGTCCGAGGGACCTGCGGTATGGCTAGCCTAGCCCGCTGGCGTATGAAATCTTAAGCCACACCAAGAAATAAGCACCCGAAATCTTCACTGAGCGCGAGATTGCGGCCGCGTGCCAGCGGCCCTATTCCGCATGCCTTAAGCAAGCCCGAGAGGGGGACAATGAATGAGCATGCCTGACGGGACGCGGAGCTTTTCCCCGGCCGTGTTCCCGGCCGCGCTCCCGGTTCGGCCCGCTGCCCCGGACAAGCGCCGCCTGGCCCGCCTGCGGCATTGCGACGCGCTGGAGCTCGCCGCCGACGACAGCGCGCCCGGGATCGGCCGCCGGCGGATTGCCGCGCGCCTCACCGAATGGTCGCTGCCAGAATTCACCGACGCCGCCTGGGCCGTGAGCAGCGAGCTGCTGGCCAACTCGGTGGCCGCCACCCAGGTGGTCCAGTGGACCGGGCCGGTGCCGCCGGTCCGGCTGTGGCTGCGCGGCGGAAGGGCCGGTGGCCGGGCCGAGGATCTGGCCGGCGGCCGGAGCGGCTGGCCGGGCGGCCGGCCAGCCGCCCCGGCAACGGTGGCCATCCTCGCCTGGGACGCCTGCGTCCGCGCGCCCGTGCCGCACCGGGCCGGGGCGGACGAGGAGGGGGGACGGGGCTTGGCCCTGGTCGCCGCCCTCAGCGCCGAATGGGGCTACTACTACCCGCCGGAAACGCCCGGCAAGGTCACCTGGGCGATCATCGAGACGCCGTGAGCGCGCTTTAATAATCGCCAGAATTCTTTTCAGTGAAGGGAAACTCGATGATTGCAGCCCGCTGCCTGTGCGGGTTCACCGCGCAGGGCGACGAGACGCTGGAGGACCACTTGCTAAGCGTCTTCGCACCCCAGAACGCGGTTGGGGCCGATGGCCAGTTCCACGACGAGACCACCCAATGCGCATGCGTTTGCGGGTTCACCGCCCCGGCGCCCGACGGCCTGGACGCGCACTTTCTCGCCGCCTTCACGCCCGCCGACCGAATTGGCGACGACGGCCAGGAGCACGGAATACCCGAAAGCCTGCCCGGTGCCCGCTGACTTCGGCGCCGGCGACTCCGGGAGCGCCAATGCGAGCCACCGGCGTTCGGGCGAGACGGCCGGGATCGACGTCACCCGGCCCAGCATCGCCCGGGTCTGGGACTTCCTGCTCGGAGGGAAGGACAACTTCCCGGCTGACCGGGCCGACGCCGCCCGCCTCATCGAGGTGTCGCCCGAGCTGGCCCGGCTGGCCCGGCAGAACCGGGAGTTCCTCGGCCGGGCCGTCCGCTGGGTCGCCGCCCAGGGAGTGGCCCAGTTCCTGGACCTCGGCTCGGGGCTGCCGACGACCGCCAACACCCACCAGGTCGCCCAGCAGGCGCTCCCGGGCGCGCGGGTGGCCTACGTCGACCACGATCCGATGGTCATCATCCACGCGACGGCCCTGCTGACCGGGGACGGCACCACGACCGCCGTGCGGGCCGACATCACCCGCCCCCGCGCGGTCCTCAACCACCCCGAGGTACTGAGCCTGATCGACCCCCGGCGGCCGGTGGCCGTGGTCGCCGCGATGGTCCTGCACTTCCTGCCCGCCACCCAGGCCCGCGAGATCATGCGCTCCTTCACCGAGTCCCTCGCCCCCGGCAGCTACCTCATCATCTCGGCCGGCTGCGGGACGCCCGCGACCGGGGAGCGGCTGGCCCGCGAGTACGCGGCCGGGCCGCTGTACAACCACTCGCCGGAAGAAATCGCGTCGTTCTTCGGCGGGGCCGGTATCATCCGCCCGCCGGGGCTGGTCTTCGCGGCTGACTGGGCCCCGGGCGCGCCCGCCGGCCGGCCCCCGCTGACCGGCGCCCACGTCCTGGCCGGGGTCGGCCGCGTGGGCGGGCCATGACCGGGCGGTCCCGGCCCGTGACTCGGCCCTTGGCTCAGTCCTCGCCTCGGCCCTTGGCTCAGTCCCTGGCTCAGCCCTTGACCAGGGTCGAGTACAGGGCGGCGGTCACGCCCGCGACGGCCTCCCAGCTGAACTCGGCCACGGCCCGGTTGCGGCCCGCCAGCCCGAAGATCTCGGCCCGGCCGGGGTCGCCCGCCAGCGAGTTGAGCGCCTCGGCCAGCGCGGGCGGGTCGTCCGGGGGGACGAGCAGCCCGGTCACCCCGTGCTCGACGACCTCGGGGATGCCGCCCACCCGGGAGGCGACCACGGCGGTGCCGCACGCCATCGCCTCCAGGTTCACGATGCCGAGGGGCTCATACACCGAGGGGCACACGAACGCCAGGGCGTGGGTGAGGAGCTGGATGACCGACGGCTTGGGCAGCATCTCAGGGATCCAGCGCACCCCCGACCGGGTGTCCTGCAGCCCCTCGACCAGCCCGCCGACCTCGGCCGCGAGCTCCGGGGTGTCGGCCGCGCCGGCGCACAGCACGAGCTGGACCGCCGGGTCGAGGGCGGCCGCCGCCCGCAGCAGCACCGGCAGCCCCTTCTGGCGCGTCACCCGGCCCACGAAGACGACGTACGGCCGGGCCCGGTCGATCCCGTACCGCTCCAGCACGCCAGTGCGGGGGTCGGGGGCGTACTCGGCCGTGTCGATGCCGTTGCGGATCACCCGGACCCGCTCGGGATCGACGTACGGGTAGGCCTGGCGGATGTCGGCCCGCATGCCCTCGGAGACGGCGATGACGGCGGCGGCGGAGTTCGCCGCCTCCCGCTCGGCCCACGACGACAGCGCGTACCCGCCGCCGAGCTGCTCGGCCTTCCACGGCCGCAGCGGCTCCAGCGAGTGCATCGTCATGACGTGCGGGATGCCGTGCAGCATCGACGCCAGGTGCCCGGCCAGGTTGGCGTACCAGGTGTGGGAGTGGACCAGGTCCGCGCCCGCGCAGGCGTCGGCCATCGACAGGTCGGCCGAGAACGTCCGCAGCGCGGTGTCGCCCAAGGCCGGGTCGCCCCGGTGCGCGACCGCCGCCGGGCGGTCCGCCCCCTGGCAGTGCACGGTCACGCTGACCAGGCTGGCCAGCTCGCGGGCGAGGTACTCCACGTGCACTCCCGCCCCGCCGTACACCTCGGGCGGGTACTCGCGGGTGAGCAGGGCGACGCTGAGCCGCCCGGGGGCGGCCGCTCTCTCGGTCACAATGGCACCTCCTGCCCCTTACCGACCACGGTTATCCCGCCCGGGGACACCGCGAACCCGCGCGCCCGGTCGTGCTCCTTGTCCACCCCGACCTGCGCCCCCTCGGGGATGACGACGTTCTTGTCGATGATCGCGTTCTGCACGACCGCCCGCCGCCCGACCTGGACGTTGTGCAAGATGACCGACGTCTCGACCCGTGACCAGCTGTTGACCCGGACCCCGGGGGACAGCACCGACTGCCGGACCAGGCCGCCGGAGACGACGACGCCGTTGGAGACCAGGGAGTCGATCGCCCGCCCGACCCGGTCGCCGCTGTCGTGCACGAACTTGGCCGGCGGGAGCGAGGGCATGTGGGTCAGGATCGGCCACTTGTCGTTGTACAGGTTGAACAGCGGCGACACGCTGCGCAGGTCCATGTGCGCGTCGAAGTAGGCGTCGATGGTGCCCACGTCGCGCCAGTAGCCGGCGTCGCGCTTGGTCGCGCCGGGCACGTCGTTGCTGAGGAAGTCGTACGCCTGCGCCAGCCCGTCGCCGGTCAGCATCGGGATGATGCTGCCGCCCATGTCATGCCGGCTGGCCTCGTCCTGGGCGTCCCGTCGCAGCGCGCTCTTGAGCACCTCGGTCGAGAACACGTAGATCCCCATCGACGCGAACGACTCGCCGGGGGAGCCGGGCAGCGGCGGGGGGTCGCTCGGCTTCTCCACGAAGCTGGTGATCGCCCGCCCGTCGTCGGCCACTCCCACGATCCCGAACGCCTTCGCGTCGGCCCGGCTCACCGGCAGCGCCGCCAGCGTGACGCCGGCGTTGTGGGCCAGGTGCTGGTCGATGATCTGGCGCACGTCCATCCGGTAGACGTGGTCCGCCCCGACGACCACCACCAGGTCCGGGCTGTCGTCGTTGATCAGGTTCATCGACTGGTAGATCGCGTCGGCCGAGCCGGTGTACCAGTGCGGGCCGAGCCGCTGCTGGGCCGGGACGGGGGTCACGAAGTTGCCGAGCAGGTCCGTCAGCCGCCAGGTAGTGGAGATGTGCCGGTCCAGGCTGTGGCTCTTGTACTGGGTCAGCACCGCCATCTTGCGCACGCCCGCGTTGGCCATGTTCGACAGCGCGAAGTCGATGAGCCGGTACACGCCGCCGAACGGCACCGCGGGCTTGGCCCGGTCATCCGTCAGCGGCGCGAGCCGGGTGCCGGCCCCGCCGGCGAGCACGATCCCCAGGATTGACGGCTCTGGCAACGTTGTTCCTTCCGTGGGCGCGGACCCTGCCGGGGGCGCACGGGGCGCATTGGACGCGCATTGGACGCAATGCCCCCGTACCGCCGGAGCAATCCTCTACCCCCGCCTCCCGAACCTCAACACGTGGCCCCCGGGCATTTCGGGCTAAGCGGCAGAAGCATGGGCGTCGCGGCGGGCGGCCACCCAGGCCGACAGGGACCAGGTCGCCCCGGCCAGCGCCAGGGCCGCCAGGAGGGGGACCAGGCCCGGCCAGTGCGGCGGCGGGGCCGCGTACGTGGACGGCACGGGGGTGCGCAGGGCCGCGGCGGCGGGGGAGACGTCGGCCACCAGGGCGATGACGACCGCCGTGAGCGTGCTCAGCAGGGCCGCGCCGGGGTGGCGCAGCAGCGGCGGGTTGCACAACGCGCCCGCGGCCGAGCCGACCAGCAGGCACACGACGGCCGTCGCCAGGCCCGCCAGCAGCGTGGCGGGGTGCCCGGCGGTGGCGGCGACGTTCCCGGCGACCCCGCCGGCGGGGCGGGCCGCGACCGACTCGCCCAGGAGGACCTCGAAGGCGGCGCCCGCCAGGGCCAGGACCGCGCCGAAGCCGAGGGCGGCGATGAGCGCCGCGACCTGCGCCCGCCGGGGGCCGGCGGCCGCCGCGACGACGGCCCGGGCCGCGTCTGGCTCGGCCGTCAGGGCCGACCTGGTCAGCAGGGCGACGGCCGGGACGAGCATCGCCGCGCTCCAGTCCAGCCCGCTGGCCAGCTGCGTCGCCCCCTCGTCGCCGACCGCCACCAGCAGCGCGTAGACCACCAGCGGGACGATCCACCGGTAGGACCGGGCCAGGATCGTCGCCTGGTAGCGCAGCAGCGCGCTCATCGCCCGCTCCCCGTCTCTTCGGGCCGGCTCGCGGCCGGCGGCGCGGCTTCCTCGTGGATGCCCGCGACGTGCACGCCGTCCCAGGCCAGCAGCGCCCGCAGCGCCTCATCCGAGCGCCCGGCCGCGACCCGGAGCGTGACCCGGCCGGCGGGCCGGGCGCGGGCCGCCAGCACCCCCGGCAGCTCGCCCGCCAGGGCGAGCGACGCCGCCTCGATGCCGTCCGCCTCGATCACCAGCACCGCCCGGGCATCCGGGGCGGGCGCCGCGTTGTCGCCCGCGAGCACGGTGACCCGCCCGCCGCCGTCCAGCCGCCAGCGCTCGCTCGCCTGCCCCGCCAGCCGGGCCGGGTCGTGGTCGACGAACAGCACGGCCGCCCCGTCGTCGGCCCGCTCGGCGGCGGCCGCCTCCAGGGTGCCCCGGGCGGCCTGGTCCAGCCCGGTCCACGCCTCGTCCAGCACCAGCAGCCCCGGCCGCGGCAGCAGCGCCTGGGCGATCGCCACCTTCTGGGTCATCCCCTTGGACAGGGTCCGCAGCGGGGCGCGGGCGAAGGACGCCGCCCCGAGCCGCTCCAGCCACTCATCGACCGCCCGCGGCCCGGCCGGCCCGCGCAGGCCGTGCACCCGCGCCAGGTGCAGCAGGTAGTCGCGCGCCGTGAACGGCAGCCCGCCGGGGAACCGCTCGGGCACGTAGCCGCAGCGCGGCCGCCCGGTCACCCGCCCGGCCGACGGCGCGCAGACCCCGGCGACCACCTTCAGCAGCGTCGACTTCCCGGTCCCGTTGCGGCCCTCGACCCGGATCAGCCGCCCGCCCGCGACGTCGGCGAACATCCCCCGCACCACCCAGGGCTGCCGGGCCCCGTACCGCTTGCCAACCATCTCCAGGCGCACGGGCAAAGCGTAGCCGCCCCGTGCCCGGTGCGAATGTCACAAGATCATGCAAACTCCGCGTGAAGGCGGGGAAACTGACAACGACGGCCGCCGAAGCGGGCAGAATATAGCGCGCGTATCACTGTGCGGCGCGAGCAAGCGCGCCCCGGCCCCCGCGCTGCCGCCGAGCACCGGTACGGCGGCCCGGCCGGGCGAGAAGCCAAACCCCGAGAAGGCGAGTGGCATGACCGACATCGAAGTGGCCCGCACCATGGCTGGCCACACCGGGGCGGTGAACTCGGTGGCGTTCTCGCCGGACGGCGCCCTGCTCGCCACCGCCAGCGAGGACGCCACGGCCCGGCTGTGGAAGGTCAAGGCCGGCGAGGTGACGCACGTGCTGCAGGGCCACAGCGAGCCGGTGTTCGCGGCGGCGTTCAGCCCGAGCCACGCGATCGTCGCGACCGCCAGCGCCGATGACACCCCCCGGGTCTGGGACGTGCGCACCGGCCAGTGCGCCCGCGAGCTGCGGGGCCACAAGCTGCCGGTCTTCGGGATCGCCTTCTCGCCCGACGGGGCCGTCCTCGCGACCACCAGCTACGACGAGACGGCCCGGCTGTGGGAGCCGTCGTCCGGCACCGCCCGGTCGGTCCTGGCCGGGCACACCGACATCGTCTACTCGGCCCGCTTCTCGGGCGACGGGCGGCTGCTGGTCACGGCCGGCGGCGACGGCACCGCCCGGGTCTGGGAGGTCAAGGGGGGCAAGCCCGTCGGCGTCCTCGGCGGGCACGAGGGCATCGTGTCGGCCGCGTCGTTCAGCCCCGATGGCGCGATCGTCGCCACCGCCAGCTTCGACGGAACCGCCCGGCTCTGGAGCACCAGGACCGGGCAGCTCACCGCCACCCTGGCCGGCCACTCCGGCACCGTCTGGGGCGCCGCGTTCTCGCCCGACGGCGCGCTGATCGCCACCGCCAGCGAGGACGCCACCGTCCGGCTGTGGAAGGTCGCCTCCGGCCAGCCGGTCGCCACCCTGGAGGGCCACGGCGGCTCGGTGTTCACGGCCGCCTTCAGCCCCGACGGGGCCCGCCTCGCCTCGGCCAGCTACGACGGCACGGTCCGGGTCTGGGACACCGCCAAGGGCGAGGTCCGGGCCACCATGACCGGCCACCAGAACGCGGTCAACTCGGTCGTCTTCTCCCCGGACGGGGCCTTGCTGGCGACGGCGAGCGCCGACGCCACCGCCCGCGTCTGGTCGCTGTAGCGGCCCGCGGGAGGCGCCCGGCGGGCCGTCAGCGGATGAGGCGGTAGCTCACGACGGCCGCCGCGGCGCCGAGCACCCAGCCCGCGACGACCTGGGCGCGGGTGTGGTCGCCGAGCTCCACCCGCGACCACGCGGTCAGCGCGACCAGGGCGTAGCCGAGGTAGAGCCACGGCCCGTAGATGAGGGCGAGGATCGTCACCGAGCCGGCCGCCACCGCGCAGTGGATCGAGATCTTCCACGCGGTCGTGATCAGCGCCAGCAGCGCGACCGACCCCAGCATGCAGCCGAAGTACCAGGTGAGCTGGCGGGGGGCGCTGAACGCGGCCAGCACCAGCAGGCCCGCCAGGACCGACACGAGGATGAACCCGAGCACGACCAGCCGCGGGCCGCGGGCCCCGACGTTGCGGTCCGCCCACCGGCCGCGCCGCACGCCGCCGGTGATGAACAGCTGCGGCAGCACGGCCGCGAACAGCGCCGCGACCACGCCCCAGCCCAGGCCGGCCAGGCCACCGTAGCGCCAGCCGACGCCGACGACGGTGACGATGATCCAGTTCTTCGGCTCCAGCAGGTAGGTCACGCGCCCGGCCATCGCCCGGCGCCTCAGGCGCTGCCTCAACCGGCCCTCTATCCCTCCACCCGGGTACACCGCCCTAGCATCATCCCCGCGCCCGGCCGGCGCAAGCGCGGCTCGCCGCGATCGCCGCCCGCCCGGAAGTTGAAGCTTCAAGTTAAGCGCCGCTCCCCGCTTGAACCGTCAATATCCTGCGTATCCTGGATACATGGCGGGTACCAGCGCGAACTGGCTCAACGCCGACCAGCAGGCCGCCTGGCGGCAGCTGGCGGCGCTGCTGTTCCGGCTGCCCAGCGCCCTGGACGCCCAGCTCCAGCGAGACGCGGGCATCAGCAACTTCGAGTACATGGTCCTGTCCGCCCTGTCCGAGGCCGAGGGCCGCAGGCTGCGGATGAGCGACCTGGCCGCGATGGCCAGCGGTTCCCTGTCGCGGCTGTCGCACGTGGTCAGCCGCCTGGAGAAGCGCGGCTGGATGCGCCGCGAGTCCTGCCCGGGCGACGGGCGCTTCGTCAACGCCGTCTTGACCGACGACGGCTGGGACAAGGTCGTCCAGACCGCCCCGGGCCACGTCGACGCCGTCCGGCGGCTTGTCATCGACAACCTCACGCCCGAGCAGCTGGCCGCGCTAGGCTGCGCGAGCGGGGCGATCCTGGGCGCGGTGGGCGAGGGATGAGTGCCAGGTCCCAGGAGCCACGCCAGGTGCTTGTGGTTTGTCCCATTTGCCGGGACAGGGCTGAGGGGGATGATGGGAGGCATGCTCGGCTGAGGTAGCCAGCGGGGAGGACGTAGTCGCGATCATGAGCTTGCGTGACGTACTGGCCAGCGGGAAGTTCACGGTGACGGCTGAGCTCTCGCCGCCGAGCAACCCCGTCGCCGAGCCAGTGCGCCGGGCCGCGGCGATGGTCAAGGGCCTCATCGAGGCCGCCAACGTCACCGACAACCCGGCCGCGAGCCCGAAGGTCTCCCCCGTCGTCACCGCCTCCTGGCTCATCGAGCAGGGCGTCGAGCCGATCATGCAGGTCACCACCCGCGACCGCAACCTCCTCGCGATCCAGTCCGACCTGCTCGCCGCGTGGGCGGTCGGCGTCCGCAACCTGCTCGTGCTGTCCGGTGACCCGCTCCAGGTCGGCAAGTACGCCGAGCTGGCCACGTTCGTCGGCGACGTTGACTCGGGCGGCCTGCTGCGGCTCGTGGCGGGCATGAACGCCGGGCGCCTGGCGGCCGGGGAGAGCCTCGCCGAGCCGACCGACTTCTTCGTCGCGGCGGCCCTCAACCCCCTGGTGGACGCCGAGGCCAAGATCGCCGGCAAGGTCGCGGCGGGCGCCCGCTTCTTCCAGACCAACGTCGTCTACGACGTGGCCCGGTTCGCGGACTGGTTCACCCCGCACGTGGAGTCGGGCATCCTCGGCGATGCTCCGGTGCTGGTCGGCGTCATGCCGCCGCGCAGCACCGGGGCCCTGGAGCACATGCACAAGCACATTCCCGGCGTCGAGGTGGACGACGCCACGTTCGCCGCCCTGGCGGGGCTGTCGGGCGCGGAGGCGAAGGCCGCCGGGGTCGAGGTGGCGGCCCGCGCCGTCGAGCAGCTCCGCAAGGTCCCCGGCGTCGCGGGAGTGCACGTCATGGCGCCCGGCTGGGAGGCCGAGGCGATCACGCGCGTGGTGGGCGCGATCGGCTAGGAATGCCGCGCGGGCATGCCCGGCGGGCCGATGCTGACCGGCGGGGTGCCGACGAAGGGCCGGGTGCCGAGGGCGACGCTGAAGTCGTTCACGGCCAGGCCCGCGCCGCCCTGCCAGAGCTCGAACCCGGCCTCGACGTCGATCAGGTACCAGGTCCGGTTCGCCCACCCGTGCGTGCTCGCGGACTGGACGAGCTGGCCGATGTCCAGGTTGAAGACCGCGGCGGTCGGGGTGGTCATGTTGAACGTGACCGTGCCGCCGGCGGCCGAGGTCCCCTTGGCGTACCAGACGTCGTAGGTATGCCCGCCGATCAGGACGTTCCTGGCGACCACGGACCCCGCGGGCTGGACGCCCCCGGCATGGTTGAGCCACACCATGACCTCGGTCCCGTTCGGCTCGGTCTTGGTGGTGGGCGCCTGGTTGACCCAGATGTCGTAGGCCACGTCGTAGGCGCCGGACGGCGGCGTCGTGGTCACCAGGGTCGACGTCACCCGGCCGGGGGTCAGGTCCGAGACCGGCAGCGGGGTCCGCGCGAGGCCGCCCGCCGTGCACTGGCCCCAGTGGCAGCCCGCGTAGATCGACGGGTAGCCGCCGGGCGGGCCCTTGGTCGGGTTGCTCATCGCCGAGGTGCTCACCTGGAACGCGGCCCCGCCGCTGGCGCCGCCGGTGGTGACGCACTCCTTCTGGCTGGAGCCCCACTCGTTGTTCTGCACCGTGTAGGCCCCGTTGCGGACCGGCCCGATGTTGTAGCCGCACAGCTGCTGGGCGCCGGCGGACGCCATGATGCCAGCGCCGGAGGCGTGGCTGGCCCGGGCCGCGCCGCCGCCCCCGACCGCCTTGGCCGCCGGGGCCGCCTTGCCGGTTACCGCGCCGCCCGCCGGGGCTCTCCCCGCGCCCGCGGCCGCGCCGCCGGGCCGGGCCGGAACGGTCGCGATCGAGGTCACGGCGGCGGCGATCGCAAGGGACGCTACGGATATCATCAGTGACTTTTGCTTGCTCATGTCATCACTCCTGCACCATCGCGCGCAGGCGCAACACATGCAGCCAACTATTAATTACAGAGCGTTAGTATGATAAGGGAGTGAACGCACCGGTTTGCGCCAGCAATTCGTGCTGCTTAGATGCCTGCTCGCCGTAGTGTGAATCGCGATTCACGATGCGGGCGTCACGGTCCGCAGCCAGGTACGGCTAATAGCTATCTCGCACAGCCGGGCGCGGGCGGCCGGCCGCGCGGCGGTGACCGCCGGGTGGTTGCATGGGACCCGTGACTGACGCGAGCACCGGCACTGACGTAGGCACCGGCACTGACGCAGGCACCGTGACGAACGCGAGCGCCGATCCGCGGCTAGCGGGCGCGCGGCTGTACCTGTGCACCGACGGGCGCCGCCGCACCGGGGACCTGGCGCCGTTCCTGGACGCGGTCCTCGCCGGCGGGGTGGACATCGTCCAGCTACGGGAGAAGGGGCTGGAGGCGCGCGAGGAGCTCGCCCTGCTGGAGGCCTTCGCCGACGCCTGCCGCCGCCACGGCAAGCTGCTGGCGGTCAACGACCGGGCCGACGTGGCCCTCGCCGCCGGGGCCGACGTGCTCCACCTGGGCCAGGACGACCTCCCGGTCGCGGTCGCGCGGCGGGTGCTGGGCGCCGGGCCCGTCATCGGCCGCTCCAGCCACAGCCCGGACCAGTCCGACCTGGCGGCGGCCGAGCCCGGGGTCGGCTACTTCTGCGCCGGCCCGGTCTGGGCCACCCCGACCAAGCCCGGCCGCCCCGGCACCGGCCTTGAGCTCATCCGGCACGTCGCGGCGCGGGCGCCCCGGCGGCCCTGGTTCGCCATCGGCGGCATCACCGCGGCCAGCCTCGATGAGGTCCTCGCGGCCGGCGCCCGCCGGGTTGTCGTCGTCCGCGCGATCACCGAGGCCAGCGACCCGGGCGCGGCCGCCGCGGCCCTCGCCACCCGGCTCGAGGCCGCGGTGAACGGCGAGTAAACTGGGGCAAAGAACCCACGGGAGCCCTGGCACGGGGCTGAGAGGGAGGCAACCGCGCCTCCGACCGTTGAACCTGATCCGGGTAATGCCGGCGAAGGGAGGACGCCTGCCATGAGCGCCTCGCGCCAACCCGGCCCGCTTCCCGGCGCCCGCCCGCGCGGCGGGGCCGCCGATGTCGTCATCGCGGGCGGCGGCGTGATCGGGACCGCGATCGCCTGGCGGGCGGCCCGGCTGGGCCTGTCGGTCGTCGTCGTGGACCCTGGCCGGGGCGACGCCGCGACCGACGTGGCGGCGGGCATGCTCGGCCCGGTCTCCGAATCGATGTTCGGCGAGCAGGACCTGCTCGCGCTCAACTTGCTCGCCGTGGCCCGCTTCCCCGCCTTCGCCGCCGAGGCGGAGGCGGCCTGCGGCCTGGCCACCGGGCTGCGCACCGAGGGAACCCTCGCGGTCGCGCTGGACCGGGCCGACCACGACCGGCTGGCCCGGCTCACGGGCTTCCGCCGCTCCCTCGGCCTGCGGGCCGACCCCCTCGACGCCCGCGGCTGCCGTGACCTCGAGCCGTTCCTGGCCCCCGGCATCCACGGCGGCGTCCTGGCAGTAGGCGACCTCTCGGTCGACAACCGCCGCTACGCCGCCGCCCTGCGCGCCGCCGCCCGGGCGGCGGGCGCCCGCTTCACCCGCGCCACCGTCACCGCCGTGGCTACCGCCGGCGGCCGGGCGGCCGGCGTCTACGCCGTGCCCGCCGGGGACGGCCCCGAGGACGCGGCCGGGCGCGGGGGCGCTGCTCGGCCGGGGGGCGCTGCTCGGCCCGGGGGCGCTGCTCGGCCGGGGGGCACAGCCGGGCCTGGGGGTACAGCCGGGCCTGGGGGTACAGCCGGGGCGGGGGCCACCGGCGAAGGAAGGGCCGGCCCGGGCGAGCTGATCGCGGCCCGGGCGGTCGTCCTCGCCGCCGGCTGGCGGACCGGGCAGGTCGGGGGCCTGCCGGAGCCGCTGCGGCGGGCGTTCCGGCCGGTGAAGGGGCAGATCCTCCGGCTCCGGCACCCGGCCGGGATGCCGCCCGTCATCACCCGGACCGTCCGC
>DATBEM010000103.1:0-3983 GCA_036276115.1 Trebonia sp.
CAGAATCCGGCCAGGTACCCGGCGAGCTGGTCCGCGGTCGTGCCGTCCAGGTCGGGATCCCCGGCGGGGAAGCGGATGTCCAGCCACGCTTCGGCTGTGGCGGGGACCTGGTTGAACGCCGTGTTGGCGGTCTCGACGCGGGCGACGTTCACGGTGGTGCGCCAGGCCTCGGCGTCGGGAACCGGGTACTGGCCCAGGATCCGGCCGATGGTCGTGTTCAGCTTCAGCAGGGCGTTGTCGCCGAGCCACGGGTAGGCGCCGTGGCCGCTGCGGCCGACCGCCCGCAGGGTGGCGGTGATCATCCCCTTGGAGTCGGTCACGATGCGCAGCCCGCTGTGCTCTCCGATCACGACGAAGTCGCCGCTGACGCCCTGCTTGATCTGGTGCAGGGTGCCGTTGCGGCCGCCGACCTCCTCGTCGGTGACCAACTGCAACCCCAGCGGGTAAGGCACCGCGCGGACCAGTTCGCGGAAGACCTGCGCCTGCACGAGCGCGGACACCTTCATGTCCTGGGCGCCGCGGGCGTACAGGCGGTCACCCTTGCGGTGCGGGCGGAACTGCTCGGTCAGGGCCGGCACCACGTCGAGGTGCGCGTTGAGGATGAGCCGGAACCGTTGCGGTCGGTCCGGGCCGACGTAGAGGAGCGCGCTCGGCTTACCGCCGGATTCGAACCGCTCGACGGTGCAGCCGGGTCCGGCGAAGTCGACGGCGAAGTCGAGCGCCCGGCCGAGGTCAGTCGGGCGGTCGGCGGTTGACTGAATGGCCAGCAGCTCCGACGCCGCGGCGAGGAACGACTCGGTTTCCATGCCGCTACCTTGCCATGCGCTGCTGCCGTCGGCGCGGGCGGCCGCTGGCCGTCGTCAGTTGATGTCGAACTCGTTGCCCTCCGGGTCTTTCATCCCCACCGCGTAGAACTCCGGGTCTCCCGTCGCCACCAGGGTGGCGCCGAGCTCGCAGAGCCGCTCGGCCGCGGCGTCGATCCGCTCCTTGCGGAGCGCGGCCGGCAGCGTCCAGCCGCCGCTGGCGTGAATGTCGAGGTGGAGCCGGTTCGGCACTGTCTTACCGTCCGGCGATACCTGGAACCAGATGCGGGGCGAGCGGCCCTCGGGGTCGATGATGCTGTCGGCGCCAACCCCCACGGTCGCAAGCAGGCCCTTGTCGCGCCGCCAGTCATCCCAGGTAGCGAAGCCGTCCGGAGCGGGCTCGAGCTCATAATCGAGCGCGACGGCCCAGAACCGGGCCATCAGGTCCGGGTCGGCGCAGTTCATGACCAGCTGATATTGGATAGCCATGCGTCTCTCCCTAGGTGTGCGCATGTCGTCTTCGACGTTCGTCGCTCAGATGTCAGACCTGCCAGGTAAGTATTGGGCGACGCCCCCCCGGGGCGGGGCTTGCCGCACGATCTCGAGTTCACAGGAGCGCGCTGATGAGCACGGCATGGACGATCACGTTCGACTGCGCCGACCCGGCCACCCTGGCGGCGTTCTGGCGCCAGGCCCTGGGGTACGTGGACGGCGGGCCGCCGGCGGGGTTCGCGACCTGGGAAGAGTACCTCGCGAGCGTCGGCGTCCCACCCGAGGAATGGGGTGACGGCGCCTACCTCCAGGACCCAGGCGGCCTTCGGCCCAGCATCTCGTTCCTGAAGGTCCCCGAGGCCAAGACCGCCAAGAACCGGGTCCACCTGGACGTGCAGGCGGGAGGCGGCCGCGGCGAGCCGCAGGAAGTCCGCTGGGCGCGGGTGCTTGAGGCGGTCGCGCGCCTGACCGATGCGGGCGCGACCGTGGTCCGCGAGGACATCCAGGACGGGGTGCCCGATCACTTCGTCATGACCGACCCCGAGGGCAACGAGTTCTGCGTCCTCTAGCCTCGGCCCAGCCCCAGTTGGGGCTAGATCCCGCGTCTCGCGAACCACACCAGGTCCCTTCTTGCTCACGAGTTCGAGCGTAGCAGAATCTCCATGAATTGGCCGAAAAAAATCCCGACGAGAGGCGTTCGCGACCCCTGGATTGTCGGTGCCGGTTGATAGCGTTCAAGTACTAGAACTTATATTCCAAGATCAATTTGGGGGAGCCGATGGACTCGCAGCCGGGCGAGAGGGGCGGGGCGGGCGACGAGCCCGCCGACGCCCCCGGCCTGCCCGGCGGCCCGGCCCCGGCCGCCGGCCCGTCGGCCGGCGGCGCGGCCGCTTCCCAGGCCCGCGGCGAGACCCGTGATCCCGGCCCGTCGGCCAATGACTCGGCCGAGTCCGGACCCGGCGACGGAACCCCCGGCCCGGGCGCACCGTCCGACCCAGGCCCGGGCGCGGAGTCCGATGCGCCGTCGGGGTCGGCTGATCCGGGTGTGGCGGGGTTCGCGGCGGGCGGGGTGTGGGACTCGGCGCCGCCGTCGGCGGCGCTGGCGGCCGCGCTTGAGGGCGCGGCGGGGCAGGGCTGGCGGTGCGGGGGCGGTTCGCGGGAGCAGATCGTGGGGGCGGTGCGGGCGGCGGCGGCGCTGGAGTCGTTGTGGTCGGCGGCCAAGCTCGGCCTGATCCGGGCCGCGATCCGGGAAGACGGCGACGGCCTCGGCGGCGGCTATCACGGGGACCTGCCCGATGAGTGGTCGAGGTCGCTGACGACCGAGGTCGCGCTCGCGCTGGCGATGAGCCCCGTCTCGGCCGAGAAGCTCATGCAGACCGCGTGGGACCTGGGCGCGCTGCTGCCCGCCATCGGCGCCCTCCTCGAGGACGGGACGCTGACCTACCCCAAGGCGAGGGCGGTCAGCGACGCCCTCGAGCTCCTCAGCGAGACCGACAAGACCGCGGCGGAGGCGATGATCGCCCCGCGGCTGGGCGGGAAGACGTTCGGTCAGGTCGACAAGATCGCCGCGCAGGCCGCGATCGCCGTCGACCCGGGCCTGGCGGAGCGGGCGAGGGAGCACGCGGAGCGGAACCGGGCCCGGGTGACGCTAAGACGGGAGCGGTCGGGCGCGGCGGCCCTGGGCGGCTACGACCTGCCGCCCGCCGAGACCCTGGCCGCGCACGCGGCGACGTGCGCCCGCGCCCAGCTCTATAAGGACTCGGAGGCGTTCCCCGGCGTGTTCACGGACCAGCTGCGGGCGATGGCCTACCTGGACCTGATCAATCAGGTCGGCGCGGAGGCGCGGATCGCGGCGGGCCCGCCGGACGTGGGGCTGGGCGCGCCGGGGGAGGGCGGGTTCCGGGGCGAGCCGGAGCCGGACGACCCGGGCGCGCCCGCGCCGGACGCCAGCGGCTGCTCCGACTGCCCGTGCACCACGTGCGACGGCCGGTGCGCGCCCCCCGACGACGACACTGCCCCCCGCGACGACGGCGGACCCGAGGACGACGACCCCGACGATTCTGATGGCCCCGAGGACGACGAGCCCGGCGACGACGGTCCCGGCGGCGGCGGTGGCCAGCCTGCGTCCCCTACCTCTCCGCCGTCATCTTCGCCGTGGTCGGCGCCGCCGTCATCCCCGCGCCCGCCCAAGCCGATCGACCTGACCATCCCCCTGGCCACCCTCCTCGGACCGCGACGACGGCCCGGCGAAAGCCACGGCTTCGGCCCGCTCGACCCGGCGCTGTCGCGCGCCCTGGCCGCGCTCGCCGCCGCCAGCCCCCACACCACCGCCTGCGTCACCGTCACCGACCACAACGGCCACGCCATCGGTCACGGCTGCCTCACCGCCGGCCGCAGGAAAGCGCGCCTGCCCGGCGCCCCCGACCCGCCCCTGACCGCGCTCCCCGCCCACCTCAACCTCACCATCACCGCCACCCGCCTCACCCAGCTACTCCAGCCACCCCGACAACCCCGCCCTCCCGGGCAGCCACGCCCGCCCGGCCCCGGACCACGGTCCGGCTGGGCCCTCACCCCGGCAGCCGACCCCGGCCCGCACGACGACCCGCCCGCCGGCCCCGGCCAGCGCACACAGCCGGGCGACCCGGGCCAGCACGCACCGTCCGACGCCCCGGACCAGCAAGACCCGCC
>DATBEM010000104.1:0-47463 GCA_036276115.1 Trebonia sp.
CGGGGGCGGAGGGGGCGGGGGCGGCGGCGGGCCGGCGCACTCGAACGTGCAGCCGGCCGGACTAAAGCCGGCGCTACCGCCGGCACTGCCCCGGGTACTGCCGGCAGTGCCCGTCCCGCCCACGGCCGGCCGCCACCCATATCGGAACGAGTCATCCGGCTGCGTGCCAGCCAGGCACACCCCAGGGCACTCATCCTGGCCGTCCACCGGGGTGGCATCGAAGAACCAGTCCGCGATGGTGAACCCTGCCGTGAACGCGGCCACCGCCCCGGCCGCCGCCCCGAGCCCTGCCCACTCGATGCCCTCGCCGACACCCTCCACGGCACGCACAGTGTCGCCCGCGTACGTGTCAAGCCTGTCCGCGTAACTGGTCCAGTCCAAGTGCCCTGACGGGTCGGCCTGCGTTAGCGGGCTGCCCGAGGTGTAGGCGTACGGGTTGCCGTCGGCAGTGGACGGCAGCGGGGATCCGGCGATGGTGTCGTTGCTGGTGAACGAGCCGGTCGCCGGGTTGTACCAGCGGGCGCCCATCATCACCAGGCCCGTCGACGGGTCGGTGTAGTCGCCCTGGTAGCCGGCCTGCGGCATCGCCCCGGTCTCGGCCACCGTCCCGTACGGGCTGTAGGACGCCGTCCCCGCCAGGCCCGACGTGGACGCGGACACCCCGAACAGCGCCGCCAGGTCCCCGTGCTGGTCACTCAAGGTCGCGTAGCCCGCCCCGCCCGCCTGCGCCGCCACCAGGCCGCCCGCCGGATCGTACGCGTAGCTGCGCCGAGCCCTACCTGTGCACGGCCGGGACCGGCTATGACGGGCCGACCGGAATCGGCAGCATCGCCTCGTCGTCCCATCCGGTCAGCGTGGCCACCACCCCCGTTGTCAGCGACCCGATCTTCTCCAGCACCGAGGTCTACGGCATCACCACCGCCGGGGCGCTGGAGGAGGATGCCTACGTCACGGCCTGGTCCGGCTGGGCCAGCCGGGGGACGCCAGCCGGGGTGACGCTGACCGGCACCCCGTCGGCCGCCTACGACCCCGCGGCCGGGAACCTGGAGGTGTACGCGACCGCCAGCAACGGGCACCTCGAGCAGACGGCCTACGTCCCCGGGACCGGCTGGTCGGCCTGGAGGGACCTCACCGGCAGCTCCAACCCCCCGCTCGCCAGCAGCCCCGAGGCCTTCTACGACAGCGTCACCGGCAACATGGAGGTCTACGCGACCTCCACGAGCCACCACCTGGAGCAGGCCGCCTACGCGGGCGGCTGGTCGTGGAACGACGTCGGCGGCTCCATCACCGGCACGCCGTCGCCCGTGCACGACGCCATCCACAAGTTCACCGAGGTCTACGCCACCGGCACCGACGGGGCGCTCTACGAGTTCCTCTACACCACCAGCTGGGCCGTCAACAGCCGGGGCGGCGCCATCTCCGGCAGCCCTTCCGCCATCTACGACCCCATCACCTCGAACCTGGAAATCTACGCCGCCGGCAGCGGGGCCAGCGGCGATAACGTCGAGCAGCTCGCCTTCGTGGCCGGCTCCGGCTGGCAGGCCTGGCGCAACCTTGGCGGCGCCATCACCGGCAGCCCGGTTGCCCTGGCCGACACGGTCACGGGCGACCCCGAGGTGTACGCCACCGCCACGAGCGGTCACCTCTCCCGGACCATCTACACCACCAGCTGGTCAAGCTGGGTCGGCCTCGGTACCGACACCACCATCACCGGGACCCCCGTTCCCTTCATCGACCAGGTAACGACCGCCCTCGACATTTACGCGGTCACTACGAGCAACGTGATCGCCCAGCTCTCCTGGAAGGGGACCTGGGCCGCGTCCTGGCACAACCTCGGCGCGACCCCGACGTTCAGCGCCCCGTAACAACCGTCCCCGCCAGCACCGCACGCCAGGTACACCGGCGTCGGGGCGCCCCGCACCGCGCGGGGCGCCCCGGCGGACGCCCGGCGACTAGTCCTGGCCGGCGGCCTTTACGCCGTGCTGGGCCACGATCTGCCAGCCCCCCGGGCGGCGGACCCAGACCTGCAGCACGTCGAGGGCCGAGCCGTGGGGCGAGTCGCCCCGGAACGGCTCCGCGTAGCGGTAGACCGACGAACCTGACACCAGGGCGACGTCGCCGTAGCCGCGGACCGCGAGGGGGCCGTGCTCGACCGCCCGGCGGCGCTTGCGCAGCCCGGCGATCCAGTCGGCCTTGCCCTGGGTCTTGCCGGTTGAGTGGGTGTAGGTGAAGTCATCGCCCACGATGGCGCCGAGCGCGGCCCAGTCCTCGGCGGCGATCGCGGCGCAGCGGCGCTCCTCGGCCGCCAGCACTTCCCCGGTCACGTCGTCAGCCATGTGATCATCCTCCGAGCCGCGCTGCTTGCCGCCGACACTTTATACCTGCGCTAAGCCCAGGCCGGGTGGCCGGGCCGCCAGCAAGCCCGCGCATGATCTACTACACATTGTCGGGCCCGCGCGGTGGCGGGGACGCGGGCGCCAAATAGACTGCGGGGGTGAGCAATGCGCCCGCCGTTGAGATCTCCGGCATGGTCAAGCGCTACGGAGCGCTGGCCGCCGTGGACGGGCTGAGCCTCACCGCCGCCCGGGGCGAGGTCACCGCCATCCTCGGGCCGAACGGGGCGGGCAAGACGACCACGATCGAGACGTGCGAGGGGTACCGGAAGGCCGACGACGGGCTGGTGCGGGTGCTGGGGCTGGACCCGGCGACCGATGGCCAGCGGCTCCGGCCCCGGGTCGGGGTGATGCTCCAGGCGGGCGGCTTCCCGCCGTCAGTCCCGTGCGGGGAGTACCTGGCCCTGCTATCGCGGTTCCACGCCCGGCCGCTGGACCCGCGCTGGCTGCTGGACATCGTGGGGCTGGCGGGCAGCGCGCGGACGCCGTTCAAGCGATTGTCGGGCGGGCAGCAGCAGCGGGTATCCCTGGCAGCGGCGGTCATCGGCCGCCCGGAGCTGGTGTTCCTCGACGAGCCGACCGCCGGGATGGACCCGCAGGCCCGGCACGCCACCTGGGACCTGGTGGGCGCGCTGCGCGCGGCCGGGGTGGCGGTCATCCTCACCACGCACTTCATGGAGGAAGCCGAGCGGCTGGCTGATCACGTGGTGATCATCGACCACGGTCGCGTGGTTGCTACCGGCAGCCCGGCCGAGCTGACCGGGTCGACCGGGCAGCTGCGCTTCCGGGCGCAGCCCGGGCTGGACACCGACAGCCTCATCGCCGCGCTGCCGTCCGGGACCGCCGCGAAGGAGTCCCCGGCCGGGCACTACCTGATCGAGGTGCAGACGGCCGTCGACCCGGGCCTGCTCGCCGCCGTCACCGCCTGGTGCGCCGAGTTCGGCGTGCTGCCGAGCTCGCTGAAGATCGAGTCGCGCACGCTGGAAGACGTGTTCCTTGAGCTGACGGGAAGAGACCTGCGGTCATGAGTGAACTCGCGCCCAGGGCGGACGTCGCGGTCAGCCCGGCTCAGCCCGCCCGCGCCTTCAGCGCTGCCTCCTTCACCCCGGCCCCGGGGGCCGCGCCGCTGGCGCGAATGGTGGTCGCCCAGGCCGGGCTGGAGACCCGGACGCTGCTGCGCAACGGCGAGCAGCTCACGCTGACGCTGGTGATCCCGCTGCTGCTGCTGGCGGCGTTCAGCCTGGAGAACCTGGTCAGCTTCGGGGTCCCGCTGAGCAGGATCGACTTCCTCACCCCGGGCGTGATGGCGCTGGCGGTGATGTCGACCGCGTTCACGAGCCAGGCGATCGCGACCGGGTTCGAGCGCCGGTACGGGGTGCTGAAGCGGCTGGGGGCGACCCCGCTGTCGCGGACCGGGCTGATCTCGGCCAAGACGGCGACCGTGATCGTGGTCGAGCTTCTGCAGGCGGTGATCATCGGGGCGGTCGCGTTCGGCCTCGGCTGGACGCCGCGCGCCTCGCTGTGGGCCGCGGCGTCGGTGCCCGCCCTGGTGCTGCTGGGGACGGCCGCGTTCAGCGGGCTAGCGCTGCTGATGGCGGGCACGCTGCGGGCGGAGGCGACCCTGGCCGCCGCGAACCTCGTTTACGTGGTGCTGCTGGGCGTCGGGGGGGTGGTGTTCCCGCTGGCCAAGTTCCCGCCCGGCGCCCGGCCGTTCCTGGAGGCGCTGCCGACCGGGGCGCTGTCGACCGGCCTGCGCGACGCGCTCGCCTACGGCGCCGGCGTCCCCGTCCGGGACGTGGTCACCCTCGCGGCCTGGGCCGTCGTCGCCATCACGCTGGCGGCGCGCAGCTTCCGGTGGGAGTGAGCCCGGCCGGGCCGGCCGCGCCCGCCTCCGGGAGGGCTGCCACCGGGGCTGCCCCCGGCCAGGTGGCGCAGGCCGCGCTGCCGGTCGCGCTGGTCCTCGCGGCGGCGGTCTCGGTGCAGTTCGGCGCGGGAATCGCCAGCAAGCTGTTCGCCCAGGTGCCGCCCGCCTCAGTCACCACGCTCCGGCTGTGGGCGGCGGCCGTGGTGATGATCGCCATCGGCGGCCGGGGCGCGGTGCGCGAGCTGCGGGCCGTGGCCGCCCGCCGGGCGTGGGGCGACGCGCTGGCCACGGGCGCGTTCGGCGTCGTCCTGGCGGTCATGAACTTCGCCATCTACCAGTCCTTCGCCCGCATCCCGCTGGGGATCGCGGTGACCACCGAGTTCCTGGGACCTCTGGTCGTGGCGATCGCCGGGGCACGGCGGCGGGCCAGCGTCGCCTGGGTGGTGCTGGCGGCGGCCGGGGTGCTGCTGCTGGCGGGCGGCTCAGGCGGGCACCTCAACCGCGCCGGGGTCGGGTGGGCGCTGGTCGCCGGGGCCGGCTGGGCCTCGTACATCTTGCTGAGCAAGGCGATCGGGCAGCGCCTGGCGGGCAATTCCGGGCTGGTCGTGGCCATGACGGTCGCGGCGGCGGTGGTGACCGGGCCCGGGGTGGCCGCCGGGGGAAAGGCCATCTTCCGCCCGTCGCTGCTGCGGGACGGGCTGGCACTCGGGGTGCTGTCGTCGGCCCTGCCCTACTGGCTGGAGCTGGAGGCCCTGCGGCGGGTGCCCGCGAAGGTATTCGGCGTCTGGATGAGCCTGCAGCCCGCCGTGGCGGCGATCATCGGCCTGCTCATGCTCGGCCAGCGGCTCAGCGCGGCCGAGTGGACGGGGATCGGCTGCGTGGTCATCGCGTCGGCCGGGGCGGCGCGCAGCGGCTCGGGCGCCACCGCCAGCGACAGTGCCGCCGCCAGCGACAGTGCCGCTGCCAACAACAGTGCCGCTGCCAACGACAGTGCCGCCAACGACAGTGCCGCCAAGGACATGGCCACCGCCAGCGGGGACGCGCCCGGGGGCACCGGTGCAGGAGGAAGACGAGCATGAAGCTACTGCTTAGGGCGTGGGACTCGTTCTGGCGGCCGACGCTCGCCTCGGTCCGGGGCTGGGCGCTGGCGGCGGTGGTCTCCAACGCGGTGATCATCACGACCGGGGCGGCGGTGCGGCTGTCGTCGTCCGGGCTGGGCTGCGACGACTGGCCCAAGTGCAGCACCACCAGCCTGATCGCTGCCCACGTCAGCGGCCAGTCCACCCTGAACACGTGGATCGAGTTCGGCAACCGGCTGCTGAACTACCCGCTGGTCGTCATCGCCGGGCTAACGTTCATCGCCTGCTGGCGCTACCGCCCGGCGGCCTTCCGCCGCTCGCCGGGGCAGGGCAGCGACGGGCGGCGGCAGGACCTGGTCCGGCTGTCGCTGGTGCTGCCGCTGGGCGTCGTCGCCCAGGCGGTGGTCGGCGGGATCGTGGTCCTCACCCACCTGAACCCGGCCATGGTCGCCCTGCACTACCTGCTCTCGTCCTCGATCCTGGCGGTGGCGGTCGTGCTGCACACCCGGACGGGCGAGGGGCAGGGGCCGGCGCGGCCCCGGGTCCGGGCCGACCTGCGGGTGCTGGCCTTGCTGCTGGCGGGCGCGGTCGCGGTAATGCTGGCGGCGGGCACGGTCGTGACCGGCACCGGCCCGCTGGCCGGCACGACGATCGACTCCCACGGCCACCACACGACCGTGCCGCGGTTCCACCTGTCGCTGACCGGGGTCACCCAGCTGCACGCCGACATCGCCTGGTTCATCTCGGCGACGGCGATCGCGCTAGTGATCGGCCTGCGGTTCTCCGCGGCCCCGGCGCGGACCCGCCGCTACGGGTGGCTCATGGTCGGCGGCGTGGCGCTGCAGGCGGTCATCGGCTACACGCAGTACTTCCTGCACCTCCCGGCGGGCCTGGTGTGGGTGCACGTCGGCGGCTCGGTGCTCTTGTGGGTCCTCGTCCTCAAGCTCTACCTGTCCACCCGCGAGCGGCTCGACGTCCCGGCCGGCGCTGTCGTGCCAGATGAGAGCCTGGCGGCGCTCGAGCCGGGCGAGATCGCTTCCCCGGCCGGGATCAGGGACAGTGGGGCCAGCACCGCTGTTTGACTCTCAATCCCTGTAACGGAACCGGGCGCGGTGCCAGCGCGAGATCAGAGGAGGGACCGTGGAGGACGGCCACGTGGTGATCGTGGGAGCCGGGCTGGGCGGCCTGCGGGCGGCCGAGCGGCTGCGGGCCGAGGGCTACGGCGGCTCGCTGACCGTCATCGGGGCCGAGGCGCACCTGCCCTACAGCCGGCCCCCGCTGTCGAAGGAGCTGCTGGCCCAGGCGGGCGACCTCACCCTCGCGCAGGCCCATGAGCTGGTCGCCTTCCGGCACCGGGGCTCGATCGCGGACGTCGAGTTCCGGCTGGGCAGCCCGGCCGTCGCGGCCGACCTCGCCCAGGGGCGGCTCCGGCTGGCCGACGACGCACTGGTCGCGTTCGACGGCCTCGTCATCGCCAGCGGACTGCGGCCACGCCGCCTGCCGATCCGGCGGGCGCCCACGGTCACCGGCAGCCACGTGCTGCGCGACCTGGACGACAGCATCACGCTGCGAGCGGCACTGCGGCCGGGGGCGCGCGTGGCCATCATCGGCGGCGGGTTCATCGGCTGCGAGGTGGCGGGGACCGCCCGCCAGCTGGGCTGCGAGGTCACGGTGGTGGAGGCGCTGGGCACGCCGATGGGCCTCATCCTGGGCGAGGAACTGGCCCGCGCCGTGCAGCGGTCGCACGAGGCGGGGGGCATCCGGTTCATCACCGGCCAGGCGGTCACCGCCGTCGCCGATGCCCACGGGGAAGGCCGCCCGGCTGATGCCGGCGCCGCCAGGAGCAGCGCCGCCGCGCTGGAGCTGGCGAGCGGCGAGCTGGTCCCGGCGGACGTGATCGTGGAGGCGGCCGGGTCGCTGCCGAACGTCGAGTGGCTGGCGGGCAACGGCCTGGACCTGAGCAATGGCGTGCTGTGCGACAACACGCTGGCCGTCGTCCGGGCGGCCCCGGACGCGGGGACCCTGGAGCGGGTCGTCGCCGTCGGCGACATCGCCCGGTTCCCCAACCCGCGCTATGACCTGGGGCCGCGCCGGATCGAGCACTGGTCGATGCCGACCGACACCGCCCGGCGAGCGGCGGCCACCTTGCACGCGGCCCTGTCGGGCACGCCCGCCGACCCGGCCCCGTTCGCCCCGCTGCCGTCGTTCTGGAGCGACCAGCTGGAGCTGCGGATGTGGAGCTACGGGGCGCCGGCCTGGGGGACGCGGATGACCGTGGTCGAGGGTGACCTGGAGAACCTGGCCGGCGGACTCATCGCCGCCTACTACCGCGATGACCGCCACGTCGGCACCGTGACCGTGAACGTTCCCCCCAAGCGGCTCCGCGCGGTCCGCGACGCCCTGGCCTAGGTGCGGTGCCGGGGTAGGCCGCCGGCGAGACGAGCGAATTGCGCGAAAGGTCGTTAGGCCGGCCGAGTGCGGGGTAGCCGCGCCCCGTGGACGCGGCTGAGCACGTACGCCTTCTCGCGGGACGATACCGGCTCGACTCGGTTATCGGCAGTGGCGGGATGGGCACGGTGTGGCATGCCCATGACGAGCTGCTGGACCGGCACGTCGCGGTCAAGGAGGTTCTCTGGCCGCCCTATGCCAGTGAGGCCGAGTACGAGAACGCCCGCCGTCGCGCGCTGCGCGAAGCGCAGATGGCCGCCCGCCTGCGGCACGCCAACATCGTCGGCATCTTCGACATCCTGGAGGAAGAGAACCGCCCCTGGATCGTCATGGAGCTCCTCCCCTACCGGTCGCTGCGCGACATCGTCCGCGACGACGGGCCGTTGCCGCCGGCCCGGGCGGCCGAGCTTGGCCTCGGGGTCCTGGCCGGCCTGCGGGCCGCGCACGCGGAGGGCGTCGTGCACCGGGACGTGAAGCCGGCCAACATCCTCGTCGCCCCGGACGGGCGGGCGATCCTGACCGACTTCGGCATCGCCCGGGCGGCCGACAGCCCGGTAATCACCAACTCGGGCATGCTGGTGGGCTCCCCGTCGTTTACCGCGCCCGAGCGCGCCCGGGGCGGGCGGGGCGGCCCGGCCAGCGACTTGTGGGCGCTGGGAGCCTCGCTGTACATGGCGGTGGAGGGGCACCCGCCGTTCGAGAAGGACAGCGCCCTCGCGAGCCTGACCTCGGTCGTCGCGGACGAGCCCGAGCCAGCCCTCAACGCCGGGCGACTATGGCCGGTGATCAGCCGGCTGCTGGTGAAGGATCCGAGCGAGCGGCTTGGCCCGGCCGAGGCGGAGCAGATGCTCCGGCAGGTCGCGGGGGGCTCTGGCCCCCGGCACCGACGGCTCGGCCCCTGGCGCCGGGCGCGCCTGCCCGCCGGCTCTCCGGCCGGGCAGGCGGCGGGCGCGCCGGCCCCGGTCACCCGGGAGCCCTCCGCCGAGGCCCCCGCCCGCCCCGGCGCGGCGGGGTCACCGCCAGCGGGACGGCCACCAGCGGAACCGGAGGCAACCGGGACCGACCTGCCCGCGTGGCCAGGCAAGCGCGAAGCAGCCCCGCTCGGGGCGACGACCCCGGAGCCAGTCGCCGCTCCCCTGGCGCCCGCGGAGCCCGAGGCGCCTGAGGAGACGGCAGCCCTCCGGGCGGCCGGGCCAGGACCAGCCAGGCCCGTGCCCGGGCCAGCCGAGCCAGGGCCACCAGCCGTCGCCCCGGCGGCCCCCGGCCCAATCGAGCCGTCGCCCGCGCGGCCGAGCCCGGCCGGGCCGGGGGCACCCGGACCGGAGCCAGCGGGACCGGAGCCAGTAACCTTCGCCCCGGCGGCGACGAACCTGGCCGCGCCGGAACCAGCCGCTCCGGAACCAGCAACCGCCACCTCAGCGGCAGCAAGCCCGGCCGAGCCGAACCCGGCCGAGCTGAACCGGGCAAAAGAGCCGGAGCCGCCATCCGCGCCACCAGCCGCCCGAACCCTGGCGCCAGGCGACAGGGCCACGCGCGAGCCAGCCGACGGCCGGTCACCCGGGGACCAGGACCAGGGCGCCCCGCCCGCGCCGACAAGCCCCCGTCCAGCAGCGGGCGACCCGGCCGCGCCTGAACCAGCGGCGCCGGAATCGGCCGGGGCGGAGCTGACAGCGCCGGAGCCGGCAGCACCGCGATCAGCCGGTCCCGAACCACCAGCGAGCACACCGGTTGCGTCCGGATCAGCAGCGCCCGAACCGGTGACGCTCGAACCGGCCGCCCCGGAAGCAGCAGCGCCGGAAGCAGCAGCGCCCGGGTCGGCCATCCCGGACCTGGCCGCGCGGCCGCCGGTAGCGCCTCAGCCCGTGGGTTCGCATCCGCTGGCGCTGCCGACGGCGATACCGGATGAGACGGCACCAGCCGCGACAGCGTCCGGCAACACGGTGCCACGCCGGGCGGAACCGGGGGAGACCCCGGCGGCAGAGCTTGCCTCGCGGGCGGGGAGAGGCCCGGCGGCCGGGTCACCCGTGGGTGCTGCCCCGCGCGGGGGCCGCCCGCGGCGCCGGGCGCGCCGGCGCGAGGCGGCGCTAGCAGCGGCGGCGGTGATCATCGCGGCGGCCGGCACCGCGATCGCGCTGAGCCTGACCGGGGCGCCAGCGCACCGGGCGGCCGCGCCGCCTGCGAGCGTGCCCGCTAGCCGCCAGCCATCGCCGGCGGGCACGCCTGGCTCTGCGGCCTCGCAGGCGTCCGCCTCGCCCAGCGCGACCGCGTCGCCCGGATCCGGGCCGCGGTCGTCGCCGACGCCCTCCCCGTCGCCAACGGGCTCATCGCCGGGCTCGGCGAGCGCGCCGGCCGGCGGCGGCTACGGCACCCTGCCAGCCGGCTACTACCGGTTCACTAACTCCACCGGGTTTTCGATCGGGGTGCCCGAGAGCTGGACGATCACGCATTCCGGGCACTACGTCTACATCACCGACCCCGCCAACAGGAACGTGTACCTGCTGATCGACCAGTCGGACACGCCGAAGCCGAACCCGCTGGCCGACTGGCAGCAGCAGGCGGCTAACCGGGGAGGCAGCTATCCCGACTACCACTTGATCCGGCTCGCCTCGGTGACGTACCCGCAGGCGCAGAAGGCGGCGGACTGGGAGTTCACCTATGACCGGGACGGCACGTTCGTCCACGTCCTGAACCGCAACGTCCTGGCCAACTCCCAGCACGCCTACGCGCTCTACTGGTCCGCCCCGGTCGGCGACTGGGACGCCGACTACCACTACTTCCAGGCGTTCGCGGCGACGTTCCGGCCCGCGCCCGCGTCGTCCGGATGACCTATTACCGGGGCCTGCCGGGCTACCGGCCCCTACCGGGGCGGGCTATGCGGGGGCAGCCGGGTCGCCCGGGTGACGCCGTGGGCGAAGCCCGACTGGCCGGACGCGGACCACGGGGCCGGCGGGCGCCCGTCGTGGCGGGCCTGGAACGCCGCACGGGCCACGTGCATCAGGCCGACCAGGTCGTGCTGGCGGTCCAGGAACGCCGGCGCGGCGACCAGTCCCTGCTCAGCCTTGCTGTGCAGCAGGGCGAGCTCGGTCGCCGCGAGCTGGTAGTCGCTCATCGCCTCGGCGGCGGGCAGCCCAGCGCTGGCCCGGGCCCAGTTGCGAGCGCGGCGACGGGCGCGCAGGGAGGCGAGCATGGCGATGTCGCCGTCGGACAGCAGGCCGGTCGGCTCGTAGGGCGGCAGGTAGCGGCGGATCAGCCGCACCAGCCGCCGCCGGTCCTGGACCAGGATCACCAAGATGGCCAGCCCCACCAGGGACATGATCACGTAGGCGATGGCGAGGCCAGGCGCACCCCAGGCCGACAGCCCGTTCCAGGTTCCGTGCAGCAGCATCGCCCCCAGCCAGCCGGCCAGCACCGGCCACGGGCCAACATGCCGGCGCCCGGCCGCGTAGGCCACGCCCAGGCCGGTCATCGACGTGAACATGGGGTGCAGCAGCGGGGACAGGACGCCGCGGAGCACGAACGTGAACCCCAGCAGGGCCACCCCGCCGTGCGTCGGGGTGATCATGGCGTTGATGTAGTAGCCGACATTCTCGATCATCGCGAAGCCGAGGCCCACCATCGCGGCGTAGATGATGCCGTCGGTCGGCCCGTCGAATTCCTGGCGGCGGCGCCACAGCAGCCCGACCAGGACCGCCCCCTTGAGGGTCTCCTCCACGAACGGCGCGCCGAACGTCGCCGAGACGAACTCCCCGGCGGTGCTGCCGAGGTCGGGCTGGGTCACGTACACCAGCCCGGCGGTGTTGATGAGCAGCGCGAGCAGGGCCGCGATGCCCGCCCCCCAGCCGAACGCGAAGACCAGGTTGGCCCGCGGCTCGGGCTCCAGCCGGTCGACCCACAGCACGACGCCGACCAGCAGCGGGACCGGCAGCAGGGCCAGCGGGAGGGCGACGAAGAAGGGGACCGCGCCGTCGCCCGCGGAGAAGCTCTGCGCCATGTCCAGGCCAAGCGCGACGATGCCGCACGCCGCGGTGATGACGATGCCGACGATGAACCCCACCGGGGCGCGACCGGGGGTCCGTCCATCGATGACCGCCCGCGGGTCGAACACCGGGGTTAGGTCGGTCATGAGGGGAAGGATACTCGGCAGGCGCTCACGGGAGGCGTGGTCCCCCGGCCGCGCAAACAGGTCTAGACCGGTGAATAATGAACCTTGCGGGAACGGGCTGCCCCGCGCCAGGGAACCGCCGGCGTGCGGAGATAGTCTTTGCCGTAGATGGCGCCGCTGCCATACGGGGTCCACCCTGCCCGCATCCGCCGGTGCTGCACTTTTCACGTCATGTAGAGAGGATCATGGTGAGCACAAGCGCCCTTGACTGGTCGGCCACCGACAAGCGGGCCGTTGACCTGGTTCGAGTCCTGGCCATGGACGCGGTCCAGAAGGTCGGCAACGGCCACCCGGGCACGGCGATGAGCCTCGCGCCCGCGGCGTACCTGCTGTACCAGCGGGTCCTGCGGCACGACCCGGCCGACCAGCACTGGCCCGGCCGGGACCGCTTCGTCTTGTCCTGCGGCCACTCCAGCCTCACCCAGTACATTCAGCTCTACCTGTCGGGCTACGGCCTGACCCTGGACGACCTGAAGGCGCTGCGCACGTGGGGCAGCAAGACCCCCGGGCACCCGGAGTACAGCCACACGGCCGGCGTCGAGATCACCACCGGGCCGCTGGGCCAGGGGCTGGCGAACGCGGTCGGCATGGCGATGGCGGCCCGCCGCGAGCGCGGCCTGTTCGACCCCGACGCCGCCCCCGGGACCAGCCCGTTTGACCACTTCATCTACGCGTTCGCCTCCGATGGTGACATCGAGGAGGGCATCACCCACGAGGTGTCGTCGATCGCCGGGCACCAGCAGCTGGGGAACCTGGTCGTCGTCTACGACGACAACCGGATCTCCATCGAGGACAACACCAACATCGCCAAGTCCGAGGACGTCGGGCGGCGCTACGAGGCCTACGGCTGGCACGTGCAGCACGTGAACTGGCTGAAGGACGACGGCTCCTACGAGGAGAACGCCCAGGCGCTGTTCGACGCGATCGAGGCGGCCAAGGCCGAGGCCGGCAGGCCGTCGTTCATCGTGCTGCGGACGATCATCGGCTGGCCCGCGCCCGACAAGCAGAACACCGGCGCCGCCCACGGCTCGGCCCTCGGCGACGCCGAGGTCGCGGCGACCAAGGAGATCCTCGGCTTCGACCCGGCGGTGAACTTCCCCGTCGAGGAGGAGGCGCTGGCCCACGCGCGGCAGGTCGCCGAGCGCGGCAAGCAGGCCCGCGCCCAGTGGGACGAGGCGTTCGCCGCGTGGGCGAAGGCGAACCCGGAGCGGCACGCGCTCTTCGAGCGGATCTCGCGCCGCGACCTCCCCCAGGGCTGGGAGAAGGCGCTGCCGGAGTTCCCGGCCGACGCCAAGGGCACCGGCACCCGCCGCGCCTCGGGCAAGATCCTCACCGCGCTCGCGCCGGTGCTGCCGGAGCTGTGGGGCGGCTCGGCCGACCTGGCCGAGTCCAACAACACCACGATGGAGGGCGAGCCGTCCTTCATCCCGGCCGAGCACGCGACCGAGATGTGGCCCGGCAACCCCTACGGCCGGACGCTGCACTTCGGCATCCGCGAGCACGGCATGGGCGCGATCTTGAACGGCATCTCCGTGCACGGCGCCACCCGGCCTTACGGCGGCACGTTCCTGCAGTTCAGCGACTACATGCGCCCGGCGGTGCGGCTGGCCTCGATGATGGGGCAGCCGGTCACGTTCGTGTGGACGCACGACTCCATCGGCCTGGGCGAGGACGGCCCCACCCACCAGCCGATCGAGCACCTGTGGTCGCTGCGCAACATCCCCGGCCTCGACGTCGTCCGCCCGGCCGACGCCAACGAGACCGCGGTCGCGTGGCAGGCGATCCTGGAGCACAAGGACCGCCCGGCGGGCCTGTGCCTGAGCCGGCAGAACGTCCCGACGTTCGACCGGACCGTGTTCGCCCCGGCCGAGGGCGCCGCTCGCGGCGCGTACGTGATGGCCGACGGGACCGACGTGATCCTCATCGGCACCGGCAGCGAGGTCCAGGTCGCCGTCGCGGCCCGCGAGCTGCTCGCCGCCGACGGCGTCTCCGCCCGGGTGGTCTCGATGCCGTCGGTGGAATGGTTCAGGCAGCAGGACGTTGCATACCAGGAGGAAGTGCTCCCGGCGGCGATGAGGGCGCGGGTGTCGGTCGAGGCCGGCATCACCGAGCCGTGGAAGGCGCTCGTCGGGGACGCCGGGCTCAGCGTCGGGATCAACCACTACGGCGCCTCGGCCTCGGAGAAGGTCCTGTACCAGGAGTTCGGCATCACGGCGGAGGCGGTCGCCGAGGCCGCGAAGGTCAGCATCGCGGCGGCCGGCGCGTAGCGCCAGCGGTACGGCGTAACGCCGCGAGCCTCAGCAGAACATAGACGAAGACGACGAAGACGAACAGACGAGAGAAGCGGTCATGAGTGACGTACTCGGAGAGCTCACCGACGCCGGCGTGTCGGTCTGGCTGGATGACATCAGCCGCGAGCGCCTGCGCACCGGCAACCTGAAGGACCTGATCGGCAACTTCCACGTGCGCGGGGTGACGTCGAACCCGACGATCTTCGCCAGCGCGCTGAGCAAGGGCAACGCCTACGACGAGCAGACCGCCGACCTGAAGCTGCGCGGCGTCACCGTTGAGGAAGCCGCCCGGATGATCACCACCGCCGACATCCGCTGGGCGGCCGACGTGCTCAAGCCGGTCGCCGACGCGACCGGCGGCCTCGACGGCCGGGTGTCGATCGAGGTCGACCCGCGCCTGGCCCGCGAGACCGCCAAGACGATCGCGGAGGCCAAGCAGCTGTGGTGGCTGGTGGACCGGCCGAACCTGTTCATCAAGATCCCGGCCACCGCTGGGGGCGTCCCGGCCATCACCGAGGTGCTGGCCCAGGGCATCAGCGTGAACGTGACGCTGATCTTCTCCCTCGAGCGCTACGGTGAGGTCATCGACGCGTACTACGCGGGGCTGGAGCAGGCGGCCGCGAACGGCCACGACATCAGCCAGATCGCGAGCGTCGCGAGCTTCTTCGTCAGCCGGGTCGATTCCGAGGTGGACAAGCGGCTCGACAAGATCGGCACCGACGAGGCCAAGGCCCTCAAGGGCAAGGCCGCCGTCGCTAACGCGCGGCTCGCCTACGAGCTGTACGAGCAGAAGCTGGACACCGACCGCTGGCGCGCGCTGGCGGCCAAGGGCGCCAAGGTCCAGCGGCCGCTGTGGGCGTCCACGTCGACCAAGGACCCGTCCTACAAGGACACCATGTACGTGGTGGACCTGGTCGTCAAGGACACCGTCAACACGATGCCCGAGGGCACCCTCAAGGCGACCGCCGATCACGGCGTGCTGGCGGGCGACACCGTCCACGGCACCTACGACCAGGCGCGGGCGCTGTTCGCGAGCCTGGAGCAGCTCGGCGTCCACTACGACGACGTCGTGCAGGTCCTGGAGGACGAGGGCGTCGCGAAGTTCGAGGCCTCGTGGAACGAGCTGCTCGAGACCATCCGCGCCGAGCTGGACAAGAAGTAGCGCTGGCGCCTCCCAAGCAGCCAGCAGAACCTACAGGAGGTTCCACGATGGATGAGCCGAACGCCGGCGCCCACGGCCCGGCGCCGGCGAACCCGGGGGTCATCGCGAGCGCGGGGGAACCCGCCAATCCCCTGCGCGACCCGCGTGACCGCCGTATCCCGCGGGTGGCCGGCCCGTGCGTGATGGTGATGTTCGGGGTCACTGGTGACCTCGCCCGGAAGAAGCTGCTGCCGGCCATTTACGACCTGGCGAACCGGGGCCTGCTGCCGCCCGGCTTCTCGCTCGTCGGGTTCGCCCGGCGGGACTGGGAGGACGAGGACTTCGCCCAGGTCACTTACCAGGCCGTCAAGCAGCACGCGCGGACCCCGTTCCGCGACACGGTCTGGCAGCAGGTCAGCGAGGGCATCCGCTTCGTCCAGGGCGAGTTCGACGACGACGACGCGTTCGACAAGCTCGCGCAGACCGTGCGCGACTTGGACGTCGAGCGCGGCACCAGCGGGAACTACGCCTTCTACCTGTCGATCCCGCCGAAGTCCTTCCCGCAGGTCGTGCAGCAGCTGAAGCGGTCCGGGCTGTCGGACCCGGGGCAGGCCGACCCGCACACCGGCCGCCTGCCCTGGCGGCGGGTGGTGATCGAGAAGCCATTCGGCCGCGACCTGGCCACCGCCCGCGAGCTGAACGACATCGTGGACGCGGTCTTCCCCTCGCACGCGGTCTTCCGCATCGACCACTACCTCGGCAAGGAGACGGTCCAGAACATCCTGGCCCTGCGCTTCGCCAACTCGCTGTACGAGCCGATCTGGAACCGCGGCTACGTGGACCACGTGCAGATCACGATGTCGGAGGACATCGGGATCGGCGGCCGGGCCGGGTACTACGACGGCATCGGCGCGGCCCGCGACGTCATCCAGAACCACCTGCTGCAGCTCCTCGCGCTCACCGCGATGGAGGAGCCGGTCTCGTTCGAGGCGGACTCGCTGCGGCAGGAGAAGGAGAAGGCGCTGTCGGCCGTCCGGCTGCCCGCTGACCTGGCCGAGGGCACCGCCCGGGGCCAGTACGCGGCCGGCTGGCAAGGCGGCCGCCAGGTGGTCGGCTACCTGGACGAGGACGGCATCCCGCATGACTCCCGGACCGAGACCTACGCCGCCGTCCGGCTCGCGGTCGACACCCGGCGGTGGGCGGGGGTGCCGTTCTACCTGCGGACCGGCAAGCGGCTCACCCGGCGGATGACGGAGATCGCGCTGATGTTCCAGCGCGCCCCGCACTTGCCGTTCGCCGCCACCGACACCAAGGAGCTCGGGCAGAACGCCCTGGTCATCCGCGTCCAGCCGGACGAAGGGGTGACCGTGCGGTTCGGGTCCAAGGTGCCGGGATCGGCGATGGAGGTCCGCGACGTGAACATGGACTTCGCCTACGGCGAGTCGTTCACCGAGGCGTCCCCCGAGGCCTACGAGCGGCTGATCCTCGACGTGCTCATCGGCGACCCGCCGCTGTTCCCGCGGCAGGAGGAGGTCGAGCTGTCCTGGCGGATCCTCGACCCGATCGAGGAGTTCTGGGCCGAGCACACCAAGCCGGACCAGTACGCCTCCGGCGGCAACGGCCCGGCCTCGGCCGATGCCATGATGGCCCGCGACAGCCGCGCCTGGCGTCGGCTGTAAGGGGGACGACCTATGACGATCGACCTGACTGACACCACTACTGGCGACATCGCCAACGCGCTGACCGAGGCGCGGCACCGGCTGGGCGGCATGACGATGGGCATGGTGCTGACGCTCATCATCGTGACCGACGAGGCCGCGCAGTACGACGCGATCCGGGCTGCCAGCCAGGCGGCCCGCGAGCACCCGTGCCGCGTCCTGGCCGTCATCTCCCGCAAGCCGAAGTCCGACTCCCGCCTCGACGCCGAGATCCGGGTGGGCGAGTCCAGCCCGGGCGAGACGATCGTGCTGCGCATGTACGGCCCGCTGGGCCAGCACGCGGACTCGGTCGTGGCGCCGCTGCTGGTGCCGGACGTGCCCGTGGTGACCTGGTGGCCGGACGAGCCGCCGGCGAACCCGGCGACCAGCCCGCTCGGCGCCCTGGCGCAGCGGCGGGTCACCGACTCGGCCGCCACCGATGACGCCCACGGCATCCTCACCCGGCTGGCCAAGGCGTACTCCCCCGGCGACACCGACTTCGGCTGGACCCGCGCGACCCCGTGGCGCTCGGTCATCGCCGCCACCCTCGACCAGCACCCGCCGGCGCTGCAGGCGGCGGAGGTCGCGGCCGAGCCCGGCAACCCGACCGCCGACCTGATCGCCGCGTGGCTCAACAGCCGCCTGGGGATCATGGTCCGGCGGGCCGACTCGCCCGGGCCGGGCATCACCGGCGTCAGCTTCGCGACCGAGCGGGGCGACCTGCGGCTGACCCGGTCCGACGGCAGGACCGCGGTCCTGTCGTGGCCGGGGCGGCCGGACCGGAGCGTGGCCCTGCACCGGCGCGACATCGCCGAGCTGCTGGCCGAGGAGCTGCGGCGGCTGGACCCGGACGACGTGTACGCCGAGACCCTGCTCGCCCTCGACGGGCTGCCGGTCCCGACCGCGCCATGGACGGCCGACGCGTGAGCCCGCGACGAAGGGCCCGCCCCGAGCAAGGAGGCACGGCATGAGCGCAGCACCGGAGATCCTCGTCCACGCGGACAAGGACCTGCTGGCCAAGGCGGTCGCCGCCCGGCTGGTCACCCGGCTGGTAGACGCGGTGTCCGCCGCCGGCGGGGCGCACCTGGTGCTCACCGGCGGCGGGATCGGCACCGGGGTCCTGTCCGAGCTGGGCGCGTCCCCGGCCCGGGACGCGGTCGACTGGCAGCGAGTGGACTTCTGGTGGGGCGACGAGCGGTTCGTCCCGGCCGGGGATCCCGAGCGCAACGAGACCGGCGCCCGCGCCGCCCTGCTGGACAAGATCGACGTTGACCCGGCCCGGGTGCACCCGATGCCCGGCCCGGACGGCCCCGACGGCGACGACCCGGAGGCCGCCGCCGCCCGCTACACGGCCGCGCTGGCCGCCGCGACCAGGCCCGAGGATCACGGTCCGGTCCCGGCGTTCGACGTCCTCATGCTCGGCATCGGCCCGGAGGGGCACGTCGCGTCCCTGTTCCCCGGGCAGCCCGCCGTCTACGACAACCGGCCGGTCGTGGCGGTCCGTGGCTCGCCCAAGCCGCCGCCGACCCGGCTGTCGCTGACCTTCCCGTCCATCGGCGCGGCCCGTGAGGTCTGGATCCTGGCCTCGGGCGCGGAGAAGGCCGGGGCGGTCGGGCTGGCCCTGTCCGACGCGGGCCCGGTGCAGCTGCCGGCCGCCGGGGCGCGCGGCCGCCAGCGGACCCTGTTCCTGCTCGATGCCGCCGCCGCGGCCAAGGTGCCGCACGACGTCGGGCGCCCCGGGGCGCACTAGAGACCCGGAACGGCAGCCGGCCGCCTCCCGCGCGGGAGGCGGCCGGTTCCCTGTCGGGTATGAGCGCCGGGGTGAAGGCTGGCCGGGCGCCCTACTCGGCCGCTGGCCGGGGCCCGGTGCTCCCGGCGGCCGGCGAGGCCGGCGGCCGCGATCCTTCCGGGACGTCCACGGCGACCTTAGCCTCAGCGACCCTGCCCTCAGCGACCCTGCCCTCAGAGATCATCGCCTCGGCCCCGGTCTCGGTCGCCCCGGTCTCGGTCGCCCCGGTCTCAGTGGCCGGGGCCGGCCCGGGCCGGCCGGGGAGCCGCAGGCGGCCCCGGCCGGCGAACGCCAGGCCGGCGGCCAGGCAGATGGCGGGCACGGCCGCTAGCGAGTAGCGGTAGCTGAAGCCGGCCGTCATCGGCGGCAGGATGACCAGGGCGGCCCCCACCAGCCACGGCAGCAGGCCGAGGCCGCCGATCCCCCACTCCGGCCGGGCGCGGCTGCGGCGGCGCACGCCCATGATCACGCCCCACAGGCCGATCAGCAGCAGGGCGAGCAGGAACGGCCCGCGCAGGAACGCCTGCTTCTCGTAGTCCTCCAGCAGGAACGACCAGGGCCGGACGACGGCGGGCTTGCCCAGGCTGGCCCCGCCGAACGCCTCCGCGGCCTGCCGGTTGGCCTTGTCGCCGGGCACCCAGCCGGGGACCGGCTCGGTGGTGTCCTCGAAGCGGAACTTGTCCCCCGACCCGGCCAGGTCGGACCGGAAGCGGGTCCAGCCGAAGGTCCGCCACGTGTCGTCGGCGACCACGGCAACATAGTCCAGCGGCTGGGCGATGATGGCGTGCTCAGCGAAGCGGGAGGTCAGGTACTCGATGTGCGGGGTGAACCGGTTGACGTTGTTGGTCCCGGTCAGCTCGCCGAGCGGCGTGTCGTTGGCCCACAGGTACTCCTGCGAGCTTTCCCGCTGGCCGGGCGGGCGCGGGTCGCACAGTACCCGCAGCGACGGCGACGGGTCGATCTTGGCGCAGTCGGCGAAGCTGCTGACCCGGCTGTAGAGGAACGTGCCGGACGCGCGGTCGAGCGCGAAGCTGCCGTAGGAGGAGTGGAACCAGGCCATGTAGCCGACGATCGGCACGACCCCGGCCGCGATGACGGCGACGATGCGCCGCCAGCCCATCTTGCGGGCCAGGACGGCGATGACGAGCAGCACCAGCATCGGCTCGCCGACCGACCGGACGGTGGCCGCGTAGCCGGTGAGCAGCCCGGCCAGGGCGATGGCCCACACCGGCGGGCGGTCCCACCAGCACATCAAGACGATCGCGGCCACGACCAGAGTGATGAACAGCGTGTCGGCCGCCACCATGTGCTCGAGCTGCAGCTCCCACACGTCGAACAAGACCGGCAGGGCGAGGACGCAGCCGCCCCACCAGGGCAGCCCCCGGCGGCGCAGGAGGGCGTAGATGGTCACTCCCATCGCCAGGCCCATCAGCGCCTGCAAGCCGGTGACGACGCTCAGGTTATGGGCCGGGAGCAGCAGCCGCAGGAAGAACGGGTACCCGTTGGCCCGCACGACGTCGGGGACCCCGGTGGCCGCGTCGGTCATGTAGTTGTAGGAGTCGTTGAAGAACATCGCTGGCGGGTAGCCGAGCAGCACGACCACCCGCAGGGCCGCCGCCAGGAGAACCATGACGGAGAACACCCGGTGCGCGCCGATCGCCGCCCGCAGCCTGCTCAGTCCGGCGCGCGGCGATGCCCATCGCCCCCGGGCTGGCCGGCGCGGGCTGGCGGCCTGGGTCCCGGTGTCTCCCGGAGATGTAACGGGCAGCGTGCCCTCCTGGTGTAAACGCGGGAATTTACAACTCATGCACGCTACCGCATGAGCCATCACGCACGCTTACCAGTCGTTAATGATTGTGTCCGGATCGAGCGGTAAGGGTCAGTTGCGGCCCGAGGGACCGCGCGGGGGGCGACGGCCGATCGAGGAGAGCGCGACCAGGAGGGCGACCGCGATCAGGAAGGCGATCGCGCCGCCCGCCGACCGGGTCGCCATGGCGAACAGGACCCACATCGCCACCACCGGGAGCACCGGGCCGAAGGACCGCCCCCGGCGCTGCGGGGGCGACGGCGGCTGGCTGGCCGCGGGCTGGCCGGAGGTCCGCGAGACCGGGAAGGGATACGGTCCGGGGTACGGCGGCGCCCCCGGGTACGGCGCCGGGCCGGGGAACGAGCCCTGGCCGGGCACGGCCGGCTGGGCCCCGGGCGCCGGCCGCGCGCCGGTGCCCGCCTGGCCCGGTGCGGGCGCGAGCGCCGCCGGGGCGTCGGGATGGACCTCTGGGGGCAGCTCAGCACCCAGGACAGGCTGCACGGGCAGGTCGGTCGTCAGCTCGCGGAGGTCACCCCAGGTGGTACCCGCGTAGGCCGTCGTCGTCCGCTCCTGGAACTCCTCGAGGGTCAGCCGTCCCTCGGAGTAGGCATCGCGGAGCACGGCAACCACCGCGTCCCTGTCGCGGTCCGAAGCTCGGATGTGGTCACTCGCCATCGCGGGCCCTCCTGTCCTGCTGGAGCAGTCCCTCTCCCCATAGTACCGGCCTCACTTGCATATGATCGCGCCCATGCCCGCGCTGCCCCCGTCCGGGAATCACTTCATCGTCTGCGGAGACGGCCCGCTCGCCTTTCGCATCACCGAAGAGCTCACTTCACGGTACCGCGAGCCGGTCACGGTGATCTTGCCCTCCAGGCGCCGGAACCATGGCCCCCGCATTAGCGCCCTACCCGACGTCCGCGTGCTTGAACGCCCCCAGCTGAGCAGCGAGGCATTCACCGACGCCGGGGTGGCCGAGGCGCGGGCGGTCGCCCTGCTGTGGCAAGAGGACATCACCAACTTCCACGCCGCGCTGCGCGCCCAGGACCTTAACGCCAGCATCCGCCTGGTGGTAGCGGTGTTCAATACCCGGCTGGCGGAGCATTTCCGGGCGTTCTTCGCGGATTGCACGGTGTTGTCGGGCACCGCGATGGCGGCCCCGTCGTTCGTCGCGGCGGCGCTCGGCGAGCCGGCCCCCAGCCACGTCGAGGTGTTCGGGCGGACGCTGTACGTGGCCCGGCGCGACGACGTGGCCCCCGAGCACGTCGTCTGCGGGCTGGTGGCGGTGCCGGGCGACGGGGCGGGCGCGACCCGGCTGCTGCCACCGGGCATGCCCTACGTCGAGCCCGAGGCCGACCCCAACATGACCCGGCCCGACCGGTCCTCGGTCCCGCGCAACGAGCGGCTGGTGCTCGCGGTGGCCAACGGGGGGCGGCGCGATCCCCTCGCCCGCCCGCACCGCCGGGTCCGCATCGCCCTGGAGGTGGGCCGGCGACTGGCCTGGAACCGGTTCGGGGCGGTCTTCGGGCTGCTGTTCGCGCTGCTGCTGGCCGGGTTCGGCCTAGCCCTGAGCGTGCCCGTCTACAGCGTCGGCAACGCCGTCTACGTGACCCTGATGGACCTGACCGGGTCGGCCCTGACCGACATCCACGGCAGCGGCGCCGAGCAGGTCTCGCAGGTCCTGCTGACCGTCGATGGCATGGCGTTCATCCCGTTCGTGACGGCGATCATCGTGGGCGCGCGGCTGACCGGGTCGCTGCGGGGCCAGCCGAGGCCGCCGGGCGGGCACGTCATCGTGGCGGGCCTGGGCAACATCGGCACCCAGGTCATGGCCGAGATCCACGCGCTCGGCTTCGACGTCGTCTGCGTCGATCCCGACCCGGCCGCCCAGGGCATCGCGCAGGCCCGGCGGCTGGGCCTGCCGGTCGTGATCGGGGACGCCTTCTCGGCCGACACCCTGGCCGAGGCGGGCATCGAGACGAGCTCGGCCCTGGTCGCGGTCACCAGCAACGACATCGTCAACCTGGAGACGGCCCTGCAGGCCCACGCGCTGCGCGAGGACCTGCGCATCGTGGTCCGGATGTTCGACGATGACCTGGCCCGGCGGGTCCAGCGGTCGATCGGGAGCATCGTGTCCCGCAGCATCTCCTACATGGCCGCGCCCGCGTTCGCGGTCGCGATGCTGGAGCACTCCGTGCTGCGCACCATCGCCGTCGGGCGCCACGTCCTGCTCATCTCCGACATCCGGGTCGAAGAGGGCACCGACCTGGCCGGGCAGCACCTCGTGGACCTGGAGAGCGATGGCCTGGCGCGGATCCTCGCCCTGCAGCAGCGGGGCGCCCTGCAGCCCGACTGGACGCCGGAGCGGCACTACGAGCTCACCCCCGGGGACCGGATCATCGTCGTGGCCACCCGGGCCGGGCTGAGCCGGTTCCTGTCCGTCAACAGCCCGGCCTCAGCACCGCCCCTCGGGTAACTGTTATTCGCGGGTGCCTCGCCCGGGAGATGATAAAGAGTTACGCTGAGGGCGTAAAAGTGCCCGGACGACGGCACGCGACGGCTTCCGGGGGACGCCCCTGCGCCCCCGGGCGCGCCACCGGCCGGGCCGGGAAGCTCGGAGGCCCCATGAGCGTCAGCGAAGACCGCACAGTACAGCCCGTCCAGCCCGCGCTACCCCCCGCGCCCATCGCCGATCCGGCCCCGCTCGGACTGGCCGCGTTCGCCCTCACCACGTTCCTGCTCTCAGCCGCCAACGCCAAGTGGATGACCGCCGCCAGCGGCGACGCGTGGCTCGGCTACGCGCTCGCCTACGGCGGCCTGTGCCAGCTGCTGGCGGGCATGTGGGAATTCCGCAACCGGAACGTCTTCGGCGCGACCGCGTTCTCCACCTATGGCGGCTTCTGGATCGGGCTGGGCCTGTGGGCCCTGCTGGTGCTGCCGGGCATCAAGGCCAACGGCGCGGTGGTCGCCCACGACGAGGCGTGGATCCTGCTCGCCTTCGCCATCTTCAACACCTACATGCTGCTGATGAGCGCGCAGGTCAGCCTGGCGGTCTTCGGTGTCTTCCTGACCCTTGAGCTGACCGAGATCGTCCTGGTCATCGGCAACTTCGCCGGCAACGCCGACATCGTCCAGGTCGGCGGCTACGTCGGCATCGTCACCGCGCTGGTCGCCTGGTACACGTCCATGGCGGGCGTGGCGGCCGGGATCGCCGGCCGGATCAAGCTGCCCGTCGGCCGGGCGCCGCTGGCCTGAGGCCAGTTCCCGCCACGGCGGGTCCGCACGTCCGCGACCTCCCCCTCGCCGGGTACGGTTAGGCCGGTCAGGCCCCGTATCCGGCGAATGGGAGGTTTGCTCCATGCACCTGCAAGACGGGCCGCAAATCGACCTGTCGGAGCAGGTCGCCAGGGTACGGGCGCGAGCGCGGCCCTGGCGGTCGATCATCGCCCTGGTGCTCGCGATCGCGGCCGGGGTCGCATCGGGCTGGGCGCACCACGGGTTCCGCGACTTCTTCTCCGGCGAGCACGTGCCCAGGCAGGTGATCGCGGCGGCGGCGGCGCTGGCGTTCTGCGCGTTCGCGAGCATCGCCACCTACGGGCTGTCGGCCAGCGCCCGCAACGTCCTCGCCCCGCGCACGGGCGCCGCCCACGCGGCCATCGTCCGCTACGCGCTGGTCCTCATCGGCGCGTTCACCACGCTGATCGTCACCCTGCAGCTGTTCAAGGTCCCGGTCGGGCAGCTGGTGCTGGGCGGGGCGCTGACGAGCGTCTTCGTCGGCATCGCGGCCCAGCAGGCGCTGTCGAACGTGTTCGCGGGCATCGTGCTGCTGGTGGCCCGGCCGTTCATGGTCGGCGACACCGTCCGCTTCCAGGCCGGCGCCCTCGGCGGCGAGGTGACCGGCACGGTGACCGAGATCGGCATCACCTACGTTCGCCTGTACTCCGGCGGGGCCGTGCGATCGGTCCCGAACTCCCAGGTCCTGAACGCCGTCGTCGGCCCGGTCCCGCCCCCTCCCCCGCCCGACCCGGCTCCCCCGGCGGCCGCGGTCTCCCCGGTCGCCACGGCCCTGCGGGCGGCCGCGCCTCCCGCCCCGGCAACCGACGAGAACATCCCCAAGGGCCCCCCGGCCCCCGGCCCCCACCCGGCCGCCTGACACTCACTCCCGCCTACGGACCTCAGCCAGCCACCGCGGCAAGAGGCAATCTAGCCGCGAACAGAGGCGCACCGGGGGGTTCCAGGGGGTCGGCCCCCTGGGCAAGCACGAAGGCGCCCCCGGTGCGTGAGCACCGGGGGCGCCTAAGCCGGTGCGGCAGGTCGCCTCCTCGGCGAGAGGCTCAACGTGGCTCCAGCCGGACTGGTATTCCACGAAGGCGATATTAGGTGCGGCCCGGGGGACCATCGCCGCACCGGCATGCTCATGGTAACGCAGCTAGGGGTACCGCTGTTCCCTCAGATCCCGGGGGTTTTCTGGCGTTCCGTACTCATCGCGGTAGCCCGGATCACCGGCGACCGGGTACCCGCCAGTGCCGTTCGGGAAGGCACTGCCGTTCGGGAAGACGTTCCCGTGCCCGTTGCCGTTTGCGAAGCCGTTGCCGTTCCCGTGCCCGTTGCCGTTCCCGTTGCCGTTCACGGAGCCGTTGCCGTTCGGGTAGGCATGGCCGTTGGCGGAGGCGTGGGCACCTACCGTCCGTCCGTTGGCCCCTCCGGTCCCGTCCGGGCCGGCGTTCGCCCCGGCGGGCAGGCCATGGCCGTTGAACGGCCCGGTGGTCAAGGGCCCCGTCCCGGTCGGGGGCGGGAAGCCGTTGGGCGGCGGCATGCCGTTGCGCTGGGCCGCGCCGTGGGCGTGGGCCGGGCCGGGCCCGTTGCCGTTCCCCGGGAGGGGCGGGAAGCCATCGATGGGATAGCCGCCGGTGCCATAGGCGGGGTTGAAGGTAGTGGGGCTGAAGGTGACCGGGCTGAACGTGACCGGTGACCCGTAGGTGGCAGCCCCGGGGGGTATGGCACCGCCGGGGGCGGGCCCGCCGGGCCGGAAGGGCGCCTGCCCGCCGCCGTACCCGGGCGCGTCCGGGTAGTAGCCCGGCTGCTCGGGGTAGGCGGGCTGGTCCCCGTAGGCGAGCGGGAAGCGCTCGGCCGGTGACGGGGGCCCGGGCACGCCGGGCAGGAAACTGACCGGGGGCAGCGGGCTCACGCCGGCCGGCGGCGTGGCCCCCGCCGGAGATCCAGGGCTACCCGGAGGCGCCGGGCCCATGGGAGACCCTGCACTCATGGGAGACGCTGGGCTCGCGGGCGGCAGCGAGCTCATCGGCGGCGGGTCCATGGCTGGTACCGCTTGCAGGCGGCCGGGGGGAAGGGTGTCGGCCGACAGGGCCGCGTCCGTCGCCGACCCGGCGGGCGCGCCCGCGGCGGCGACGGGTGCCGGCAGCGGGCCGTGGTACGCGTGGGCGGCCGGGTCGTAGCCGCGGGGGCCGAAGCCAGCCTCCGGGCCGGCCGGCACCGGCTCGGCGTAGCCGGGCATGGCGTAGCCCTGCGCGTCATAGCCTTCGGGCCCGTAGTCGGGGACCTGGTGGCCTGCGGTGTCACCGCCCGCGTACGGGCGGGCGTCGGGGAATCCCGGCCCGGGCGGAAGCGGACGGCCCCCGCCCTGGTCCGGGCCGGCTGCCGGGTGGCCCGGGGCGGGGCCGAAGGACGGCCCGGGCCCGAACGCGGAGCCCTCGGAGTGCAGCCCGTCCGGGGCGGGCAGGGCTCCCGGGTAGCGCGGGTCCTCCGGGCGCCCCTGGGGCGGGAGGTGACCCGGCGGACCCGGATAGTCCTGCGATGCTGAATGGCCCTGCGAACCCGGATGGCCCTGGGGGCCGGGGAAGGGCGGCGCTTCCCGGAAGGACGGGCCGTCCGGATAGGAAGCGCTCGCCGGGAACTGCCCGGGCGCGTAGGGGCCGCCGTCCGGCTGGGCGGCCAGCTCAGCCGGGTAGGCTCCCGGCCCGCCCGCCGCCTGCGCGGACCCGTAGCCGTAGACGCCGTTGTAGGCGGGCTGCGGGCCGGTGTACCCGGGGGCCGTGTCAGGCCCGGGCGCGGGCGTGCCCGGATAGCCCGGCGGGTCGCCGATGGGCCGGGCGGGCTCCCCGTGCCGGCCGGCCGGCTCAGCGTAGGCCAGGTCCGCGTAGGCGGGCGGGGAGTCGGCGTAGCCCTGGGCGGCCGCACCGTAGGCCGGGCCGGCCTGCGGGTAGGCCACCGGCGCGGCCGCGTAGGGCTGCGGGACCTGGGCGTAGCCGTTGACGTCGTAGGCGGGCTCGCCGCCGTGGGCCGGCTGGCGCGCGGATGGCTCACCGCCACGCTGCCCGGGACCGGCGTACTGGCCTGGGCCCTCGAACTGCTCAGGGCTGACGCGGTGCTGAGGGCCGACGGGGTGCTCAGGGCCGGCGTACTGCCCGGTGTCCCCGTACTGCTCAGTGGTCCCGTACTGCCCGGTGTTCCCGAACTGCCCGGTGTCCCCGAACTGCTCAGTGTCCCCGAACTGCACAGTGTTCCCGAACTGCCCGGTGTTCCCGAACTGCCCGGTGTTCCCGAACTGCCCGGTGTCCCCGAACTGCCCGGTGTCCCCGAACTGCCCGGTGTCCCCGAACTGCCCGGTGGTCCCGTACTGCCCGGTGGTCCCGTAGTGCTCAGTGGTCCCGTACTGCTCGGGGCCGGCAGGCGACCGCGGGCCGGTGTACTGCTCAGTACTGGGGTACTGCTGGGGGTCAGCGGGCTGCTGGGACTCGCCATACTGCCTGGGCCCGGGTGACGGCTGCGGGCTCGCGTACTGCTGCTGCGGGGCGGCGGCGCGCGGGCCGCTGGCGTGGCGCGGGCCCTCCGCGCGGTGCTGGCCCGGGCCGAACTCGCGGGGCCCGTCGTAGGGCCGGGGGTCGGCCGGGCGTTGGTCGCCGAACTGGCGCGGCCCCTCCGAGGCGGGCGCAGGGCCAAAGCCAGCGCCTTCCCCGTAGCCGGCCGCGACCGGGCGCGGCCCGGAGAGCCCCTGGGGGCCGGCCTGGGCACGGGCGCCGAGAGGCGAGGACCCGCTGCCGAGGGCGATCAGGGCGCCGGTGTAGGGCTCGGCCGCGCCGATGGCCAGCCGCGGGCGCGGGCGGTCTCCGGGCGCGCCGGGGAAGCCCGCGGGCCCGCCCTCCTGGTAACCGCCATCGCGAGGGTAGGCCCCGCTCGGGTAAGCGCCGCTGGCGTAGGCACCGTCTGAGTAAGCGCCGTCGGAGTAAGGACCGTCGGGGTAGCCGCCGCCCGGGAAGCCAGGATCCTCGGGGCCGTCTTGCGCGCCCTGCATCCCGTGCCGGAGGGAGTCCATGAGCCGGGGCAGGTCGTCCATCGGGAGCCGGAACGTCCCGGTGCAGGTTCCCCCCTGCCAGATGCTGAACACGGCAATCCCGGTGTCGGCGTACCAGCTCAGACGCATGCTGCGGGAACTGCCGCGTACGTCAAAGAAGACCTCACCGAGCCGGGGCAAAGGTGCTGCGTCCGACGCTGACATGCTGCCCATGGTGGCCCCCTCCCCAGTGTTTGTCCAGTTCGTACAGAGTATCGGCGGCCGGCCGGGGACGACGGGTTGTCAGCTCATTTCTGTCAAGGACGCGCTGCTGCCTGCGTGTCGCGGCGCTCCGCGGGCGGCGCTCCCTGGCGCCGGAAGCACTGCGTCCTGGCGCCGCGGGCGCCGTTTCCTCGCTCCGGCGGGCACCGTGTTCCGGGGCCTGCCGCCGGCGTTCCGGGGCCTGCCGGCCGGCCGGGGGCTCCGGGCGTACCCGCCGTTCGGCCTCCCGAATCCCAGGGGAAGCAGAAACTTCAGTGACTCGCAAAGAAAGTTTCCGCCCCGCATGCGCGAACGGTAGTCAAGGTGGCATCATAGTGCGCAGGCTTCACTGCCCCGGACGAACGCAGCCCGCTGCCCGCTCGCCAGTACCGTGCCCGTCAGGACCACCCCCGACGCGATCGCGTACTCGCCAGTAGGTTAAGGTGCCGCAACCGGGGCAGGCGTACCATGCATGTGCCAGCCCCCCGGCAACTCGCCAGCTAGCAATGCCTCAAGGACCGCGCCCGGGCACGCGAAAGCGCGCACGGGAAGGTTCCCGCCCAATGGGAACACTACAGCGCCCTTGAGCGTTGCTCATGCAGCGGCAGTTACCGCACGGGGCTGGACTCGCGTGCTAACGAGCCACTAGCAAGGTTAACGCAAGACCAGAGCTACTTTGTTTGAGGTGAACTGATCCATGTCTCAGGTGCGTAGGCAGACAGCGATGCTTCCCCGGCCTAACTGGGGGTGGCAAGACGCTGCCGCGTGTCGTGGCGAGGATCTGATGCTGTTCTTCGGCCCGGACGGCGAGCGCCAGCCAGAGCGCGAGGTTAGGGAGCGCAAGGCCAAGGCCGTGTGCGCGAGCTGCCCCGTCAGGATCGACTGCCTGAACTACGCCGTCGCGCGTCCAGAGAAGTACGGCACCTGGGGCGGACTGAACGAGGACGAGCGCTCGGCCGAGCGCCGTCGCCGGATGCGCCGCGCGAACGCGGCCTGACTCGCTCACGATTGCGCTAGCAGGGGGCTGCGAGCAGCGCCAGAGCTACTCTCCCACGCTACGAGGCCGGCGGCCCGGGACTACGGTCCCGGGCCGCCGGCCTTCTGCATTCCCGGGTCCGGCCGCGTTCTCGGTCCAGCCCGGCCGTTACGCATGTGTAACCCCGGTCACAGCCGGGGAGAGTTGTTACAACCGAAAAATCTTTTCACCAGCCGGAATAGGCTGCTAGCACGGGAGGTTGGCTCCTGACATGGATCACCCGAGCTGGACAGACAGCACCATTGCGTGTGATCCTGCTCAGGTGAGTGTTGTGGACCCCATGCTCGTCGTGCGCAGGCACGTCGACCTGCAGCGTGTCCGCAGTGCCATTTGTTGCCGCGCTCGCTAACCGCTCCCAGACGTTACATCTTTCGTTTACAGGGGCGCCGAGGCGGCAGGCCATCTTGGCTGCGTTCTGGCAGCTTGGCTACGGCCCGCAGAATCTGCCCGGGGGGACGACCCCGGGCCCTCGACGCGCGCCCGCCGCCACGCTTCGACGTCAGTAAGGATGCAGCCACATGCCTCCCGCTTCCGGGGACATTGCGACGGCCCAGACCAATCCGCCAGCCGGGACGACCCGGCGCGCGCCCGCGCCACGGCGCAAGCGCGGCGAGGGTCAGTGGGCCCTGGGCTACCGCGAGCCGCTCAACAAGAACGAGGAAAACAAGAAGAACGACGACGGGCTGAACGTCCGCCAGCGGATCATCGACACCTACTCCAAGCTCGGCTTCGACTCGATCGACCCGGCTGACCTGCGGGGCCGGTTCCGCTGGTACGGCCTGTACACCCAGCGCAAGCCGGGGATCGACGGCGGCAAGACCGCCGTCCTGGAGCCGGAGGAGCTGGACGACCGGTACTTCATGCTCCGGGTCCGGATCGACGGCGGGCAGCTCACGAGCGAGCAGCTGCGCGTCATCGGCGGCATCTCCCGCGACTACGCCCGGGGCACCGCCGACATCACCGACCGGCAGAACATCCAGCTGCACTGGATCGAGATCGAGAGCGTTCCGGCGATCTGGGACGCCCTGGAGGCGGTCGGCCTGGACACCACCGAGGCGTGCGGCGACACCCCCCGGGTCGTGCTCGGCTGCCCGGTCGCCGGGATTGACGGATGCGAGGTCCTCGACGCGACTGACGAGATCGAGGCGATCCACCAGCGGTTCATCGGCGACCCGGCCCTGTCCAACCTGCCGCGCAAGTTCAAGTCCTCGGTCAGCGGCTGCCCCGGCCAGTGCACGCACCACGAGATCAACGACATCGGGTTCGCCGGGGTGCGCATGCCCGACAGTGGCGAGGCCGGGTACGACTTGTGGGTTGGCGGCGGCCTTTCCACCAACCCGATGATCGCCCGGCGGCTCGGCGTGTTCGTCAAGCCGAGCCAGGTTCCCGAGGTGTGGGCGGCGGTGGCGGGGCTGTTCCGCGACTACGGCTACCGGCGGCTGCGGCACCGGGCGCGGATCAAGTTCCTGATCGCCGACTGGGGGCCGCAGCGGTTCCGCGAGGTGCTGGAGAAGGAGTACCTCGGCTACGCGCTGCCCGACGGCCCCGCGCCGCTGGCGCCGGCCGAGAGCCAGCGCGACCACGTCGGCGTCCACCAGCAGCGCGACGGCCGGTACTACGTCGGGTTCGCCCCTCGCGTGGGCCGCGTCCACGCCGACCTGCTGTTCACCATCGCCGACCTCGCCGAGCGGTACGGCAGCGGCCACGTCCGCACCACCGCGCAGCAGAAGATGCTCATCACCGACGTCCCGGCCGACGCGACGCTGTCGCTGGCGGCCGGGCTGGAGGCGGCCGGCCTGCAAGTGACGCCGAGCACCTTCCGGCGCAACACGATGGCCTGCACCGGGATCGAGTTCTGCAAGCTGGCGATCGTCGAGACCAAGGGCCGCGCGGCCAGCCTGATCGACGAGCTCGAGCGGCGGCTGCCGGACTTCGACGTGCCGGTGACGATCAACGTCAACGGCTGCCCGAACTCCTGCGCCCGCATCCAGACGGCCGACATCGGCCTCAAGGGGTCGCTCGTCCCGGGCAAGGACGGCGGCCAGGTCGAGGGCTTTCAGGTCCACCTCGGCGGCGCGCTCAGCGGCGGCGACGCGACCGGGTCCGGGTTCGGCCGCAAGGTCCGCGGCCTCAAGACCACGGCCGAGGACCTGCCCGACTACGTGGAACGGGTCCTGCGGCGGTTCTCCGCCGCCCGCCAGGACGGCGAGTCGTTCGCGGCCTGGACGCTGCGGGCAACGGACGAGGAGCTATCGTGAGCTCCCCGTCGCGGGCGGTGCCTTTCTATTGCCCCTACTGCGGCGAGGAGGACCTCGAACCGCAGGGCCCGGTGGATGGCGAGTGGCACTGCCGGAGTTGCACCAGGAGTTTCCAGCTACGCTTCGCCGGCATGGGGGCAGCGGTATGAGTACCGATGGCCGTACGCTGAGCAGCGCACGCGTGTCCGACAGTCCCCGGAAGGACCCTCAGCTTATGCGCAGCCTCGCGGCGAAGGCCGCGGAGGAACTGGAAGACGCCTCCGCGCAGGACATCATCCGCTGGGCGACCGAGACGTTCGGGGACCGGATCTGCATCACCTCCTCGATGACGGACGCGGTGCTCATCCACCTCGCGTCCGCGGTCCAGCCCGGCATCGACGTGCTGTTCCTGGACACCGGCTACCACTTCCCGGAGACGGCCGGCACCCGCGACGCGGTCGAGGCGGTGTACCCGATCACCCTGGTGAACGTGACGCCGTCGCGGACTGTCGCCGAGCAGGATGCGGAGCTCGGCCCCCGACTGTACGGGCGCAACCCGGACCTGTGCTGCTACCTGCGCAAGGTCCAGCCGCTGGAGCGCGCCCTGCGCGGCAACTACGACGCCTGGATCTCCGGCGTGCGGCGCGACGAGACGCTGGCCCGGCGCGACACGCCGGTCGTGGACTACGACGCCAAGCGCCAGATGGTCAAGGTCAACCCGATCGCCCGGTGGACCGCCGCCCAGGTCGACGAGTACATCGCCGCCGAGGGGGTGCTCGTCAACCCGCTGGTCTACGACGGCTACCCGTCGATCGGCTGCCGGACCTGCACGTCCCGGGTCGAGGCGGGCGCCGACCCGCGCAGCGGCCGCTGGGCCGGCACCGGCAAGACCGAGTGCGGCATCCACGTTTAGCGCCTCCCGGGGCACGCCCCGGAGCTAGCCAATGACTCAGCCCGCACCCCTGGTGGCGGTCGCGCACGGGAGCAAGGATCCCCGCGCGGCCGCCACGATCACCGACCTGGTCGCGCTCGTCCGCGACCGGGCCGGCCGTGCGCAGGACGACAGTGCGCAGGACGACAGTGCGCGCCCGGGCGGCCTCACCGTCCAGGGGGCGTTCCTCGACCACTGCGTTCCCGCGCTGCCAGGGGTCTTGTCGGCGTTGGCCGGGGCGGGGCAGCGGGACGTGGTGCTCGTCCCCCTGCTGCTGACCGCCGCGTACCACAGCAACGCCGACATCCCCGCGCGGGTCGCCGCCGCGACCGCCCGCGAGCCGGGGCTCGCGGTCCGGCAGGCGGCCGCCCTCGGGCCGCACCCGCTGCTGGCGGCGGCACTGGAGCGCCGCCTGGCTGAGGCCGGCGCGGACCGGTTCGCGCGGGCCGATACCAGCGTGGTCCTCGCCGCCGCGGGCTCGTCGGACCCGCGGGCCAACGCCCGGGTGGCCGCCTTCGCCGGCCGGTGGCAGGCGGCGGGCGGCTGGCGGCGGGTCGTGCCCGCCTTCGCCTCGGCCGCGTCCCCGTCCCCGGCCCAGGCGGTCGCCGGGCTGCGCGGGCAGGGCGGCCCGGTCGTGGTCGCGACCTACCTGCTCGCCCCGGGCTACTTCGCCGACAAGGTCCGCGCCCAGGCGCTGGCGGCGGGCGCCGCCCTGGCCAGTGCTCCCCTCGGCGTCGCCCCGGAGGTGGCCGATCTCGTCCTTGAGCGCTATGCGGCCCTCGCCGCCCCCGCGCGGAACGCTACTATTCCCCACGGAACCGCTCCCGGTCGCGCACTGCCGGAGCCCGGCCGGGCCGGGGACGGGTATCCCCCGGCTCGCAGCGCGCTCGGCCGTGGCCGCACACTGTTACGAAACGGTTCCTTCCGGGCATTGAGGTTCACAAGAACCAGGGACGGGCGGCGACGGCGCGGCGGCATGAATAACCTTGCGCGGTAGAAAGCACCGAACGCGAACACCCTGGGAACGACGACGGATGCGACGACGACGCCTACGATGGCGACACGGAACGCAGGCGGCTAGCGACCGTGTAGGGAGTGAAAACTTGCATATCTGGCCGGGAGCTGCGTACCCGCTGGGGGCTACGTGGGACGGGTGGGGGACGAACTTCACCCTGTTCTCGGAGGTTGCCGAGCGGGTCGAGCTGTGCCTGTTCGACGAGGCCGGCACCGAGTCGCGGGTCGAGCTGAGCGAGGTCGACGGCTTCGTGTGGCACGGCTACCTGCCGGCGATCGGCCCCGGCCAGCGCTACGGCTACCGGGTGCACGGCCCGCACGATACCCGCCGCGGCCTGCGCTGCGCCCCGGACAAGCTCCTGCTCGACCCGTACGGAAAGGCGGTCGAGGGCGACGTCGCGTGGGAGGAGGCGCTGTTCGACTACCAGTGGGCCGAGCCGCGCAAGCAGAACGTCGCCGACAGCGCCCCGTTCATGCCCAAGAACGTGGTCATCAACCCGTTCTTCGACTGGGCCAACGACCGGCCGCCCCGCATTCCCTACCACGAGACGGTCATCTACGAGGCGCACGTCCGCGGCCTGACGCTGCGGCACCCGGACATCCCCGAGCACCAGCGGGGCACCTACGCGGGCCTGGCCCACCCGGCCGTCATCGACCACCTGCGCCGGATCGGCGTCACCGCCGTGGAGCTCATGCCGGTGCACCAGTTCGTCCCCGAGCAGGCGATGGTCGCCCGGGGGCTGACGAACTACTGGGGCTACAACACGATCGGCTTCCTCGCCCCGCACAACCGCTACTGCAGCGCCGGGCAGCGCGGCGAGCAGGTCGGCGAGTTCAAGGCCATGGTCAAGGCGATGCACTCGGCCGGGATCGAGGTCATCCTCGACGTGGTCTACAACCACACGGCCGAGGGCGACGGGCGCGGGCCGACGCTGTCGTTCCGGGGCATCGACAACGCCGCCTACTACCGGCTGGAAGACCGCGAGCGCTGGCGCTACATCGACTACACGGGCTGCGGCAACAGCCTGAACGTGCGGCACCCGCACTCGCTGCAGCTGATCATGGACTCGCTGCGCTACTGGATCCTGGAGATGCACGTCGACGGGTTCCGCTTCGACCTCGCCTCGGCCCTCGCCCGCGAGCTGCACGACGTGGACCGGTTGTCCACGTTCTTCGACCTCGTCCAGCAGGACCCGGTCGTCTCGCAGGTGAAGCTGATCGCCGAGCCGTGGGACGTGGGCATCGGCGGCTACCAGGTCGGCAACTTCCCGCCGCTGTGGACCGAGTGGAACGGCAAGTACCGGGACACGGTGCGCGACTTCTGGCGCGGGCGGCCCGGGGCGCTGCCGGAGTTCGCGTCCCGGCTGGCGGGCTCCAGCGACCTGTACGAGACCTCCGGCCGCCGCCCGGTCGCGTCGATCAACTTCGTCACCTGCCACGACGGGTTCCCGCTGGCGGACCTAGTGTCCTACGACGGCAAGCACAACGAGGCCAACGGCGAGGACAACCGGGACGGCACTGACGACAACCGGTCCTGGAACTGCGGGGCCGAAGGCCCGAGCGACGACCCGGCGATCGGCGAGCTGCGGGCACGCCAGCAGCGCAACTTCCTGGTGACCCTGTTCTGCTCGCAGGGCGTCCCGATGCTGCTCGGGGGCGACGAGATCGGCCGCACCCAGGGCGGCAACAACAACGCCTACTGCCAGGACAGCGAGCTGTCGTGGATCGACTGGTCGCGGACGTCGGGCGAGCGGGACCTGCTGGCGTTCACCGAGCGGCTCGCCCGGCTGCGCCGCCGCCACCCCGTCTTCCGCCGCCGCCGGTTCTTCAAGCCGGGCGACATCCAGTGGCTCACCCCGGCCGGCGCGGAGATGACCCGGGACGACTGGCAGGCGAGCTACGCCAAGTCGGTCGCCGTCTTCCTGGACGGGGCCGCGATCAGCGAGCCGGACCCGCGCGGCGACCCGGTCACCGACGCTAAGTTCCTGCTGCTGTTCAACGCGGGCGCCGAGCCCATCACGTTCACGCTGCCCGAGCCGCCGCCGCCGGGCGAGTGGGAGGTCGTGATCGACACCAGCAGCCCGCGCGGCGTCCCGGCCATGACCGACGCCGCGCCGAAGGCGAAGGTGGAGGTCACCGGGCACGCGGCCGTCGTGCTAACGTCCGGGTCGTGACGATGCGCCGCCTGCTGCCCGGGCCCGGTCTCGCCCGCGACGGCGGTACCGGAAGCGGCCGCACCGACGACCAGGACGGCCTCGATGATGCCGCGCTGGCCCGGCTGTACGCCTACCCGCCGGAGCCGGGGCCGTTCGTGCGCGGCAACATGGTCGCCAGCCTGGACGGGGCCGCCGCGGTCGACGGGCGGTCCGGCGGGCTGTCGTCGCCCGGGGACCGGCGGGTCTTCTGGGCGCTGCGGACGCTGGCCGACGTGATCATGGTCGGCGCGGGCACCGCCCGGGCCGAGGGGTACCACCCGACCACGATCAAGCCGCCGTGGGACTCCCTCGGCCTGCGGGCCGGGCGCCCCGCCGCTCCCCCGCTGGCGCTGGTCAGCCGCTCGCTCAGCCTCGATCCGGCCGCGCCGCTGATCTCCGGCGCGCCCGCCGGCGCCCGCACGATCATCATCACCTGCGCGGCGTCCCCGGCTGACCGCCGGGGCGCCCTGGCGGCGGCCGCCGACGTCATCGTCGCCGGCGAGCAGGACGTCGACCTCGCGGCCGCCGCCCAGGCGCTGGCCGCCCGGGGCCTGGGCCGCGTCCTGTGCGAGGGCGGCCCCCGGCTGCTGCGCGACCTCACCGCCGCCCGCGTCCTGGATGAGCTGTGCCTGACCATCAGCCCGGCCCTGGCCGGCCCGGGCGCCGTCCGCATCCTGGAAGGCGAGCAGTTCCCGGCCCAGCAGGCCCGCCTCGCCCACCTGCTAGCGGAAGACGACGTCCTGTTCGCCCGCTACCGCCTCGCCCCGCCTGACCCCCGCCCGCCTCACCGCGCGCCGTCGTAGCGGCCAGGGGCGGACCCGTGAAAAATGCCGTCGCCAGCCATCGGCCCGCCCGGGAAAGCCGCCAGGCATGCGCCCGCCCGCGGAAGGCCGCCAGTCGGCAGCCCGCCCGGCGGGCCGCCTCTTGCTGTTATCACGAGGCTGCGAGGAAGTGCCGTTAGTTAGGCGCGCATATGCGTCCAATCGACGGCAGTCCGTCGGCATAGCCCGGCCAGCCCGGGTTCCCCTTGCTGTTATCAGGCAGTCCTGAAAGCCGCCACTAGTTGGCCGCCCGGACGCGCCAGGCCTGGCCGGCCCGCCGGGTCGGCCACGCCCGACCACGGGGCTTACCTTGCTGTTATCAGAAGCCCTGGAAGGAAGCGCCGTTGACTAGGCGCGCGTACGCGCCCAATCGACGGCAGTCCGGCCCGAGGGGAGGCGGTGCCTGCTGCCCCGGCCCGGGGCATCTTGCTGTTATCAGCGCGAGTCGCGCGGTCGGGGCCGGGGGTCACGGGAGGCCTGAATTGCTAAGGCTGGGTTGATCAGGTTAACCTGAAGGCATGAGCGAGTCGAGCGGGGCCGGGGCCGGCACCGAGACCCCCGTGCGCGCGGGCGTCGACGTGGACGAGCTGGCGGGCGCGCTGCGGGTGAGCGTCGGGATGCTGGTGCGCCGGCTGAAGCACTGCGATCCTCCTGGGGAGCTGACCCTGCCGGAGATCGTGGCGCTGTCGCGGCTGGACCGCGGCGGGCCGGCGACCTCGAGCGACCTCGCGCGCCATGACCGGATCAGCCCGCAGTCGATGGGCGCCATCGTCGCCGCGCTGGAGCAGCGGGGCCTGGTCAGGCGGGAGCGAGACCCGGGCGACGGGCGGCGGATCGTGCTGTCGCTCACCGAGGCCGGCCGGCGGGTGGTGCACGACCGGCGCGGGGCGCGGACCGCGATGATCGCGCGGGCGCTGGCTGCCGGGTTCAGCCCCGCCGAGCTCGCCCAGTTGCAGGCAATCACGCCGCTGCTGGAGCGGCTAGGGGAAGGGCTCTGATGGCAGACGCGGGCAAGGGCGGGCTGGCGGGCACGGCGGCGCCGGCCGGCAAGGCGGACCGGGACGACAACTACAAGTGGGTGGCGCTGGCCAACACGACCGCGGCCATGTTCATGGCCTCGCTCGACGGGTCGATCGTGATCATCGCGCTGCCGGCCATCTTCGACGGCATCCACCTGGACCCGCTGTCGGCCGGGAACATCAGCTACCTGCTGTGGATGATCATGGGCTACCGGCTGGTGCAGGCGGTGCTGGTGGTTAACCTGGGCCGCCTGGGCGACATGTTCGGCCGGGTCAAGATGTACAACGCGGGCTTCGTGGTCTTCACGATCGCGTCGATCCTGCTCTCGTTCGACCCGTTCCAGGGGACGCACGGGGCGATATGGCTGATCGGCTGGCGGTTCCTGCAGGCGATCGGCGGGTCGATGCTGATGGCGAACTCGGCCGCGATCTTGACCGACGCGTTCCCGCCCGAGCGGCGCGGCTTCGCGCTCGGCACCAACCAGATCTCCGCCCTCGCGGGCATGTTCATCGGCCTGGTGGCGGGCGGGCTGCTCGCCGCCTGGGACTGGCGGGCCGTGTTCTGGATCAACGTCCCGGTCGGCGTCTTCGGCACGCTATGGGCCTACCTGCGGCTGCGCGACAACGGCGAGCGGCACCGGGGCAAGATCGACTGGTGGGGCAACGCCACGTTCGCCCTCGGCCTCGGCTCGGTGCTGGTCGGCTGCACCTACGGCATCCAGCCCTACCACGGCAACTCCATGGGCTGGGAGAGCCCGGTCGTGCTGGGCGAGCTCATCGGCGGCGTCATCCTGCTCATCATCTTCGTCATCATCGAGACCAGGGTGGCCGAGCCGATGTTCCGGCTCGCGCTGTTCAAGATCCGGGCGTTCACGTTCGGGAACCTGGCCGGGCTGCTGGTGTCGATCGCCCGCGGCGGCATCCAGTTCATGCTGATCATCTGGCTGCAGGGCATCTGGCTGCCGCTGCACGGCTACAGCTATCACGACACGCCGCTGTGGGCGGGCATCTTCATGCTGCCGATGACGGCCGGGTTCCTGGTCTCCGGGCCGACGTCAGGCATCTTGAGCGACAAGTTCGGGTCGCGCGGCATCGCCACCGCCGGGATGGGCGTCTTCGCGGCCAGCTTCGTGGGCCTGATCCTGCTGCCGGTGAACTTCTCCTTCTGGGCGTTCGCGCTGATGATCGGGCTGAACGGGATCGGCTCGGGGATGTTCGCCTCGCCCAACACCTCCTCCATCATGGGCAGCGTGCCCAGCCGGGACCGGGGCGCGGCCTCGGGGATGCGCTCCACGTTCCAGAACTCCGGCACCGCGATCTCCATTGGCGTCGTGTTCACGCTGATGATCATCGGCCTGTCGAACTCGCTGCCGTCGACGCTGTCGAACGGCCTCACCAAGCTCGGCGTGCCCGCCGGGGTGGCGCACAACGTGGCGACACTGCCCCCGGTGTCCTCGCTGTTCGCCTCCGTCCTGGGCGTGAACCCGATCCAGCACCTGCTCGCGCCGTCCGGGGTGCTCCAGCGCCTGCCGGCGGCGAGCCAGGCCCAGCTGACCGGGCGGTCGTTCTTCCCCAGCCTGCTGACCGGGCCGTTCCACAGCGGCCTGATCGTGGTGTTCAGCGTCTCAGCGGCGCTGTCGGTCCTCGCCGGGCTGGCCTCGCTGCTGCGCAGCACCGCCCGCAAGCCGGCCGGGGAAGCCGCGAGCGACCCGAGCGGGGACGGCCCGAGCCCGGGCGACCTGAACGCGGGCGACCTGAACGCGGGCGAGGCGGGCACTGGGGGGACGGGCACCGGCGAGGCGGGCGCCGGCGGGACGGGCACGGCCGGGACCGGTGGCGGGCCGGCGGGCGAGCCCGCGCCGACCGCCCGGCACGGCTAGGCAGTATCGTGGCCGGCATGACCGGTTCGGCGGGCCCTGGCCCCGTTTCGCCCGCGCCGCCCGCAGTCGGCCTCCCCGAGGCGTACTTCCGGCCGGGCGCGGATGGCGAGTACGAGCCAACCCAGGCGACGGAGAGCCCGTGGTCGTCGGCCGCCCAGCACGGCGGCCCGCCGACCGCGCTGCTGGCGCACGTGATCCAGGAGCGGCACCCGGCTCCGGGCATGCGGATCGCGCGGATCACGGTGGAGTTCCTCGGGACCATCCCGCGGGTGCCGCTGACGGCCGACAGCGCCGTGATCCGCGACGGGCGCCGCATCCGGCTGGTCGAGGCGTCGCTGCGGGCGGGCGGCAAGCCCGTGGCGCTCGCGCGGGCCTGGCAGATCGCGGTCAGCGGGGAGGGCGGCATCCCGGTGGACCGCCTGGCGGAGCAGCCGCCGCCCCCGCTGCCGCCGGCCCAGGCCGACCAGTGGTTCTCCGGGTTCGCGAACCGGGGCTACCTGGAGTCGGTCGAATGGCGCTGGGTGCACGGGTCGTTCGACCGCCCGGGCGGCCACGCGACGACGTGGGCCCGGCCGCGGGTTCCCCTGGTCGCCGGGCTCCCGGTCCACCCGCAGGACCTGGCGCTGATCGTGGCGGACTCCGCGAACGGCATCAGCGGGCCGTTCGACCCCCGGGAGTGGCTGTTCGTCCCGCCGGCGGTGACGGTCACGCTGCACCGCCCGCCGCAAGGGCAATGGGTGTGCCTGGACGCGACCACCACCCTGGCGGCCGATGGCCTCGGGTCCACCCTCGGGACGCTGAGCGACTCCGCCGGCCTGATCGGCTCGGTCGCCCAGCCCCTCCTCGTCGCCCGTCACTGAGGACCGGGCCGGAAACTCGCTCGCGGGCCGGGGGCGGCGCCGGCGACAATCGGCGGGTGACTGAGACCGCTGCCACCCCCGGGGCCGCCCCGCCGCCCCCGTGGACGCTGGACGAGCTGGCGCACGCGGGGCCCGAGCACCTGGACGCGGGGTTCATCGCCGGGTACGACCGCAAGCAGGGCTATCCCCGCCCCGACGACGACATCGCCGCGCTCGAGGCCCACGGCCTGGGGGCCGAGTCGGCGATCGTTGACCTCGGGGCCGGGACCGGGCAGTTCACGCTGGCCGCGGCCCGGCGCTTCGGCCACGTCACCGCGGTCGACGTGTCGCCGGCGATGCTGGCCGCCTTGCGGGAGAAGGCCGCCGTCATGGGCGAGGTCGCGGGGCGCACGGAAGATCCCGGGCGCGCCGCCGCGCCGCTCGCCCCGATCGACTTCGTCCGGGGCGGGTTCCTCAGCTTCTGCCCCGCGTCCCCGGTGGACGGCGTGCACACCCGCAACGCCCTGCACCAGGTGCCCGACTTCTGGAAGGCGGTCGCGCTGGCCCGGATCGCGGCCATGCTGGTGCCGGGCGGGGTGCTGCGGCTGCGGGACCTGGTCTACGACTTCCGGCCGCAGGAGGCCGAGGCGGTCTTCGGCGGCTGGTTCGCCGGCGCCTCGACCGACCCGGCGGCGGGGTACACGGCGGCGGACTACGCCGAGCACATCCGGACCGAGCACAGCACGTTCCGCTGGCTGCTGGAGCCGATGCTGGCGGCGGCCGGCTTCGAGATCGCCGACGTGGCCTACGAGCGGCGCCTCTACGGCGCCTACACCTGCGTGAAGAAGGCCTAGCAGTGGGCCCGGCCGCCGGCCCCGCGTTGAGCGGGGCTTACGGGACGGTGTCTCCAAGCCCCTACGGGACGGTGTCTCCAGCCCCTACGGGACCGTGTCCTTGGTGTAGGTGTAGTCCTGGTTGGCGGCCGGGGACTGGACCACGATCGTGGAGTAGGCCTGCAGGCCGGTGCCGTAGTCCTTGGGGCCGGCCACCGTCACCATGGCCGGGTAGCCGGTGTAGGTGCCCTGGGCGCAGTTCGGGTCGCAGTTGTTGAGCTTGAGGGTGCCGGTCGCGGTGGCCTGCGAGCCTCCCCAGTTGGACCAGGTCAGCCCGTCGACGTAGCCGGAGCCGTCCCCGGACACGAGGATCTCCTTCGGCTTGACCTCCATCTGCTGGGAGGCGCCGGCCTGGGTGCAGCCGTCGGCCGGGTCGGAGCAGACCGTGACCGCGATGAGCGTGCTCGTCGGGCTGGCCGAGGCGCTCGCGGGGGCGCTGGTGGTCGTGACGGCGCTGGCCGGGGGGACACTCGCCGGGGGGACACTCGCCGGGGCGGTACTCGCCGGCGCGCTGGTGGCCGGGCCGGTAGTGGCCGGGCTGCTGACGCCGCCGACCGCGGTGGCGGCCGCCGGGCCGGGGGTGCCGCCGGGGCCGGAGTTCAGGACCAGGGCGAGGACGACGCCGATCACGATCGCCGCCGCCACCCCGGCCCCGGTCAGCAGGAGCCAGCGCGGGCCCGAGCGGCGGGTGGGGGGCGTGGTCACGTGGGCGGGGGTCGCGTAGCCGGGCACCGGCGTCACCGGGCCGCCCGAGGGCAGGCCCTGCTGGCCGGTCGGCGCCTGCTGGCCGGGGTAGCCCGGCGGGCCGCCATAGCCTTGCGCGCCGGTGTAGCCCTGCGGGCCGGTGTAGCCGCGGGTCGGCCCGGGCTGCCCGGGCGGGCCCGGGAGCGCCGTGATGGCCACCGTGCGGGACTCGATCGAGGCGGTGACCGCCTGGGGCCAGAACGTGCCCGCCGCCACGGGCGGGAAGGCCCCCGTCGCGGTCGCGATCCCGGTGATCAGCTGCTCCAGGCTGGGGCGGCGGGCGGGGTCCTTGGCCAGGCAGGCCGCCACGATCGCGCGCAGCCCCGGCCCGGAGGGACCATAGGGGCCCTCGGTCAGCCGGCCGAGGTCCGGCTCGGAGCCGACGACCTTGTACAGGATCGAGTAGGACGCTCCCCCGTCGAACGGGGCGACCCCGGTCGCGGCGTAGGCCAGGACGCTGCCGAGGGCGAAGATGTCGCTGGCCGGGCCGACGTCGCGCCCCTGGACCTGCTCGGGGGACATGAACGCGGGCGTGCCCATGGTGGTCTGGGCGGCGGTCACCTGGGTGCCCATGAGCGCCCGGGAAATGCCGAAGTCGATGACGCGGGGGCCGTCGGTGGCGAGCAGGATGTTGCCGGGCTTGAGGTCGCGGTGCACCAGGCCCTTGGCGTGGATCGCCTGCAGCGCCTCCGCCAGCCCGCCGGCCAGCTTCCAGGTCGCCCCGTCGGGCAGCGGCCCGGACCGGGCGACGTAGTCGGCCAGCGACGGGCCGGGCACGTAGGCGGTCGCGAGCCAGGGCGGGTGATCGGCCGGGCCGGCCGAGATGACCGGGGCGGTGTACACGCCGCCGACCGCCGCCGCGGCTTCCGCCTCCCGCTGGAAGCGCGTCATGAACTCCGGGTCGCGCGCCAGCTCGGGGTGCACGACCTTGACCGCGACCGCGCGCCCGCCCGGTGAGTAGCCGAGGTAGACCCGCCCCATCCCGCCCGCGCCGAGCCGCGCCTGGATCCGGTACGGCCCGACTTGCCGCGGATCATCTCCCGCCAGAGGCTCCACAGCCGGTACCTTACAGCTTCTTCCGGGAGTGGCCGGCATCCGCTGGAAGCCGGGCATTGTAACAAGTGATTAAACGAGCTCTAATACGCTTAACCCATGGATCGTTTACAACTTTTCCGATAGAATTTCTCGGCAATAACAGCATGCCCGGTCCTTGCTTCTTCACCATTCCCCCCAGGAGAGCCACGCATGGACTTCAGACCCGGCCGGAGGCGCCTGGCGCTGGCCACCGCCGCCATCGTCGCCGCGATCGCCCTCACCACCGCCGCCTGCACAAGCACCCACAGCAGTCACATTGGAAACGGGGGCACCGCAGGCCCCACGGGTAAGCCACAGAAGGGCGGGACCGTCTCGGTCGGCTGGGTCGCGGCCTCGCCCAACTTCATCTTCCCGGTCGTCCCGGCGACCAACTCCGACGGCTACAACACGAACCTCCAGTCGCCCCTGTGGCCCGACCTCACCTACAACGGGGACGGCGCCCAGGCCGGGCCCAACCCCAAGGAGAACCTGTACTCAAGCATTGCCTACAGCAACGGCGACAAGACAATCACCCTCACGCTGAAGCCGTGGAAGTGGTCCGACGGCCAGCCGATCACCGCCCGGGACCTGGTCTTCGTCTACAACCTGCTGAAGGCGGCGGTGCCGAACTGGTTCCTGTACCTGCCGGGCCTGTTCCCCGACGACGTCGCCAGCGTGACCGGCAGCGGGCAGACGGCGGTCATCAACCTGACCCGGGCATTCAACCCGTCGTTCTACACCGAGGACGTGCTGTCCATCATCCCGCTGCTGCCGCAGCACGCCTGGGACAAGGAGTCCGACAGCGGGGCGGTCGGCAACTACGACCAGACGAGCGCCGGCGCCAAGCAGGTGCTCGCCTACCTGCAGAAGGAGGGCGCCAACATGGCCACGTTCACCACCAACCCGCTGTGGAAGGTGGTCGACGGCCCGTGGCAGCTCGCTCAGTTCAACGGCAGCACCGGGGTTTACGGCTACGTCCCCAACCCGGCCTACTCCGGCCCCGACAAGCCGATCCTGTCCACGGTCACGAACCTGCAGTTCACCAGCAGCACCGCGTCCCTGGACGCGCTGCGCTCGGGGCAGACCGTCGACGTCGCCGCGCTGCCGCTGAACGACATCGGCCAGCTGCCGCAGCTCAAGGCCGAGGGCTACTCGGTCGCCTCGTACCCGATCCCGGGCGAGGCGGGGATCTACCCGGACTTCTGGAACGCGCAGACCGGCCCGCTGGCCCGGCAGCTCTACATCCGCCAGGCGCTGGAGGACCTGATCAACCGGCCGCAGATCGTCGCCAAGGTCTTCAACGGCTACGCCGACCCCGGCAACGGCCCGGTGCCCGTCGCGGGCTTCAGCCAGTGGCTCTCGCCGCTGGAGAAGTCGGGCGGCCCCTACCCCTACAGCCCGGCCAGCGCGACGAAGCTGCTGACCGCCCACGGCTGGAAGGTCACCCCGAACGGGACCACCACCTGCGCGAGCCCGGGGACGGCGGCCAGCGAGTGCGGCGCCGGGATCACGGCCGGGGAGAAGCTGTCCTTCCAGCTCCTGTACTCCTCCGGGTCGGCCACCACCGACGCCGAGATGGCGGCCATCCAGTCGTCGGAGGCCCAGGCGGGCGTCACCGTCAGCCTCAAGCCGGAGCCGTTCGACACCCTCGCCAGCACCGTGGGGATCTGCACCCAGGCCAAGCACCCGGCCGCCAGCTGCGGGTGGCAGTTCGTCGCCTTCGGCTACACGCCCTACAACGGCCCCTACCCGACCGGCTCGGGCATCTTCAACAGCGGCGGCAACGGCAACCAGGGCGGCTACACCGACCCGGCCGAGGACTCGCTCGTCAACGCGACCGAGTACGGGTCGAGCACGGCGACGTTCTTCCAGTACGAGGACTACACCGCCCGCCAGCTCCCGCAGCTGTGGCTGCCGCTGCGCAACGAGGTGGAGGTCTACCGCAGCAACCTGGGCGGGTTCCTGCCGGTGAACTCGTTCTCGGGCGGCCTCAACCCGCAGGTCTGGTACTACACGAAGTGACCTCCCGGTGACCTCGTACCTCGCCAAGCGGGTCGCGCAGTCGGTGGCCGTGGTGATCGGCGTCATGATCGTGACGTTCGTCTTGATCCACATGGTCCCCGGCAGCGCGGCCCGCTCCGCCCTCGGCGTGCGCGCCTCCGCCCAGCGGGTAGCGATCTTCAACGCCACCTACGGGCTCAACGAGCCCCTGCCCAGGCAGTTCGCCAGCTACGTCGGCCAGGTGCTGTCGGGCAACTTCGGCGTCTCCTACACGCTCCAGGAGCCCGTGCGGACGCTGATCGCCCAGCGGCTGCCGAAGGACTGCGTGCTGCTGGGCCTGTCCACCATCCTCGCGCTGGCGATCGGGCTGCCGATGGGGATGCTCCAGGCCGTGCGACGCAACCGCCTGTCGGACCACCTGATGTCCGGGGTCGCGTTCACGCTCTACTCGATGCCGGACTTCCTGCTCGCCGTCTTGCTGATCGCGCTGTGCTGCGTCCAGTTCCACTGGCTGCCGCCGGAGGCCCCGCAGGCCTCGTCGGTCGCGGGGATCCTGGGCGACCCGCGGGCGCTGGTGCTGCCGGTCGTGACGCTGGCCCTGGTGTCGATCGCGAGCTTCAGCCGCTACATGCGCTCGGCGGCGCTGGAGACCCTGGCGATGGACTACCTCAACACCGCCCGGGCCAAGGGGCTGCCGGAGCGGCTCGTGCTGCTGCGGCACGCGCTGCGCAACTCGCTGCTGCCGGTCATCACGATCCTCGGCCTGTCCCTGCCGGGCATCGTGGCCGGCGCGGTCATCGCCGAGGAGGTCTTCAACTACCCGGGCATGGGATTGCTGTTCTACAACGCGGCGACCAGCCATGACTTCCCCGTCATGCTCGGCTGCACGCTGATCGTGGGGGTGGCGACCGTCGCCGGGAACCTCCTGGCCGACGTCGCCTACGCGATCTTGGACCCGCGCATCCGGTACGGCCACCGGTGAGGGGCTTCCTGCGCGGCCCCCAGGCGCGGATCGGCATCGTCGTGGTCATCGCCATCGCGGCGTTCTGCGTCATCGGCCCCTTCTTCTATCACTCGAACCAGGTGCGGGTCCGCCTGGACCAGACCAGCCTCCCGCCCGGCGCGGGCCACCCGCTGGGCACCGACGCCGAGGGCTACGACGTCCTCGGCCGGCTGATGGTCGGCGGGCGGGCGTCGCTGGAGCTCGGGTTCGCCGTGGCGGTCGCCACGACGGCGATCGGGACCGTCTACGGCGCGGTCGCCGGGCTGCTGGGCGGCGTCTGGGACGCGATCATGATGCGGGTCATCGACACGCTGCTGGCCGTCCCCGGCCTGATCTTGCTGCTGATCCTGGTCAACGTGTTCACGCCCAGCCTGCCGATGATCATCGCGCTGCTGACGGTCTTGTCGTGGCTGGGCACCGCCCGGCTGGTGCGGGGCGAGGTGCTGGGCCTGCGCGCGCGGGACTTCGTCATCGCCGCCCGGGCGATGGGCGCCCGGTCGCCGGCGGTGGTGTTCCGCCACCTGATCCCCAACTGCGTCGGGGTCATCGTCGTGAGCGCCACGTTCACGGTGTCGGACGCGATCTTGACGCTGTCGGCGCTGAGCTTCCTCGGCCTCGGCCTGCCGCCGCCCGCGGCCGACTGGGGAACCATGCTGTCCAATGGCCTGGAGTACCTGTTCGACGGCTACTGGTGGCAGGTCTACCCGCCCGCGCTCGCGCTGATCGCCACCGTGCTGGCGTTCAACCTGATCGGGGACGCCGTCCGGGACTGGACGAGCGGTGATTACGCGCGGGTCTAGGGTGGTGCCATGGCGCTGCACAGGAAAGTCTCCGAGGACGAGTCGGGGGCCGGGATCGCGGTCAACCCGGTCTACGTCACCGAGCAGGGGGCCGACATCCCCAAGTTCCGGCTCCCGCCAGGCGGCATGGACGCGCGGACCGCGCTGCAGGTCGTGCGGGACGAGCTCATCCTGGACGGCAACGCCCGGCTGAACCTGGCGACGTTCGTCACCACGTGGATGGAGCCGGAGGCCGAGGCGCTGATGGCGCACTGCGCGTCCAAGAACATGATCGACAAGGACGAGTACCCGCAGACCGCCGAGCTGGAGAAGCGGTGCGTGAACATCCTCGGCAGCTTGTGGAACGCCCCCGCGGGCAGCGACGCCCCGGGCTGCTCGACCACCGGGTCGAGCGAGGCGTGCATGCTCGGCGGGATGGCGCTGCTGTGGCGCTGGCGGGCGCGGCGGGGGCAGCGCGCGGGCAGTACCGCCGACGGTGCCGCCGACAGTGCCGCCGGCGGCCCGCCCGCCCGGCCCAACCTCGTGATGGGCTCCAACGTGCAGGTGTGCTGGGAGAAGTTCTGCCGCTACTGGGACGTGGAGCCGCGCTACGTCCCGATGGAGCCGGGCCGGCTCCACCTGCGCGGGGAGCAGGCCGCCGGGCAGTGCGACGAGAACACGATCGGCGTCGTGGCGATCATGGGCTCGACGATGGACGGCTCGTACGAGCCTGTCGCCGAGATCAACGCCGCGCTTGACGCGCTCGCGGCCTCCTCT
>DATBEM010000105.1:0-17636 GCA_036276115.1 Trebonia sp.
AGGCGGTCGCCTGCCCTCTTGTGCTTCCGAACGACCCGAAGCCGACGCTCGGAAAGGTCATCAGCCATCTCCGCCAAGGAGCTAGCGGATGGACCCTCGTGCTTCCAGGAGAAGGAGAGGCGGCAGGGATCGAACCGCTACGTCTCATGCTCCAGCTTCTCTGGACGGCCCAACGATCACGCCACGCTGGCGGCCCGGATACTAGAGAGCAGCTTCTCACCGAGACAGAGGCGGCTGTGTCTCTCGCGATCACGATCGTGCAGTGGTTTACGAGCGGAAGTGTTCAGCGTGCAAGCGGAACGGCGTCCGGTTGAGCGCGATGCGGCGAAGAGTCGGGCCGAGCGGAGTGCTAACGCGGATGCTAACAGCGGGTCTGGACATCCGTGGACTCGCGTGGACTAGGCGGCCACATAGATCGGCGCTGAGCCGGGGCCGGGGACCGGTGTGGACGGCCCTGGACAATTCTCGTCCGACTCGTAATGCGTAGGTCAAGGGTTCGATTCCCTTAGGCGGCTCCCGCTTCCGCATGTTCTATGCTTTCGGCATGTTCCCCATTCCTGGTATCTCCCGGGGGGGCGACCCCCCGTACCCCCCGACAAAACCAGCTACTAATGATTGAACGCGCTTTACGCCTGCGACGGCTTGCGCGCAAGGATGTAGCCCTGTGGCACTGACTCGCCGCCGTCTGGCTGGCGGACCGCAGTCGTCCACAGGCTGAAGCCTGCCTCGTCTAGCAGGTTCGCTAGCTCGTCTGGGCGCTGGCGGTACCAGTGCACGGAAACGGGCGTACCCCGGAAGTCGGTGCGATGCCCCTGCTCGTCACCGACTTGGAAAACCACCATCAGAACGCCGTTGGGAGCGAGCACCCGGTAGAACTCGGCGAATATCTCCGGCCGTCGCTCCTTCGCGATGTGGATGATGGAGTAGTAGGCCAGCAGCCCGCCGAGGCCAGCCGCAGGCATGTCCAGCTCCAGCATCGATCCTTCCTCGAAGCAGAGCTGCGGGTAGTTGCGGCGAGCCAGCGACAGCATCCCCGGGGACAAGTCGACGCCGAAGGCGTCCAGGCCCAGGCGAGACAGCACGATGGTCACCCGCCCCGAACCGCAGCCGACATCGGCGACGGGACCGTTGCCGCCCGCTCGCACCAGCTCCGCGAAAGCAGCGAGCAGCGCCCGGTCAAGCGGTCGATCGGCCAGCTCGGAGTCAAACAAGGCAGAGTATTCGGCGGCGATGGCATCGTAGGAAGCGCGCGTTTCGGCGAGCGAGGCATCTGTCACGGTCGGCAATGCTACTGCGCTTCGTGCGCCGGGGATTTCCTGATCGAGCGGCTGAAGATGGTCGCGCCGAAGCCGAGCGCGATCGTGGCTATCGCGGAGATCAGCAGGGTGTGCTGGGCGCCGAGCCAGGCGGTCAGCGGGCCGCCGAGGGCGGTGCCGAGGGGGGTGGCCAGGACGGTGCCCGCGCCGCGGGCCGCCAGGACCTGCGACAGGGACTCGGGGGGGCTCTCGCGCTGGAACAGGCTGACCGACAGGGCCGGGTACGGGGCGTACAGCAGGCCGCCGGCGGCGAAGCCGGCCAGGGCGGGGACGGTCAGGCTGAACAGGCCCATCGGCAGCAGGGCGGCTCCCCAGCCGACGACCCCTATCAGCAGCGTGGGCCACAGGGGCAGCCGCCGGACGAGGCCGGTGACGATGCTGCCGGCGGTCGCGCCGATCCCGAACACGGTCCAGAACAGGCCCAGCAGCCCGGCCCCGCCGTGCAGGGGACCGCTCACGTACAGCGGCAGCGCGACCTCGACCGGGCCGTAGAGGAAGTAGAAGACGACCGTCAGGGCGAGCAGCCCGGCCAGGGCCCGCCGGCGGGCGATGATGGAGAAGCCGGTGGACTTCACCCCGGGGATAGCCGTCTCCTCGCCCGGGGTGGTGGCGAGCCTAGCCGGGCGGCGGGCGGTGAGGGCCGCCGCGGCCAGGACCGCGAACGTGCCGGCGTCGATGGCGACCGGCAGCGCCGCCCCGGCGAACGCGACCACCAGGCCGGCCAGCAGCGGCCCGATGATGAGGGCGGACATCCCGAAGCCCGACAGCAGGGCGTTGCCGGCCGTCCGGGCGTCGGGCGGCAGGTACTCCGAGACAAGCGTGTACTGGCCGGAAAGGCCCCAGGCGTGCACCAGCGAGGACGCCGCCAGCAGCGCCACGAACTGCCACGGGTGCAGGACGCCGCAGGCGTAGAGCACCGGGATCAGGCCCAGCGTCACCGCCCGCAGCACCGAGTCGACGGCCACCAGCTGCTTGCCCGACAGGCCCCGCAGCGGCCGGGCCAGCAGCACCAGGCCAGCCGCGCCGGGCAGGGAGTAGGCGGCGACCGCGAGGCCCACCAGCAGGCCGCGATCCGACGGCGCCGCGATCGAGATCGCGAGCCAGGCCACCGCGACCGCGCTCATCCCGTCGCCGATCGCCGAGACCGCGAACGCGGGCAGCAGCCGGCGCATGGCCGGGCTTTGCATCGCCGGGTAGAAGCCCGACGCCCGCCAGCGCCGGGCCGCCCCGCCGGCGAGGTTAGTCATCGCGACCATGAATGGGATGCCGTATCCGGAAGCTCACCGCGAGCCAGGCTACCCGTCCTCACGCCTTCTGGAACTGGGACACGTAGTTGTCGCTGTTGGTGGTGAACGGCTCGCGCGCCCACCCGTCCCACCGGCCGACGAGGGCCAGCCCGGCCAGCTGGGCCATGAGGTCCAGCTCCGACGGCCAGGCGTACCGGTACGACAGCGGGTACAGGCTGATGCCATTGCGGGTCGTCTCCACGCGCTGGCTATCGATCTGCTGGGTCGTCCGCTCGTGCCGGGTGATCGACGTGATCGCGCGGTCGGCCTCCACCCGGATGGCCGAGACGTGCTCGTGCTTCTGGAACTGCTCGTCGCCCGGGAACAGGGTCTGCAAGACGAAGCTGCCGCCCGGCTCCAGCCGCGAGGCGACATGCCGGAAGCACCGGACCTGCTCTTCCTGGGTCCGGAGCAGGAAGAACGTGCTGTTGGCGGCGAAGGCGAGGGAGAACTGGCCCTCCTGGGGATCGGACGCGAAGTTGCCGAGGACGAATTCCACCGGCAGGTCGCCGACCTTCTCGGCCAGCTGCTCGCCCATCAGGTCCGAGGAATCGACGCCGACGACCCGCACGCCCCGGCGGGCCAGCGGGATGGCCACCCGCCCGGTGCCGATTCCCAGCTCCAGGGCGCTCCCGCCGGGCGCGAGGCTGGCCAGGAAGTCGCTCGCGGCCTCCTGGTCGGTCTCAAGGGCCCAGTCCATCGAGTCGTAGTCGCGCATGCGGTCGCCGAAGGTTGTCGCGTCGTAGCCCTTCATCGTGGACTAGCCTCCTCGTGAGAATGGGAAAGGGTGTTATCGCCGTGCCCCGCGCCGATGGCGGGCCGGAAGGATATGTCGGCGACGATGATGGTGCGGGGGGACAGGACCGCCCACTGAGTGCCGCGGCTAGCCGCCCCGGCAACCCGGAAGCGCGGGTCCCAGCGCGGCTCGTCATCGCCGAGGTACCGCCGCAGCTTCCGCCGCCCGCGGTCCTCCTCGAATTCGGCCAGCGCCCCGTCCCCGCGGGCAATGACCTGCCGCACCTGCCCGGATGCCACGTCGCAGGTGTCAATGACGAGCTCGAACTTCGGGTCGTCGCGCAGCCACTCCGAAAGCCGCGACCAAGGCCCGGTGATGACCCAGAATTTCTGGTCTTCCCAGAGGTACCAGACGGGCCGCACCACCGGGCCGGCAAGGGAAAGCCGGGCCACCCGGGGAGACCGGAGGAATTCGGCCACGTCGAAGGGGGCCCCGGCCATGGCCGGGAATGCGCCCTGGTCATCTCGCCGGAACGTCGTGGTCTTGCCCACGGGAACTCTCCTTCACGCCGGACGCACTGGGGGCGCCTCCGCCACTGTAATACGCGGCCCGCGCGCGGTGCCATCGTGAGCATTCTCCGCACATGAACGCGCCCGGCAGATGAACAGGCAATCCAGAAGAAATGTGCTGCGTGAGCTGGCCTCTATATAGCATTCAATCCGCATTCTCGTTAGTGACGGCTTGCGTTCATCTGCGCATTTTGCGCACTTGACATTCCCCGCGCCCCGGAGCCAATCTTTGACCATAAGCGTTGCCGGGAATCGGACAGGAGGTGAATAGACATGGCTGACGAGACCTTCATCGCGTCCCGCGAGACCGAAGAGGCCACCAAGTGGTAATCCGCTGAAAGAGTGGTTACCCAATTTGGTCCCACGTGTTCGCCCGCAACCACAGGTTGCGGGCGGGCGCGGCGGGATTACGTTAATTTCATTTACCTAAAGGGGCGATCGCCATGGAAAGCGTCGGGACGTCAGTCCACCTTACTCAGCGGCAGGCGGCGGCCGACTTGCGCGACGCGCCCGTCGACCACACTTCTGACCAGGCTTACTGGGAATCAATCGAAGGCATCGTTGAGGCCCTGCGCCGCCTGGCGGCCAGGGACCAGCTGCCCGCGCTGAGCATGCTGGCCCGCGAGCACCCCGAGTGGCCCGTGCGGGCTGCCTGCGTGCGCATGCTCGGGGAGGCGCACGGCGCCGAGCCGGCCGCCCACGCCGCGATCGCGGGGGCGACCCATGATGAGGTCGACCAGGTTGCCTTCACCGCCATCCAGGTGGCCGGGCAGCAGCGGGTCCGGCTCGCCATCCGTGACCTCATCCGGATTTCCGGCTGGCCGAGCAACTTCACCCAGCCCGGGTACGCCCGCAAGCCAGTCGGCTGCGGGGCTGCCTTCACCAAGCGGGCGCTGGTCGCGATCTTCGGCAGCTCCGACCCGGCCCAGCTCCGCCAGATGGAGGACGAGCACTTCGCCGACGTCCACGAGCGGGTGGCCGGCTGGCGCCGGCCGCGCGAGGACCACCAGGACACGGTGCTGATCCCGGCCGGCCCGTTCGTGGCCGGCGCTACCGCCCACGCCATCGGCCCGTTCCAGATCAACGACGCGGACGGCGGCCTTCGGGCGGTCGACCTGCCGGACTACCTGATCGACCGGACGGCGGTGACGAACGAGCGCTACGCCCGCTTCCTCGACGAGGCGCAGGACACGGTGGAGTTCGACCACCCGGACCAGCCGTCGCGGCGGGACCACATGCCGGCCCACTGGCACGACTCCCGCTTCAACCGGCCGGAGCTGCCGGCGGTCGGGATGGACTGGTACGACGCGTGGGCGTTCGCCAAGTGGGCCGGCGGCCGGCTGCCGAGCGAGGACGAGTGGGAGAAGGCGGCCCGCGGCCAGGACGGCCGGACCTTCCCCTGGGGCTCGCAGTGGTCCCCCGAGCGCGCCAACTACGTCGAGCGCTCCTTCGGGGTGAAGGTCGGCAACCTCCAGGAGCTTGAGGAGACCCTCGTCACCGTGGGCCACGGGGGCGTCCCGGCCGAGCCGCTCATGCCCGCCGACAGCCTGCCCGAGGGCGCCAGCCCGTACGGGCTACTGCACATGGCGGGCAACGTCTGGGAGATGACCAGGACGAACTACTTCAGCCGGGACGACCTGGACCCGTTCTTCCTCGGCCACGGCCCGATCGAGTTCATGAACCGGCGGGAGGCGTTCTACTCCATCCGCGGCGGGACGTGGACCTCGCCGCCGGTCTGCCTCACCACCCACTACCGGGGCAAGGACCTGCTCACCGACAAGCACAACGAGATCGGCTTCCGGTGCGTCTACGACGCGTGAGCACAAGGTCCCAGCACTGGGCCTACGTGTTGACCTGGAAGTAGAACCAGGGGCTGTAGTAGCTGACGTTGGTCACGTCGGAGGCGGCGGGCACGAAGACCGCCCGGACCCGGTAGCGGGCGCCCGCGGCGTTGGCCAGCGTCAGGTACGTCGACAGCTGGCTGGAGCTGGTCAGGGTGTAGGTGAAGACGTTCTTGGGGTCCTGGTACCAGGTGTTGCCGTACCACTCCTGGACGTCGAGCTGGACGTGCTCGCCGTGCTTGTTGGGCGTGACGGTAATCGCCGTGTTCAGGTGGGCGGCCTGGTGGAACACCCGGTAGGTGGCGCCGCTGATCGTCGTGGTCGCGTACCAGCCGCTGTTGGTCATCGCGACCCGGGCCCCGACCCCGATGCGGACCGCGACCGATCGCGCCAGGTACTGGCTGTCGCCGGTGAACGTCGCGGTGAAGATCACGCTCCTGGTAGCGGCCGGGTAGCTGAGGACGAGGTTGCCCGCGGAGTTCACGGCGGCGGTCCGCAGCAGCCGGTTCGTCCCGTCCCCGACGAGCTGGGCGTAGACCGAGACGGCCCGGTTGCTGTAGGTGGCGCCCAGGTGCGCGGTGACGGTGAGCGTGGCGTCGTACAGCGCGGTGCTGGCGCCCGCGGCCAGCGTCAGCGGGGCTGCCGCCCTGGCCACCGTCAGCGCGGCGGTGGCGCTGGCGGCCGTGGTCCCGGGGCTGCCCGCGTAGGCGGCCGTGTAGCTGTAGGCGCCGAGCGCGGAGAGGTCGTCGGTGACCGTGAAGGCGCCGTTCGCGCCGGTCGTCGCGGTGGGCAGCCGGGTGCTGGTCCCGTTCGGGTTCTTGCGGGTGACGGTGATGGCGGTCTTCGCCGGCGGTGTCCCGACGGCGAACGACAGGGTGCCGGTGACCGACAGGCTCTTGAGCGGCAGCGCGGTCGCCGGCGCGGCCAGGCGGATCGTGGCCGGGGCGAGGCTGACCACGACCGTGGTGGTCGCGGTGGCCGGAGCGATGCTGTTGGTGCCGGCGTAGGTGGCGGTGTAGGTGTAGGTGCCGGCCGCGACCGGGGTGTCGGTGACCGCGTAGTGGCCGCTGGCGTCGGTGGTGGTCGCCGGCAAGGTGGCCGTGACCTGGTTCGCGGCCGAGCGGGTGATGGTGACCGGGGCGCCTGCGGGCGCGGCCGGGAGGGTGTCGCTGAGCTGGCCCGCCAGCGTGACCGTGGTCCCGCTGTCGACCGCCGACGCCGGCCCGGACAGGGTCAGGGACGTCTGCGTCACCTGTGGCGAGTCGAACACGTGCAGGCTGTAGCGAGCCGAGCCGCCTGGCGCGGTGACGGCGTAGAGCTTTGAGCCGTCCGCCGACCAGGCCAGGCCCTTGACCGCGAGCTCGGCGGAGCCGCCGAGGCTGTAGACGTTGCGCCCGGTCCCGTCGGCCGCGTAGACCTCGACGTCCGAGGAGGGGCCGGTCGTCCCGACCGCCACCGCCCCGTCGCCCGCGACGGCGACCGCGACCGGGTAGCCGGGCAGGCTGCCACTCGCCGGGTAGCTGGCGGCCGGCGCATCGGCGCTGGCGGCCGGGAACGCGCTGACCGCGTGCGGGGATCCGCAGGCGGCGAGGAACTCCGCTCCGCCGGGGACGACGGCGACCTGGCTCTCGTTGGTGCACGTGCCGGCTAGCGGGGCCTGCGGGGCGAGGACGGCGGCGGGCGAGGCCGTTGTGTCGTACGTCGCGGCCGTCGCCGGCGACGTCGCCGGCAAGATCGCGGCCAGCACGCCGCCGCCTGCCGGGTCGGCCGCCAGGTCGGGGGTTCCGGGCCAGGGATCGGCCAGCGGGGTGAACGTCCCGGTAGCCGGGTCCAGCCCGCCGATGCCGCCGCTGTAGCTCACCCACACCGTCCCGCTCGCGACGGCCAGCGCGGAAGGCACGTCACCGCCCGGCAGCGGGTAGGACTGCCCCTGGTCGAGGGTCGCGGCGTCGGTCACCCCGATGGCGTCCTGCGCGTCCAGCGCCGCGTAGAGGGTGCCGCCGTCGAGCGCTATCCCCGCCACCTCGTCGCCCTCGTCGAGCGTCGTCACGTAGCTGCCGTCGAGGGCGGTCACCACGACCCCGGTGGAGCTGGCGAACGGCCCCTCGCTCAGGAAGAGGTAGCCGTCGGCGTTGTCGACGATCATCTGCCGGAAGCCGGACAGGTCGGGCAGCGACACGGTGGCGTCGGCCCGCGCGGCCGGCGCGGCCGCGAGGGTGACGACGCCGGCGAGGCTCAAGGCGGCCAGGGCAGGGGCGAGCAGCCTGCGGACAGGGCGCACGGATCCTCCGGAATGGGGGGAAGTGAACAGAAGAGCTGATCAGAGCTTAGTGAAGCGGCGAGGGCCGCGTGGCCGGACCGCCGTCCTGCGGCTCGCCGCTACCGCGTGCACGCAAGTACGCCACGCACTTTCAAATTTCAGTATCGGAGTAGACATAAAGATACTGCCTGCGGAGATGGACGATTGTCCTAGCTGCCGCGCAATTGTGTCCGGTAATCTTGCGAGAGCGACGATCAGGCGGGTCGAGTCGATCGCCCCGCGGACGAGGGTGAGGGCACGATGGACCGGCAGGGCGTTCTTGAAGAGTTGCGGGAGCTGCGGGAATCGGTTCCGGGGGTGACGGGGATGCTGGTTGCCGCCGCCAATGGCCGCCTGGTTGTGGCCGACATGGGCGCAGAGGTGGACGCGAACGGCCTGGCGGCCGCGGCTGCGGTCAACCTGGAAGTCGCCCGGCGGATCGCCGCCGTCACCCGGCAGGGGACGCTCGGGCAGGCGGTGGTCCACGGAAGGCGCGGCCACGTCGCGGTCTACGCGATTGCCGATTCCGCCCTGCTGGCCGTCGTGGGCGACGAGGGGCTCGACGTTCCCGCATTGCACCGGCGGTCGCGCCCGGCGGTGGCCCGCATCAACGCGCTTGTCGTTACCGGCGACAGCGGGCCCGCCCATTGACCTCGCCGGATGGCATTAGGACCCGGTGATTCATTATCTTTTCAGAGGACGGCCCCGGCGACTCTCCCGTCGGGGTCGTTCCTTGTTTATTTGCTCGCATAGATGACGCATTGGCCGTTATGGGTGAAATATTCCAGCGCAAACAGACGGCGAAGTGCCGTGATTCTGGCTACAGTTCTTGGCATGCGCCCATCAATGGTGATCGCGGTAATCGTGGCGATTTTCCTGGCAACCGAGGCGGTCGTCATCCCGGCTGCCGAGGCCAGCGCGCCCGACGGCGGTCCGGCGGCCAGCCCCGGGAGCGGCACCCCGCCGACGCTTTACGTCGACGCCGGCTCGGCCTGGTGCGCCGGCGGCCGCCTGCTGGGCGGCCTGCTAGCCAGCGCGGGCACCCGGGCGATGCCATACTGCACCATCCAGGCCGCGGCTGACGTGGTAACTCCCGGACAGCGGGTCGACATCGAGCAGTCATCGAGCCGGGCACTCTATACCCAGTCAGTAACGTTCACCCGGTCCGGCACCCCGTCGGCGCCGGTCGTCTTCGCCGGGGTGGACGCCGGCCACGGGCTGCCGGTGATCGCGCCGCCGGCCGGAAAGACTCCCGTCACCTTCGATCATGTTCACGACGTCACAGTCGAATCGGCCGGAATATCCTATGGCGGCAACGCGGACGGCGTTGACGTAAATGGATCATGGGACGTCACGGTCGATAGCACGCCACTGACCGGCGGGCCATGGGGGACTGGTGCGCATAATACGACGGCCAGCCCAACCGGAAACACGGCCACCGGAAATACGGCAGCCGTCCGCGTGGATGGCGGGTCCTCGGCCGTCATGATCTCCCGGGCGCAAATATCGGGCGCCGTGAACGGCGTCATCGTCGCGCCCGGCGCGACGATGGTCACCATCACCACCAGCGCGCTGCAACTGTCCGGCAGCGGCGGCACCGGGATCGGCCTCGACGGCGTCGGCTACTCCTTCATCACCAGCGACACGGTGATCACCGGCTGCGGCGACGCGGTCTCGGTCGCCGGCGGGTCGGCCGCGATCATCGAGAACAACGTGCTCACCGTTCAGGGCGACGACTGCGCCACCGGTGCCGGCACCAGTTCACCCGCGGGCGCCCCGGCGCCCGCCAGCGCCGCGCCCAGCGCGGCCCCAAGTACGGCCGGCAGCGTGGCCCCGCCCGCTGCGCTGCCGGCTGCTGTCCCCTCGCCCATTGCCGCCCTGTCGGTGGACCAGTCCTCGGAGACGGGGACGCGGGCCGACTACAACTCCCTCCAGGCAGCGTCCCCGGCAGCCGAGTACGCCTGGGGCGGGACCGGGTACGCCAGCTCGGCCGGCTTTGCCGCCGCGACTGGCCAGGGCGGGCACGACGGGCAGGTCCCGGCCGCGTTCGGCCCCGGCCAGCCCCCGGAGGGCTCGCCGGTGGTTGACTCGGCCGACTGCACCGCCCCGGGCGAGCTGCTGACCGACATCGACGGGAACCCGCGCGCGCGTGACCCCATGGTCAGCCGGGACGGCGCGGGAACGTGCTACGCCGACCGGGGCGCCTGGGAGCGGGAGGACAGCGTCCTGCCCGGCTTCACCGTCGGCTGGGCGACCGGGGCGGGCCTGGCGCCGCTGCCCCTGTCGGTCACGGTCACCTCGCCCGCGACCAGCGCCTGGGGCGAGCAGGTCAGCTACGCGATCGACTTCGGCGACGGCTCCGCCCCGGTCCCGGCGTCCCCCGGGGCGGTAGTCCAGCACGCCTACCAGCTGCCAGGCACGTACCAGGTGACGGTCACCGGCACCGACACGACCGGCTCGTCCCTGGTCGCGACCACCACCGCCCGCGCCCTGTAGCAGCCGGCGGCGGCGTCCCGGCCGGGCCTCACGCCGCCTGGTCGGGGGAGGCGCCCGACCAGGCGGCCCGCAGCAGCCGTTCGAGGCTGGCGGCCGACACCGGGCGGGGGTTGCTCGGCGGGACCGCGGGCACGATGGCCGCCGCGGCGGCCGGGATGTCGGCCTCGGCCAGGCCGTAGTCGCGCAGCGCCCGCGGGGCGTCCAGCCGGGCGCGCAGGTCCTGCAGCCCCGCCAGGGCGGTGCCGGAGCCGAACGCGGCCGCGATCCGCGCCTCCGCCGCCGGCGCGGCCGGGCCGTTGAAGGCCAGCACGTACGGCAGCACGGTCGCGTGCGTCTGGGCATGCGGCAGGTTGTACTTGCCGCCGAGCACGTGGCAGATCTTGTGGTGCAGGGCCGACCCGGCCGAGGCGAACGCGACGGCCGACATGTAGGCCGCGTACAAGGCGTCCTCGCGGCCGGGGAGCCCGGCCGGGTCGGCCGCGACCCGGGGCAGGCCCGCCGCGAGCGCCCGGATGCCCTCGGTCGCGAACGCCGCGTTGACCGGGTCCGCGCCCGGCCCCCACAGCGCGTCGACGCAGTGGGCGAGCGCGTTCAGCCCGGAGGCCACGCTGAGGCCGGCCGGCAGCGACAAGGTCAGGGCCGCGTCGTACACGACCGACCGCGGCAGCACGGCCGGGTCAGTGCCGGTGGTCTTCACGTCGCCCTCCGTCAGGCCCCAGACGGCCGTGGCCTCCGAGCCGGCGTAGGTGGTGGGCACCGCGATCACCGCTAGCCCGCTCGTCAGCGCGATCGCCTTGGCCAGCCCGGTGGCGGACCCGCCGCCGAGCGCCACCACCACGTCGGCCCGGGCTCCGGCCGCCGCCGCGCGGGCGCGCTCGGCCACCTCGGCCGGGACGTGCATGACCACGTCGTGGTAGTGCAGGACGACCGGCGCGCCCGCGGTGACCTCGGCCGCACGGGCGGCCTCGCGGGGCGAGGAGATCACCATCGCCCGGGACGCGCCGAGCCGGCCGGCCTCCCGGGCGACGTGCTCGGCCGCCTGCCCGGAGCCGAAGCACACCCGCTGCGGCAGGTTGTCGTGAACGAAGCGCATGGCCCTATCCTCCCTGGCGGCCATCACGCGCCCAGGCGACGGGTGAAGCCCTCGGGGATCACCAGGTCCTCGGGGGACAGCTCGGCGACCGAGGGGCGCCCCAGGCCCAGCAGGCACGCGTCAAGGCCGGAGCGCAGCAGGTCGAGTACGTTCTCCACGCCCGCCTGCCCGTTCGCGCCCAGGCCCCACAGGCAGGCCCGGCCGATCATCACCGCCCGGGCACCCAGCGCGAGCGCCTTGGCCACGTCCCCGCCGCGCCGGACGCCGCCGTCGAGCAGCACCTCGACCTGGTCGCCAACGGCCCGGACGATGCCGGGCAGCAGCCGGATCGTGGCCGGCGTGCCGTCCAGGTTGTTGCCGCCGTGGTTGGACACGGAGATCGCGCTGACCCCGGCGTCGACGGCCCGCTTGGCGTCATCGACCCGGGTCACGCCCTTGACCATGAATGGCCCGTCCCACTGGGCGCGCAGCCAGGCCACGTCTTCCCACGATGGCGGCGAGGTAGCCATCCACTGTTCGTAGGCGCCGAAGAACGTCGGCGCGGGAGCGCCCCCGACCGGCAGGTTCGGCACCGTCAGGTCCGGGACGCGCCCCGTCCGCGCCCACTGCAGCGCGTACGACGGCCGTGCCGCCACCTGCGGCAGCAGCCGGGCCAGCTCGCCGAGCGTCATCGTCTCGGGGATGCGGGGCGACCCCCAGTCCCGCCCAAACGAGAACGACCAGTCCAGCGTCACGATGATGCCGGCCGCCCCGGCCGCCCGCGCGCGAGCCATCCGGGCCGCCATGTCCGCCCGGGAGCCGACCCAGTACATCTGGAAGAGCACCTGCGGGCAGGCCGCGGCCACCTCCTCGACGGGCTTGGACGCGAACGACGACAACCCCATCGCCACCCCCCGGGCGGCGGCCGCCCGGGCGACCGCCACCTCGCCGTCCGGGTGCACCGCCTGGACCCCGGTCGGCGAGATGAGCACGGGCATGGAAACCGGCTGGCCCATGACCGTCGTGGCCATCTCCCGGGTGGCCGGCAGCCCGGCCACCCGCGGCGCGAAGCCGAGCTCAGAAAACGCCGCCACGTTGTCGCGGGCGGTCAGCCCCTTCTCCGCCCCGGCCACGAGCGCGGCGTACACCGACGAGGGCAGCCGCCGCTTCGCGCGCCGCTGGGCCACCGCGACCGTCTCGAACCACTTGTTCGCCATCTCGCCCCTTTCGATCTCGGCCGTCGCACCGCATTACGGCAGCCAAGCATTACGGCAGCCGATGACGTAATATGCGTGATGTTAATGACATGAACTGACACAAGCAAGCCCAGGCGCGGAAGGTGCTCGTGTGATCGGTGTTGCTGGGAAGACTAGTGAAGGCGGCGATGGCGGCGGCGCCGCCCCGCCGCCGGTCGCGCCCCGGCGCGGGCGGCCGCCGGCGACGAGCAGCGCGGACCTGCGGCGGATCGCACTGCGCCTGTTCGTGGCCAACGGGTTCGAGGCGACGACGGTCGAGCAGGTCACCACCGAGGCCGGGGTGAGCGAGCGGACCTTCTTCCGCTACTTCACGTCCAAGTCGAGCGTGCTCTGGACCGAGTTCGACGCCGAGGTAGCGGCCATCCGGACGGCGCTGGCGGCCATCGGGGACGACGTGCCGATGATGGCGGCCATCCGGCGCGCGGTCGTGTCGGCCAACCACTACCAGGCGTCGGACGTGCCCGAGCTGCGGATGCGCATGAGCCTGATCGCCTCGGTCCCGGCGCTGACGTCGAGCGCGGGCGAGCACTTCGACGCGTGGGAGCGGGCCGTCAGCGAGTTCGCGGGCCGCCGCCTGGGCCAGCCGGCCGACTCGCTGTACCCGCTGGCGATCGGGCGGGCCGCGCTGGCGGCCTGCCGCGCGGGCTACGACCGCTGGTCGGCCCGGGCGGACGCGGACCTGCCGGGCTACCTGGACGCCGCGCTGCGGGCGTTGGAGGCCGGGTTCGACCCGGCGGCGCTGCCGCGCACGGGCAGGACCTGACGCCCCTGCCCGCACGGTGCCCGCAGATACGGTGCCCGCAGATACGGTGCCCGCAGGCCTGGCGTCCTCAGATCTTGTGGCCGGTGGCGTGCCAGACGGCGATCGCCAGGGCGCCGGTGACGATCGGGAAGACCACGTAGGTCTCGGCGATCTTGCCGGTCGTGATCTCCAGCGGGCGGGGCAGCACGTGGAACTCGTGCATGCTGACCGGGTACAGCAGCGGGCAGCCGCTGTGCGTGAGCTCGTCGCCGACGATGTGGGTGGCGCAGCCCAGGCCGGTGGCCAGGGCGAGCAGCGGGATGTGCCAGGAGGTCACCGTGATCAGGTCGGTGCCGTAGTAGATGGTGGCGGCGGCGCCGATCATGGCGATGAGGTCGCCGTGGTGGCCGCCGATCTTCAGCGCCCGCAGCGCTGCCGCGTACAGCAGCGTCAGGTACAGCCCGGCCGGGACCAGGTGCCAGAACAGGGCCGGGTGCCAGCCGGGCGTGCCGGGCGCCGCGTAGGGCGGGTGCGGCCCGGAGAGCTGGTACTTCCCGGCGAAGTAGGCGCCCACGGTGAAGATCGTGATGCCGATGATCGCGTGCGTGGCGTGCCGGTGGCCGCCGGCGATCTTCTCGACCAGCCAGGAGAAGCTGTTGGTGAGGAACCCGAACGACAGCGCGACCGAGCTGTCGGGGTGGTCGATGTCGGGGAGTAGCCCCGCGCCGGCCCCGAGGGCGATGCCGGTGGCGAGGTCGGCCCCCGTGACGTGCAGCGTTGGCGCGAGGGCGGCGAAGGTGAACGCCCCGGTCAGCGCGTGATCCCGGCCGAGCATTAGGCATCTCCTGGGTGAAATGTCCGAAGAAGTGGCAGCGCGCGACAGGGCCCGTTCGTAGACTGGCCGCTGCGGACGAGGATCAATCCGCTGGCTGCAGTCTGCGGTAATGGCGCGGCAATAGATCCTACAATGCCTAGTCCGATCTATCTGAGCTACAAGGAGACAAACCCCCACATGGCTACCCTTAGTGACGCACTGCTTCGTCCCGACGTGCTCCCGCACGTGGTCGCGGACTGCCAGGCGCTGGTCGATCACGAGCTCGGCCAGAAGGGCGGGCTGTCGGGCACCGGCCTCAAGGTGGCCTACAAGGGCGTCAAGTCCTTCGCCCCGGGCTACTACGAGAACGCGATGAAGAACATGGTGCCGTTGCTGGTGGACAAGCTCGAGCCGTACTGGATCAACTTCCAGGCCTCCGGTGGCGGCCACTTCGGCGACTACCTCGCCAGCCGGAGCGGGCAGGTGGCCGAGTCGCTGCTGTCGGTGACTGACCAGATGGCGTCGACCTCCAACCGCGGCGCGGTCGTCAAGGCCTACGGCGCGGTCCGCAGTGGCGCGGGCAAGAACATCGAGGCGGCCCTGCCGAACCTGGGCGCCCTGGTCCAGAAGTACGCCTACTAGGCCAAGCGCGACCCGGCCGGCTTAATTCGGCGAGCACGGGACACCCGGATTCCGGGTGTCCCGTGCTTTTTTGTTGACTAAATACCAGGGCAAGTTACAGCAAAGCAGAATTATGCAATCAGAATGTTGAAACATTTTCTGATATGTGGCCCGGAGCGGGTGCGGGCGCCATAGTCTCTTCGCGGGGAAAAGCAATTAACTGGGGGAAGAGGGGACCGCGTGGCGCTAGCTGCTGAGCGGGAGCGGCCGCAAGGCCCGGAGCAGCACAATTCAGAGCAGGACACTTCGGGTCGGCACGGTTCAAGACAGTTCAGTTCGGGACACCATAGTTCACTACTAGACACGCGGCCGGGGCGGCCGCCGCGTGGCGGCGGGGCATGCCTCCCGCTCGCGCCGAGCGAGCGGGAGAAGGAAAGCTACGCGGAACGGAATATCGCGCTCATCATCCGGGCGTCGCTCGCGAGCTTCGGGGCGCTGCTCATCAGCCAGGAGAAGTTCGTCCGGACCGAGCCAGTGCTGCTGGCGTTCGCGCCGCTGCTGGTTTTCACGGTTGCCTACTACGTCATCTCGGTCGTCGTCAATGCCGGGACGCGCGGCTTCGACCTCGGCGCGCACCGCGCCCTGGTGCAGCGGTGGCGGCCCCGCCGGTACCCGTCGCTCGACGTCTTCCTGCCGGTCTGCGGCGAGCCGCTGGAGGTGCTGAACAACACCTGGTCGCACGTGCACGAGCTCACCCGGGAGTATCCCGGCGAGACGGTCGTCTACGTCCTGGACGACGGGGCGAGCGACGCCGTCGCGGCGATGGCCGCGGACTACCGGTTCACCTACCTGGTCCGGCCCAACCGGGGCTGGATGAAGAAGGCGGGCAACCTCCGGCACGGGTTCGCCCGCTCGGCGGGCGAGTTCATCCTCATCCTCGACGCCGACTTCGCGCCGCGACCGGACCTGCCGCTGGAGATGCTGCCGTACCTGGCGGCCGACCCGACGCTCGGGATCGTCCAGTCCCCGCAGTTCTTCCGGGTGCACCGGCGGCAGTCGTGGACCGAGCGCGGCGCGGGCGCGGTCCAGGAGCTGTTCTACCGGATGGTGCAGGTGTCGCGGGACCACCGCGACGGGGCGATCTGCGTGGGCTCGTGCGCCGTCTACCGGCGCGAGGCCCTCGCCACCAACGGGGGGACGACCCTGATCGGGCACTCCGAGGACGTGCACACCGGCTTCGACCTGCGGCGGGCGGGCTGGGGGCTGCGCTACATCCCGGTGCCGCTGGCCACCGGGCTGTGCCCGCCCGACCCGGACTCGTTCCTGATCCAGCAGTACCGCTGGTGCGCCGGGTCGATGTCGCTGATGGGCTCAGCGAAGTTCTGGACGACGCGGATGCCGCTGCGGACCCGCTTTTGCTACCTGTCGGGCTTCTGCTATTACGCGCACACCGCGGCGTTCATCTTCGCGACCCCGCTGATCCCGATCGCGATGCTGACCCTGCTGCCGGGGCGGGTCCACCTGATCAACTACCTGTTCGTGCTGCCGTCGATCATCTACAACTTCGTCGTGTTCCCCGCGTGGCACCGCTGCCGCTACGGGCCAACGGCGCTCATGGCCAAGCTGCTGTACTCGTGGGCGCACCTGTTCGCGCTCATCGACGTCGTCCGCCGCCGGCAACTGGGGTGGCAGCCCACCGGGGGCGGCCAGCGGCGGGCCGGCACCAGCCGCATCTGGGCCGGGATCTGGATCTGGAACGGCAGCACGTCCGCCATCTGGGTGCTGCTGGCGCTATGGCGGGCGGCCCAGTACGGCGTGGCCGACTTCTCGGTCCTGCTCTTCGGCGGGGTCGTGACCACCGTCATCACCACGATGGCGCTCGGTGCCCGGCGCAACCACCTGCGCACCCTCGTGCGGGCGGGCGGTGAGGACGCTGCGCGCTGTGCATGACCAGCCGTCGCCCGAGTCGCCGCGCTCGCGGGCGGTCGCGGACGCCTCCACCATCCTCGCGCTGTCGCACCTGCAGTCCATCGCCGTCCAGCAGGGGGAGCGAGCCGGCCGCGGGCGGCTCGAGCCGTCCCCGACGCGGCCGCAGCCCGCCGTCCGCCAGGGCCGGGGCCGGTGGCGGGTGCCGTGGCCGCTGTTGATCCTGCTCGCCGTCCAGGCCGCCCTGTCGCTTCGGCTGATCTGGGCGAACACCGCGTTCCTGGACGAGGGGACCTACGTCTGGGCGGGGCGCATCGAGCTGTGGAACGCCCTGCGCGGGACCGGCGTGCCCGACTACGCGACCTACTTCTCCGGGGCGCCGGTGATCTACCCGCCGCTGGCGGGCCTGGCCGACTTCCTCGGCGGCCTGACCGGCACCCGGCTGATGTCGCTGGGGTTCATGCTCGGGGCCACCACCGCGCTGTGGGGGACCACCCGGCGCCTGTACGGCCAGCGGGCGGCGCTGTCAGCGGTCGCGCTGTTCGTGTTCATCGGGTCGACCCAGTACCTCGGCGCACTGGCCACCTACGACGCGATGGCGCTGTTCCTGCTGACCGTGTCGGCCTGGCTGGTCGTGGTCGCGCGCGACCACGACGACTCCA
>DATBEM010000106.1:0-21539 GCA_036276115.1 Trebonia sp.
ATGAGCGACCAGTTATCTCCTGGTTTGCGGCCATCGTTTGTCTATTCCTGTGGCCGCTTACGACCCGGGGGGCTAGCAGCGGCCGGCGAGGCGCAGGGCGAGCCAGAGGTCGGCCCGCACGTCGGGATCATCGAGGCTGGCGCCCAGCAGCGATTGCGCCCGGGTGACCCGATGGCGCACCGTGTGCCGGTGGACGCCCAGGTCACGCGCGGCATCCTGCTCCGAGCGGCGGCGCAGCACCGCCACGACCGTCTCCGCCAGGTGCTCCTCCCCCGCCAGCGGGGCCAGCCGGGCCTGCGCCCAGGCGCGCAGTCGCGGGGTGTCGAGCGGGGCGCGGGACGCGTGCCCGCCAAGGTCGGCCAGCTCGCCCGGGGCCGCGTCCGCCAGGGCCGCCCGCGCCCGGCGGGCCGAGCCCGCCACCTGGTCGAGGTCCACCGGGCCGGCCAGGACGACGCTGGCGCCCGCTCCCGGCGTGATCAGGCGGGCGAGCCAGTCCGCGGTGCCGGGGGCGTCGCGCACCAGCACGGCGCACGCCGCCACCTCGCCGGGGTCGCGGCCGGCCAGGATCAGGTGCCCGGCGGCGGGCAGCGCGTCGAGCCGCAGCAGCACCTCGTCGGGGTCGCCGGTGGCGGCCGGCTCACCGCTGCCCGGTTGGAGTTGCCCGCCGCCCGGTCGCCCCCCGGCTTGCGCCTGCCCGGCCTGCGTTCCCCCGATCAGGGCCACCCGGACCCGGTCGGGCAGGTTGAGGCCGAGGAACCCCGCCGCCTGGCGGGCCGCCGCCACCTCGCCCGCGCACAGCAGGCCGAGGATCATCGCCTCGCTCGTGCGGGCGGCCAGCCGCAGCCGCCCGGCGTGGATCGACTCCAGGGTGAGCAGGGCGACGGCGGTCATCGCCAGCTGCTGGGCCGGGCGGGGAAGCGGCCGGGGGTGGCCGATGGCCAGGTAGCCCAGCAGCCGGGAGTCGCCGATCGGCTGGACGACCACGTCGTCGGGGCCGAGCGGGAGGCTGAGCGACGTGGGCGCGCCGACGGCGTTCAGCCGCCGCACGGCGGCCTGCAGCTCGCGGGCGGTGCCCCGCCGGCCGGCGGGCCAGGCCGAGCGCAGCCGCCCGTCCGGGGCCAGGTGCGCGGTCCACCCGCCGATGGCGACGGCCAGCCGCCGCAGCACCGCGGGCACCGGCTCCTCGCCGAGCGACGCGGCCACGAGCGACCGGTGGGCCGACAGCGTCTGCGCTAGTTCCCGCTGCCCGGACTCGGCGATCATCGACCAGTAGCACCGGGAGACGGCCAGGAACGGGGTGGGGGCGGGCACCACCAGCAGCGGCAGGCCCGCGGCGGCGGCCGCCGCGGGCAGCCCCGGGGGCACCGCCGCGTGCACCGGCCCGATGCCGAGGGCGAGGGCGGCCACGCCCCGGCCTGCCAGCCGCCGGACGTAGCCACCGAGCCACAGCAGCGATGGCTGCCAGCCCAGCCCGGTCGTCAGCAGCAGCTCGCCGCCGTCGAGGAACGGGGTCGGGTCGGCCAGGTCGGAAACGTGGACCGCCGTCACCTCGACGGCGGGCACCTCCCCCGGCCCGGCCGGGCGCAGGTCGTCCCCGAGCGACCGGCAAAGGTCGCGCAACGTCGGCAACATGGACAAAATGTACAATGCTTTGGACATGAGTGGACATCATGGCTAATGCACCCGCGGCGGGGCCGCGCCTAGGATCGGGCGCCATGGCCAGCACCCTTGAGCCCAGCTCCCTTGAACAACTAGGCACCCGAGAGCAGCGCAGTGCCCCCGAGCAGACCGGTGCCCCCGAGCAGCGCAGTGCCCCCGAGCAGACCGGTGCGCTCGAGCAGCGCCGCCTGGTCAAGACCGCCATCCCTGGTCCGCGCTCCGCGCAGTTGCACGCACGGCGCCAGCAGCAGGTCCCCTCCGGCTTCGGCATCACCCTGCCGATCTTCGTGGAACGGGCCAGCGGCGGGATCATCCTGGACGCCGACGGCAACCAGATCATCGACCTCGCCTCCGGCATCGCCGTGACCAGCGTCGGCGCCTCGGCCCCGGCGGTCGTCAAGCGCATCGCCGAGCAGGCGGCGGCGTTCACCCACACCTGCTTCATGGTGACCGAGTACCAGGGGTTCGTCGACGTCGCCGAGCGGCTGAATGAACTCACTCCCGGTGACCACGACAAGCGGACCGCGCTGTTCAGCACCGGCGCCGAGGCGGTCGAGAACGCGGTCAAGGTCGCCCGCTCGTACACCGGGCGCCCGGCCGTCGTCGTCTTCGATCACGCCTACCACGGCCGGACGCTGATGACGATGACCATGACGGCCAAGCAGCAGGGCTACAAGCAGGGCTTCGGCCCGTTCGCGCCCGAGGTCTACCGGGTGCCGACCGCGGTCCCGTACCGCTGGCCCGGCGGGCCCGGCAAGGCCGCCGACGAGGCGTTCGCCCGGTTCGCCGATGTCGTGAAGTACCAGCTCGGCCCGCAGAACGTCGCCGCCGTGATCGCCGAGCCGATCCTCGGCGAGGGCGGGTTCATCGTCCCCGCGCCCGGCTTCCTGGCCAAGGTCGCCGCCTTCTGCGCCGAGCACGGCATCGTCTTCGTCGCCGACGAGGTCCAGTCGGGCATCGCCCGGACCGGGAACTGGTTCGCCAGCGAGCACGAGGGCATCGTCCCCGACCTGGTCTGCAGCGCCAAGGCGCTGGGCGGCGGCCTGCCGATCGCGGCCGTCACCGGCCGGGCCGAGATCATGAACGCCGCCCCGGCCGGCGGCCTCGGCGGCACCTACGCGGGCAACCCGGTCGCCTGCGCGGCCGCGCTCGGCGCGCTGGAGACCATCGAGGCCGAGGGCCTGGTCGACCGCGCCCGGCAGATCGGCGAGCACGTCCTGCCGCGGCTGCACGACCTCAAGGCCCGGCACGCGTGCATCGGCGACGTGCGCGGCCGGGGCGCCATGCTCGCGATCGAGCTGGTCCAGCCGGGCACCGACGAGCCCGCCCCCGGCATCACCGCCGCCGTCGCCCGCTACTGCCACGCCAACGGCGTGCTCATCCTCACCTGCGGCACGTACGGGAACGTGATCCGGCTGCTGCCCCCGCTGGTCATCGGGCTGGACTTGCTCGATGACGCCCTGGACGTCATCGAGCAGGCGCTCGCGGCGCAGGTCGGCCAGCCGGGCGCGGGAGCATCGTGATGACCCTGTCGTACTCCCCCCGCGAGGGGACCGCCACCCCGGCTCCCCCGCCCACCCCGGCCGACGCGGTGGCCGAGGCCGTCACCGCCGGCGCGGCGGCGGCCGGGCCGGCCGCCGCGCACCGCCCGGGCGGCCGCGCCGCCTGGCTGGGCGCGATCGCCCGCGCGGTCGAGGCGCACTCCGGTGAGCTGACGGCGCTCGCCGACGAGGAGACCGCGCTGGGGCTGCCCCGGCTGGCCGGGGAGCTGGCCGGCGCGGCCCGCTCGCTGCGGTTCTACGGGGCGGTCGCGACCGAGGGGTCCTACCTGGGCGCGGTCATCGACCACGCCTCGCACCCCGACAGCGGCATCCCCGCCCGCCCGGACCTGCGGCGTGCCCGGGCTCCGTTCGGCCCGGTCGCCGTGTTCGGCGCGAGCAACTTCCCGTTCGGCTTCGGGGTGCTGGGCCATGACACCGCCAGCGCGCTCGCCGCCGGGTGCCCGGTGATCGTCAAGGCGCACCCGGCCCACCCGCGGCTGTCGGCCCGCCTCGGCGAGCTCGCGGCCCAGGCCCTGGCGGGGGCGGGCGCCCCGGCCGGGACGCTGCAGGTCGTGCACGGCTTCGAGGCCGGCCGCCAGCTCGTCACCCACCCGGGCGTCCGCGCCGTCGGGTTCACCGGCTCGCAGGCCGGGGGCCTGGCCCTGTGGCGGCTGGCCGCCACCCGCGACGAGGTCATCCCGGTCTACGCGGAGATGGGCACCGTCAACACCGTCGTCGTGACCCCGGACGCCGCCCGCGAGCGCGGCCCGCAGATCGCGGCCGGCTTCGTCGGCTCCTTCACCCTCGGGATGGGCCAGTTCTGCACCAAGCCGGGGCTGCTGCTGGTCCCGGCCGGCCACGGCCTGCCCGAGGAGGTCGCCCGGGCGCTGGAGGCCGCCGAGCCGGGCGGCTGGCTGCTGACCGAGGCGATCGCCGGCGCCTACGCCGACGGGCTGCGCCGCCTGGAGGAAGCCGGGGCGAAGGTCATGACCCGCACGCCCCCGGCCGCCGGGGGCTGGGCCGCCTCCCCGGCCCTCTTGCGGGCCGACAGCGCCTTGCTGACGGCCGGGTCGGCGCTGCTGGCGGAGTGCTTCGGCCCCGTCGCCCTGGTCGCCGAGTACCCGAGCGAGGCGGCCCTCGCGGCCGTGCTCCGGGAACTGCCCGGGAGCCTGGCGGCGGCCGTGCACGGCACCGACGGCGATCCCCGGCTGCCTGCCCTGGTCGCCGAGCTCTCCCAGCGCTGCGGGCGGGTCGTGGTGAACGGCTGGCCGACCGGGGTCGCGGTCGGGTGGGCGCAGCAGCACGGCGGACCCTGGCCCGCCACCACCGCGCCCGCCTACAGCTCCGTGGGAGCGGCGGCCCTGGACCGGTGGACCCGGCCGGTCGCGTTCCAGGACGTTCCGGACGGCGCTCTGCCCCCGGCCCTGCGGGACGCCAATCCCTGGCGGTTGCCGCGACGAGTTGACGGGATACTGAGTACATGAGCGAGCTCGCGAGCGAATCAATAGGCACCGCGCCCGCGCGAATGCGGCCGACGAGCGCTAGCGAGGAGGCCTCGTGAGCGGGCGCGTGAACGGAGGCGGGCGGCCCCGGCTGGACCCGCATGACCCGGCGGGCGTGGACGCGCTGCTGTCGGACGAGGAGCTCGCGGTCCGGCAGACGGTGCGCGACTTCTGCTCGGACCGGATACTGCCCCACGTGGCGGGCTGGTACGAGGCCGGCGAGCTGCCGGGCGCCCGGGAGCTGGCCCGCGAGCTGGGCAAGATCGGGCTGCTGGGCATGCACCTGACCGGGTACGGGTGCGCGGGGATGAGCGCCGTCGACTACGGGCTGGCGTGCCTTGAGCTGGAGGCGGCCGACTCCGGGCTGCGGTCGCTGGTGTCGGTCCAGGGGTCCCTGGCGATGTACGGGATCTGGCGCTGGGGCTCGGAGGGGCACAAGCAGTCCTGGCTGCCGCGGATGGCGGCGGGCGAGGCGATCGGGTGCTTCGGCCTGACCGAGCCGGACGCGGGGTCAGACCCGGCGGCCATGCGGACCACCGCCCGGCGCGACGGCCCGGACTGGGTCCTCAACGGCCGCAAGATGTGGATCACGAACGGGTCCATCGCCGACGTGGCCGTGGTGTGGGCGCGGGCGGAGGACGAGATCCGCGGGTTCATCGTGCCGGCCGGCACGCCCGGGTTCTCGGCTCCCGAGATCAAGCACAAGGGCTCGCTGCGGGCCTCGGTAACCGCCGAGCTCGTCCTGGACTCGGTCCGGCTGCCCGCCGACGCGGCCTTCCCTGAGGTACGGGGGCTGCGCGGGCCGCTATCGTGCCTGAACGAGGCGCGGTACGGCGTCACCTGGGGGGCGCTGGGCGCGGCCCGCTCCTGCTACGAGGCGGCCCTGGGCTACGCGCGGGAGCGGACGCAGTTCGGGCGGCCGATCGGGGCGTTCCAGCTGACCCAGGAGAAGCTCGCCGACATGGCCGTCGAGCTGGGCAAGGGCCAGCTGGTGGCGCTGCACTTCGGGCGGCTGAAGGACCAGGGCAAGCTGGCGCCCGAGCACGTGTCGTTCGGGAAGCTCAACAACGTCCGCGAGGCGCTCGGGATCTGCCGGACGGCCCGCACGATCCTCGGCGGCAACGGCATCTCCTACGAGTTCCCGGTGATGCGGCACATGGCCAACCTGGAGTCCGTCTTGACCTACGAGGGCACGACGGAGATGCACACGCTCGTCCTCGGCCAGGCGCTCACGGGGCACAGTGCCTTCCGGTAAGAGAGTGCCTTCCGGTAAGAGAGTGCCTTCCGGTAGGACAGCGCCTCCGGGAGGGCGGTGCCTTCCGGTGCTGGTGCCTGGCGCCTTACCGGCCCGGACCCCTCCGCCCCATGATTGCCAATAGGATCTGGACCGGAGGTGACGCGTGAAGCTGGCTCGGAGCCGGGGAGCGCGACGGCGCCTGGGCGCCGTCGCCGTGGCGGTGTGCAGCGTCTTGCCGGTATCGGGCTGTGGCCTGCTCGGGTCGGGGAAGGAGATCGCGACCCCGAGCGTGATGACGGTGAACAGCGGCCAGTTCGTCGACGCGGTGATGCCGCTGCAGTTCACCTGCGCCTGGCCCAAGAAGATGAGCCCGCCGCTGAGCTGGGCGGGCGAGCCGCCGGGGACCAAGAGCCTGGCCCTGGTGATGGACGACTCGGCCGCGCCGATCACCCCCTACGTCTACTGGGTGGTGTTCAACATCAACCCGCAGACGCAGGCCCTGCTGGAGGGGCAGCTCCCGCCCGGGGCGCGGCAGGCGCGCAACTCAGCCGGGTCCACGGGCTATAATCCGCCCTGCCCGGGCTCGGCCGGGCACACGTACCGGTTCACTGTCTACGCACTGAACACGGAGCTTAGCCTGCCGAATGGAACGCCGCTGCAGTCGGCGTGGCGGGCGATCGCCGACGCCGCCATCGGCCGCGGGCGGCTTACGGCGAGAGCCATCTCATAGGTCCCGTTCCCTCCCATTCACCTGTGGTTCCCCTCGGGTCGGCGGGAACTTGGCGATTCGCCGGACACCATAGCTGCAGATAGGTAACAATGCTATGAACCAGTGCCGGTATAGGGCGCTCGCGACTATGGGGGCAGGCTCGCGTATATGGCCGCGCGCGCCTCGCGGGCGCCAACGCGAGGCCGTGGCCTGCTGGATGGTGTTGCATGTCGTTTCTGAACCGTCGTTCGTCGCGCGACGACCGTGATGACCGCGATGGTTCGGACGGTCAGTGGCGCGATGACCGGGAGTACAGCGAGAACGACAACTGGTCACCGGAGGAGTACTTCCCCTCGCAGGACATCCGGGGCACCCGGGCCGCCCCGGCATCCGCCCGGCCGCGCTCCGCGCGCCGCGGGGAACCGGGCGCAGGCGGGTACGGCGGCGATGACTTCGACGGCGGCTACGGTCGCGCTGGCGCCAGGCACGACAGCACCGCGCATGGCAGCGGCCAGGACAGCAGTGCCGATCACGACAGTGCCGGCGACGGCACTGGGGCCTTCCACACCGGGGGCTTCGACACAGGGGGCTTCGACACGGACAGCCGAGACGCTGGCGGGTACGACACCGGCAGCTACGACACTGGCAGCTACGACCGGCCCGACTACCACGGTGGCGAGCCCGGCTCCGATACCGGCGCGCACGGCACGGGCGAGTTCGACACTGGCGGCTTCAGGACCGGCGCCTACGACCCGCGCGACCCTCGCGACGGGGCCGAGCCCAGCGACCGGGCCGGCGGGCGCAAGCGCCGCGACCGCCCGGAGCGGTCCGAGCGCCGGCTGCGGATCGGGCGCCGGGACAAGGGCGAGGACATCTGGCCCGACGACGGGGTATCGGACGAGGACTACTGGGCCTCGGTAGCCACCGACCGGCCGCTGCCACCTCCGTCCGCGATCGACCCGGAGGCCTCGACCCAGCTGCTGAGCAGCACCGACATCGCGGCCGTGGGCCGGGCCAACGGCGACCAGGGGACCGAGCCCAGCCGCCCGGCAGGCTCGCGTCCCGGCCAGCAGTACCAGGGCGGCCGATCGGCGGCGGAGGCGCTCCCGGGCAACCCGGCCGCCAGCGGGGACCGGTCGCCGGCCCAGCCCGCGACCGAATCCGGGCCGCACCCCTGGCCGGGCGAGGGCAGCGCCGGCCCGCGGGCCACGAGCCGGGACAACGGGAGCCGGGGACCGGGATGGCCCGTCGCCGACTCCGGCTCCGGGCCGCACTCCTGGCCAGGGGCCGACAACGGGGCGCCGTCCGGGCGGCCCGGGGCCGACTCGGGGCCGCACACGTGGCCGGGCGCGGGCAGCCGGGGACGCGGCTCGCGCGCGAAGGCCGACTCCGGTCCCCTGGCTCGTCCCGCCGCCAGCGCCGACCCGCTGAATCAGCTCGGCGGCAACTCCGGGGCGCACCTGCACCCCACCTTGACCTCCGGTCCCATCCGGCTCGGCAGCGGGCCGTTGCCCACGATCGGCGGCCCGGGCGCGAGCCAGCGCCCGAGTCCCGGCCCGGCCGCGAAGGCCCGGGCCGGCAGCGGCCCCCATGCGCTGCGCCCGGCCGCGGGCCTGCCGCCCGCCGACCTGGGCGGCCCGTCGGTGCCCGGCTCGCCGGCCGCGGTGCCCGCGATGCCGAGCTTCCAGCCGACCCCCGGACGCCGGCCCGATGCCTCGCGGCAGCCCGGCCGGGACGCCGCTGACTACACGGAGCGAATCGACCGGATCTCGCCCGATGGCGATGACCCGCGCGGCGGGCCCGGCCCGGACCGCGGCCAGCGCGGGGCGGGCCCCCGGGGGAATGACCGGCCCGGGGACGACCGGGCGCGCCGGCGCGGCTCCCGTCCCGATGCGGACCCCGGCGGCCAGCCCTGGAACCGGGCGGAGGCCGCGCGCGGCGGCCGGGGCGGGGCCATGCGCGGCGGCGAACTCGCCTGGAGCGGCGAGTCGCGCGGGACCGATGCACCGCGCGGAGGCCAGCGCGGGGCCGCGGGCCCGCCCAGCAGCCCGCTTCGCGTCAGCGGCGCCATGCGCAGCCTGGAGGCGGGCGCCGGCCGCGACAGCCAGTGGGGAGCCGGCCAGCCCGGCGACGCCAGCCAGTGGGGCAGCGCGGCGCGCACGGCCGGGCGCCGGACCACCGGCGCCATGCGCAGCCTGGAGGCCGCTGGCAACGGTGGCGACAACTCGTGGGGCACCGGCCAGCCCAGCCGCGATGACGCGTATGCCGACGACCCCCGGCGCGTCGGCCGACCGCCTCGGGGCGCCGTCTCCGGCTTCGGGGGCGGCCACCCGGGCGAGGACGACTCATCTCGAGCCGGCCTCACCGGGGGGCACCCCAGCGCCTCGCTGCCCGACCGGGGTTCCCTCCCGGGCAGCGTGCCCGTGCTCAGCGGCGACCCGGCTCGCGACAGCGGCCTGCCGGGGGCCGAGGCGACCAGGCCAGGCAGCGGCCGGGCGCGCGACGAGGACCCGCTGACCAGCCCGTTGTTCTCGCGGGAGGTGATGGCCGCCGCCGACACCCGGTCCTACCAGGGCGCCCGGCGGTCCACCGGCGAGCGATACGCGATCGGCGCGGGCGACCCCGGCGGCCAGCCGCCCGCTGGCGGTGACTACCCGTCCTATGACAGCCCCGCCTACGGTGACCAGGGCGCCCCGGCCCGGGCGCTGCCCAAGGCGGAAGCCGATGCACGCGTTCCCGCGGACGGGCAGCCCGGCCCGGGCACCATCGCCGGGCAAGCCGGTGGCGGCGCGGCCAGCCAGTACGGGGGAAGCGGCCACGGCCGGTACCCCGACGGCATGAGTGCCTATCGTGGTTCCGCCTATGGCGACGGCTACCCGGCCGCTCCCGCACCGCTCCCCTATTCCAACGGCGGCCAGCTCCCCAGCTCCCCGGCCGCCGACGGCCAATCAGGCAGCGCCCAGCCAGGCACTGCGCCTCTAGGCACCGCCAATCACGGCGGCGCCCCATCTGGCAGCGCTTACCCGGCCGGCTCGTATCCGGATGCCGCCTACGCGCACGGCGCCTATCCGGCCGACGCCTACTCCGGCAATGGCCAGCCGGATGCCGCCCGCCCGGTGAGCGCGTTTCCCGCCAGCGCGGCCACGGGCAGCGCTTACGGAGACGGCCTGCGAGCGGACGGCACGTACGCCGGCGGGCAATACCCCGTCCCCGCCTACGCTGATGGCGCCTACCCGGCCGGCCCCCAGGCGAACGGCGTCCTCCCCGGGAGCGCTTACCCCGAGAGCGGCAGCGCGGCCGACGCGCATTCCGGTAACTCGTACGGCGGCACTGCGCACCTGGCCGGCGCTTACCTGGGCAGCCCCAGCCCGGAGAGCGGGTACTCGGGCAGTGCGTACTCGGACGGTGCGTACTCGGGTAGCGCCTATTCCGACGGCGCGCATGCCACTAGCATGCAGTCCGGCAGCACGCATTCCGGTAGCGCATACCCAGGTAACGCATATCCCGATAACGCGCAGCCGACCGACCCTTATTCAGTAAGCGATGCCCCCAGCGGCGCCGGCCGGGGCGGAGCCTACGCGGGAGCCGGGTACGGAGAAGACCCGCGCACCGGCGGCGCCCCCCCTGCCGCCAGCGCCTATCCAGGCGAGTCCCGGACCGGCAGCGCCCACCTGGCCACCGCGTACCCAGCCGGCGCTTACGGCGACAGTGCTTACGGCGACAGTGCTTACGGCGACACTGACACTGACACTGACACTGCCCAGCCCGGGAGTACCCCGGCCGGCGGCGCCTACCCGGCGACCACGAGCCTCGGCCATGCGCACGCGGACAGCCCTGGCATGCTGAGCACGACCTCGGGTATGGCCGCGAGCTCCGACGCCACCCCCTACCCGGTCACTGCTTACCAGGGCACCGGCTACCAGGGCACCGGCCACCAGGGCACCGGCCACCAGGACACTGGTTACCAGGACACTGGTTACGAGGGCACTGGTTACGAGGGCACAGCTTTCCCGGGCGCCGCCGCGGACGCCGCGTACCCGGGCACTGACTTCCCGGACGCCGCCGCCCAGGGCGCCGGGTATCAAGGCACCGGCTACCAGGGCACGGGCTACCAAGGCACTGGCTACCAGGGCACCGGCCTCCCGGCCCCGGGCTACCCGGCCACAGGCTATGACGGCGGCCTCCCGCCGAACGGAGCCCCGCAGGCAAGCGCCACCCCCGGCGGCGCCCCCGGCGGCGCCCCGGCGGGCAACCCCCCGCCGGGCAGCGCCTACGCGGTGAGCGCGTATCAGGGCAATGCCCCTCAAGACAGTGCCTATCAAGACACCGCCTACCCGGGCAGTGCGTACCCGGGCAGTGCGTACCCGACGGGCAGCGCCTACCCGGGCAGCGCCAATCAGGACACCGCCTTTCAAGGCGTCGCTTACCCGGGTAGTGCGTACCGGGACAGCGCGAGCGCGGGCCCGACCACTGCAGGCGAACCGGCCGAGGCCGCCGCCAGCCCAGTCACCGAATCGCCGGCGAGCCCCGCCCCGGCCCCGGGTAGCCACGCCCAGGGCAATGGCTACCCCGCGAGCGCCTACGCGGGCAACGGCTTCGCCAGCAGCGCCCGCCCGGATGGCGGCTACGAGGGCAGCGCCTACCAGCCCAGCGCCCACCACAACGGCGCCTACCAGAACGGCGTCCCCGGGTACGGAGTCCCCCCGGTCCCCGCCATCGGCGCGGGCGGGTACCCCGGCAGTGCCTACCCGGTAACCACCGTCCCCGGCGCGGGCAGCCCGGCTAGCGCGCAGCCGGACGGCTCCCCCAGCAGCGGCCAGGCCGGCGCGGGCGCCACGCCGGCGGCGACGCCAGGGGGCGGGCTGCCAGTGGCGGCCTATCCGGGCGCGTACCCGGAGGACAGCTCCTACCCGGCTGACCGGCCAGGCACCGGCGCGGGCGCCACCCAGCCGGCCGGCGGGTATCACGGTGCCTACCAGGGCAGTGCCTACCAGCACAGCGCTTACCAGAACAGCTCGGTCCAAGGCCCGGCGGCGGACGTGCCCGTCCCCGGCCCAGCCGGGAACGGCGCCCCGGCGGCCGCCTACAGCCCGGACGCCACGCCGACCGCCTACAGCCAGGCACCCGCCTACAGCCAGGCACCCGGCTACGGCGCTGTTCCTGTCTACAGCGCTTTTCCTGGCTACGACGCGACTCCCGCCTATGGCCAGGCTCCCGCTCACGGCCCGGCCGACGGGTATCCGAGCGCGGCCGGCGGTTCCCATCAGCCCGGTGCCTTCCCGGCGCCGGGCGCCCACCCTGGCCCCGGCGACTACCAGGCGAGCCTGCCGGCCGCAGGGGGCGCCCAGTACGCGGCCGGGCCCGCCTACCCGCCGTCTCCCTATCCCGCGCCCCCGGCCGCGGCGCCCGCCTACGCGGCGCCCGCGTACTCGGGGAACATGCCCCTCAGCAGCCCCACTCCGGCCGACGGGGGCTATGGCCGTAACCCCGGCTACGGCGACGAGCAGCCGGGGAACGGTTACGGGCCGCGGCACGGCAAGGGCGGGCACGGCGCTGATCCCACGGCGACTGATCCCACCGGGGCTGATCCTCATCCGGCCGGTTCCAGTGCCGCTGACCGCCACGGCGCCGATCCCCGCACCACGGACGGGTACGACGCCGGGTCCTACGGTGGGTCCTACGGTGGCGGCCCGTACCGGGGCGAGGCCCGCTGAACGGCGGCTCGTCCTGCTGGCCGGCCGGGTAGCACTACGCTGAGGCCGTGCCCGAGGGAGACGTGGTCTGGCAGACCGCCCGCCAGCTGCACCAGGCGCTGGCCGGGCGGGTCCTGACGCGCAGCGACTTCCGCGTCCCCCGCTACGCGACCGTCAGCCTGGCCGGGCAACAGGTCACGGAGGCGCTCGCGCGGGGCAAGCACCTGCTCGTGCGCACCAGCGGGGGGCAGACCGTCCACAGCCACCTGAAGATGGAGGGGTCCTGGCGGGTCCGCCCGGCCGGGACGCCGCTCGCCGAGGCCTACAAGGTCCGCCTCGTCCTCGCCAACGCGCAGTGGCAGGCGGCCGGGTACCTGCTCGGCATCACCGAGGTCCTGCCAACCGCGCAGGAAGAGCGGGTCATCGGGCACCTGGGGCCGGACCTGCTCGGCCCGGACTGGGACGCCGCCGAGGCGGTCCGGCGGCTGTCGGGCCAGCCGGAGCGGACCATCGGCGAGGCCCTCCTGGACCAGCGCAACCTCGCCGGCGTGGGCTCCATCTACGCGACCGAGATGCTATTCCTGCGGGGCGTGCACCCCTGGCGCCCGGCCGGCCAGGTCCACGACCTGCATGCGCTGGTGGAACTCGGGCAGCGGCTCCTGGACGCCAACAAGGAGCGCCACGGCCACGTCACCACCGGCGACACCGCCCGGGGCCGCGAGCACTGGGCCTACGGGCGCGCGGGACGGCCCTGCCGTCGCTGCGGGACCCCGATCAAGCGCGGTGAGCTCGGCCCGGCGGGCCAGGAGCGGATCCGGTTCTGGTGCCCGCGCTGCCAGCGATGATCACGCCCGGCGCATCCGGCCCGGGGATCATCCATGACTTCAGCGCGGCGGGGCACCCGTGACGGTGATGCCGGTTTTATGTCACTTTTCGCGAGCGTTAACCACTTGCCCGCGGGTTCTTTACTACAATCTGGGGACCGTCGGCAAGTGAAGCGCTCGGCTGGGGGCCTGGAGCCGACCGCGCGGCCATGCAGCAGCGGAACCATCCAGACGTGGCGCGCACGTGGACCGACCAGGACTTGTGAGGCATGAGCAGTACTTCCCAAGCGGCACCCCCTGCCAGTCCCGCCACCGGCCCTGGCCGCCCGCGGGCGGGTTCCGGCGAGCGCGGGTTCCGGCCCGACATCCAGGGGCTGCGGGCCATCGCCGTGTCGCTGGTGGTGGTCTACCACCTGTACCCGTCCGCGCTGCCGGGCGGGTTCGCGGGCGTCGACGTCTTCTTCGTGATCTCCGGGTTCCTCATCACGAGCCACCTGTGGCGCACCGCCAGCAAGTCCGGCCGCCTCAGCCTCGTCGACTTCTGGGGCCGCCGGGCCCGGCGCCTGGTGCCGGCTGCGGCCCTGGTCCTGGCGGTCACCTGGGTGGGCTCCTACCTGCTGCTCCCGTCCTCGCGACTGACCGACACCGCCCAGCAGATCGGCGCGAGCGCGCTGTACTTCCAGAACTGGCTGCTGTCGGGCGACGCCGTCAACTACCTCAAGTCCAACGACGCGCCCAGCCCGGTCCAGCACTTCTGGTCCCTGTCGGTCGAGGAGCAGTTCTACCTCGTCTGGCCGCTGCTGTTCCTGGTGGGGCTGCTCGTCGCCCGGCGCTGGCGGCGCACCGCCCCGGCTGAGGGCACCGCCCCGGCTGAGGGCACCGCGTCGGCTGAGGGCACCGCGTCGCGTCCGGGTAGCGCGGCCCCGGAGGGCGGCGCGTTCCCGCCGGACACCGCATCCGCTCCGGGCGCTGCTCCCGTTCCGGGCCCGGGGGCGGCTTCGGCTCCCGCCCCGGCGGCGGCGCCAGGGCCGGCGCACGACAAGGTGCTGCGCCGGACCGTCTTCGCGCTCACGGCGGCGCTGGTCGTCGCCTCGCTCGCCTACTCGGTCGACGACACCAGGACCGACGCCGCGGCCGCTTACTTCGTCACCACTACCCGCATGTGGGAGCTCGGCCTCGGCGGCCTGCTCGCCCTGCTGCCCGCCACCTTGTCCCGGGCGATCGGCCGGCACGGCTGGCTCGGCTGGGCGGGCCTGGCCATGATCGCCGCCTCCCAGTTCGTCCTCAATGCCGGGACCCCGTTCCCCGGCTGGATCGCCATCCTCCCCGTCGGCGGGGCCGTGCTGCTCATCGCGGGCGGGTCGGCCGAGGGCCGGGGCGGCCCCTGGCGGCTGACCTCGCTGCGGCCGTCCGTCTTCATCGGGGACATCTCCTACTCGCTGTACCTGTGGCACTATCCGGTCATCGTGCTCTACACGGCCTGGCGGGGCAAGGAGGCGGGGCTCGCCACCGGGCCGGCCCTCATCGTCGTGTCGGTCCTGCTCGCCTGGCTGACCAAGATCACGCTGGAGGACCGGGTCCGGCTCGCCCCGTTCATCGCCCGGCACAAGTGGCGGTCGGTCGGGACCGCGCTGGCGGCGGTGGTGCCGGTCACGCTGGTGGCGGTGTTCCTGGCGACCCAGCCGGGCGCCTGGGACGGCAAGCTCGGGCCGGGCTACCCTGGTGCCGCCGCGCTGGCCGGCCACGTGACGAGCCTGCCCGCCAAGCCCGTCCTGCCCCCGCCGGCGGTCACCGTGCCCCTGCCTGATTACTGGGCCGACGGCTGCCTCGACGGCGAGCACGCGGCCGCCACGAAGGTCTGCACGTTCGGCGACCGTAAGGACCCCACCCTCACTGTCGTCCTCGTTGGCGACTCGATCGCCGGCAACTGGTGGGCGCCGCTGAACACGATCGCGAACCAGGAGCACTGGGAGCTCGTCACCGAGCTGCACGCCACCTGCCCGTGGACCGCGGCGGCGCTGTACGATCCGACCGCCAAGGGCGCCTACCCCGCCTGCTCCCAGTGGGGCCAGAACGTGCTGAGCGACCTGCTGACCAAGGTTCACCCGGACGTGGTGATCGCCACCGGTAGCGCCGGCAACACCACGATGGCCAACCGGCAGCCCGGCCCGGCCGCCCGGGCCGAGGTCGGGGCCGGGGAGGCCACGTACTGGGCCCAGCTGGAAAGCCACGGGATCCCGGTGATCGCGCTCAGCGAGACGCCGGACACCGGCCTCGACGGGCCGGCGTGCGTGACCAAGTACGGGCCTTACGCCAAGCCGTGCGACATCGCCCGGTCGGTCGCCACGTTCACCGACCCGCCCACCAGCTACGCCGCCCGGGCGCTGCACGGGCAGGTGCCCGTCATCGACCTGAACTCGCTGATCTGCAGCCCGTCGGTGTGCCCGGCCGTCGTCGGCAACGTCCTGGTCTACTTCGACAGCCACCACCTGACGCAGAGCTACTCCCAGACCCTCACGCCCTACCTCAAGGCGAAGGTCGTCCCGGCCGTCGCCGCGGTCCGGGCCGCGCCGGGGAAGTGACGTGCGGCCGGGGAGCTAAGCCTCAGCCGACCCGCCTGCTTGCTGGCCAGCCGCCACGTCGGCGGCGGCCTGGACGAAGGCGGCGACCGCGCGAGCGGCTGGCCTGCGGCCAGGCCGCGAGCAGGCCCGCTCGGGCTGAGGTCGCTGACGACCGACCGTGAAGGCGAGGTCGGCTCGCCCCCCTCGACCAGGTGACCAGGGTCGCCGCGATCGAGTTCGCGCCCCGCCGGATCACCGTCAACGCGGTCGCGCCGGGCAGCGTCGCGACCGGCCCGTTCGAGGCGATGACGCCGCCGCAGCGGGAGCGGGCGGGGACCGCGTTCGCCCTGGGCCGCATCGGCGAGCCGGCGACATCGCCGCCGTGGTCGCCTTCCTCGCGGGCGAGGACGCCGGCTTCATCACCGGCCAGGTCAGCTACGCGGCGGGCAGCACGGCCCGGTCCCCCGCCCCCAGTAGCCCGGCGCGCGGGCAGCGGCGGGACAACGAAAAGCCGGCCTGGCTCCCTGGAGGGGAGCCAGGCCGACTGGGTTAAGCAGGGTCTAGCCGGCCTGGTGGCTGCTAGCTAACCGGCTTGAGGTGCAAGATGACGACCTCGTCGGTGCCGGTGCTGCCGCCGTTGTTGCTGCCGGACGGCTGGCCGCTCTCGTAGGGGTTGTCCTGGGTAGGCCAGCCGGTGAAGTGCTTGGAGTTGTACTCGAACCACGCGGCGGCGTTGACGGTCGGGATGACCGGCAGGTTGGCCGCGATGTAGGTCTCCAGCGGGACGAGGTCCTTGGTCTGGTCCGCGACGGTCGAGTCGCTGGCCAGCTTGGTCAGGTCGGCCTGGACGGCCGGGTCCTTCAGGCGCTCGTAGTCGCCAGTGGCGTTGTTGCCGGTCGCCAGGGTGTCGTCCAGCCAGTTGTCGTACATGTTGTACGGGGAGATACCGCCGTTGCCCCAGTGCATGCTGAGCTGGAAGTTGCCGTCAGCGATGGCGGCGTTCCAGGCGTCGACCGTCAGGCCGGAGAAGGTGGCGTTGATGTGGGCCGCCTTCAGGTTCTGGGCGATGATCTGGTCGTCCTGGGCGTAGTCGGTGTACGAGGCCGGGTCGACGACGGTCAGCTTGACTTCCCTGCCGTTCAGGGCGTAGAAGCCGGCGCTGTCCAGCTTGTAGCCGGCCGCGGTCAGGATGGACCCGGCGGACGCGACGTCGGCCGCCGCCTTGACGGGGTTGGAGGTGACCGTGTCGGAGGTCCAGGCCGAGAAGGTCGGCAGCGTGAGCCCGGTGGAGCTCGTCGCCGGGGCCTCCAGGCCCGCCTCGCCCTGGTTGCCGATCGCCGTGCGGTCAATCGCCGCGCTGATCGCCTTGCGCACCGCGAGCTGGTTGGTCGGCCAGGTGTTCAGGTTCGGGAACAGCGCGTTGCTGGCGTTCGGGGCCATCCAGAACCCGTGGTGGGTCGGGTCCGGGTTCACGTAGCTCTGCTGGAGGCCGGGGATGAAGTTACCGGTCCAGTCGATCTTGTCCGAGAACAGGGCGTTCTGCGCGCCGGTGTTGGACGCGTAGGCCGGGAAGTACACCTTCTTGACCGGGACCGCCTGCCAGTAGCTGGGGTTGGCGGTCAGCGTGAAGCCCTCGGGCGTGAAGTTGCCGATGACGTACGGGCCGGTCCCGACCGGGGTGGGGTCGGCGAAGGTCGACGGGTCGCCCACCGAGGACCAGATGTGCTGGGGCAGGATCGCCACCCCGGCGATGTTCTGGAGGTTGGTGTACTGGGCGGACGAGAAGTTGATCGTCACGTCGTTGCCGGCCGCGCTCACGGAGGTGATCGGCAGCCCGTTGAGGTTGATCTTCGGGTTGGCCTTCAGCAGGGTGTAGGTGAAGACCACGTCGGCCGGGGTCATCGGCTTGCCGTCGCTCCACTTCACGCCCGTCCGAATCGTGAAGGTGATCGACTTGCCGTCCGCGCCCCACTTGTAGCCGGTCGCCAGGTACGGGTAGTCCTGCGGCGGCTTGGCCAGGTTGAACTGGATGAGCGGCTCGTAGATGAGGCCGTCGGCGCCCATGCCGTAAATGGGGGCCGTGGTAGAGAAGGGGTTGAAGTCGCGGGTGATGCTGTTCTCGGGCGAGCTCTCCATCACCAGGGCCGGCTGGTTGCCGCCAGCGGAGGCGGAGGACCCGCTGCCGGAGCCCGTGGAGCTCTTGCTCGAGGAGCAGGCCGCGATCCCGGCCACGAGCAGGCCGGCCGCGACGATTGCCGCAACCCGCTTGCCTCTATCGTATCTATTTGTCAACATTGACGGTCCTCTCGGGAATTGCGGGGGTCGCCGCGCCACCAGCGAGTGCTGGCGCGGCATCGGACAACCGCCAGCAGGCCGCCGCGCGCACGGCGGTGAGCTGGTGGAGTGCCGGGTTCTCGGCCCGGCACTTGTCGTCCGCTAGGGGGCACCGGGTGCTGAACGGGCAGCCGGTCAGGGCTGGCCCAGATCCTGTGCTCCCGGCGCGGGCGGCGCTGTTGCCGGACTTCAGCACGCTGCCGAGGTTGTCCGGGTCGGGCGCCGACGAGATGAGTAGCTGGGTGTAGGGGTGCGCGGGCTGCTGGGTGACCTCCTCGGCCGGGCCGCGCTCCACGACCTGGCCGGCGTACATCACCAGCACCTCGTCGGCGAAGTAGCGGGCCGAGGCGATGTCGTGGGTGATGTACAGCAGCGCGATCGACAGCCGCTTGCGCAGGTCGTCGAGCAGGTTCAGCATCTCCAGGCGGATGGAGACGTCCAGCATCGAGACCGGCTCGTCGGCGAGCAGGACCTTCGGCTGGGCCGCCAGCGCCCGGGCGAAGCTGACCCGCTGGCGCTGCCCGCCCGACAGCTCGTGCGGGTACTTGGTGACGAACTGGGCGGCCGGGGTCAGCCGGACCTGCTCCAGCAGGGCCATCACCCGCTCGTCGACGTTGACGCCGCGCCCCTGGTGCAGCCGCACGGGTCGCGACAGGTGGTAGCCGACGCTGTGCACCGGGTTGAGCGAGCTGAACGGGTCCTGGAAGACGTACTGGACCTCGCTCTTGTAGCGCCGGAACGCGGTGCCGCCGCGCAGGCTCACCGGCTCCCCGTCCAGGGTGATGCTCCCGGCCGTGAGGGACTCCTGCCCGGCGAGCATCCGGGCGACGGTGGACTTGCCCGACCCGCTCTCCCCCACCAGGGCGACGACCGCGCCCTTGTAGAGGTCGAACGAGACGTCGCGGACCGCGTGCAGCGTCCTGCCCCCGGCCAGCCGGAAGTCCCTGCTCAGGCCGATTCCCTGCATGGCGAGGGCGCGCCCGGACCCGGCGGCGGCCGAGCGGACCGCGGTGATGGTCGTCGGGTCCTGGGTCATGGATGAGCTCCTTCGGAGGCCGCGCCCGCCGCGGGCACGGCCTGCGCGGCCGGGGCGGCGCTGGTGTCACTGGCCGCCTTGGCGACCAGTTCGGGCGTCACGATGGGGCACGCCGTCACGTGCCGGGGGCCACGGGTGCCGGAGACCGGGGCGAGCGTCATGTCGACCTGCGAGCAGGACGGCACCGTGTACGCGCAGCGCGGGATGAACGGGCAGCCCGGGGCCGGGTCGCGCAGGTCCGGCGGGGTGCCGGGGATGCCGGACAGCTCCCGGCGGGCGCCCCGCAGCGAGGGGAAGGACCGCAGCAGGCCCTGCGTGTACGGGTGGGCGGGCGCTACCTGGAGGGCCTCGGACGTGCCGACCTCCAGCAGCTGGCCCGCGTACATGACCGCGATCCGGTCGGCCAGCTCCAGCAGCAGCGACATGTCGTGGGTGATGAACAAGACGGAGAACCCGAGCCGCTCCTTGAGCTCGACGATCTGCGCCAGGATGTCGCGCTGGACGACCACGTCGAGCGCGGTGGTCGGCTCGTCCATGATGACGACCTCGGGGTCGGCCGCGAGCGCCATGGCGATCATGATCCGCTGGCGCATGCCGCCCGACAGCTCGTGCGGGTAGCTGCGCAGCCGCTCGCGCGGGATGCCGACCAGGTCCAGCAGGCCGGCCGCCTTCTCGCGGGCCTCGTCGCGCGGCAGCCGCAGGTGCGCCCCCATGGCGTCCAGGATCTGGTCCCGGACCCGGAGCACCGGGTTGAGCGCGTTCATGGCGCTCTGGAACACGATCGCGATGTCCCGCCAGCGCAGGGCGTTGAGGTCGCGGTTGGAGGCCCGCAGGATGTCGACCGGCTCGACCGCGCCGGTCCGGGTGCCGGAGTACAGCACCTGGCCCGAGGTGATGACCGCGGGCGGGCGCAGCAGGCGGCAGGACCCGTAGGCGAGGGTCGACTTGCCCGAGCCGCTCTCCCCGCACAGGCCCACGACCTCGCCCCGGTTCAGGGTCAGGTTGACGTGCGACACCGCGCGGACGTCGCCGCCGGGGGTCCAGTACGAGACGGACAGGTCCTTGATGTCCAGGACGGGACTCATTACGCGTCTCCCCTCGTGCCGGCCGCGACCGCGGTCGGCTCGTCGAGCAGCGACCCGCGCGAGAACGAGCGGGCCAGGCCCGCCAGGCCGCGGCGGCTGGGGCCCTGGCCGATCACCGTCGTCGGGTCGGTCGGCCACACGCGGCGGCCGGCGAGCTTGGTCGCGCTGCGGGCGTCCCGCAGCCGGGGGTTGCTCAGCTCGTCGATGCCGGTGTTCAGCAGCACCAGGCCGGTGCCGATCAGCGCCACGCACAGGCCCGGCGGCACGAACCACCACCACTGGCCGGTTTGCAGCGAGTTGGCGCTCTGCGCCCAGTAGAGCATGGTGCCCAGGGACCACTGGCTGATGTTGGCCACGCCGATGAAGGCCAGCGCGACCGAGGCGCCGATCGCGTACAGCACCGTGTTGACGAAGCTGGCGGCGATGAGGCTGACGATGTTGGGGATGATCTCGAAGAGGATGATGCGCCAGCCGCGCTCGCCGGTCTCACGGGAGGCGGCGACGAAGTCGCGGCTGCGGATGGTCAGCGTCTGCGCCCGGACCACGCGGGCGCCCCACGGCCAGCCGAGGACGCTGAGCACGAGGATCGTCGGGAGCTGGCCCTTCTGCGGGAAGTAGCCGAGCAGCACGATCAGCAGCGGCAGGGCCGGGATGACCAGGAACACGTTGCTCAGCAGCGACAGGAAGTCATCCCAGACGCCGCCGAGGAAGGCGGAGGTCACGCCGATGAGCACCGCCAGCGCGGTGGCGAGCGCGCCGACGTAGATGGCCAGCTCCAGCGTCAGGCGGATGCCGACCAGCAGCTGGGAGAGCACGTCCTGGCCGGTCTGGGTGGTGCCGAGCAGGTGCGCGCCCGAGGGCGCCTGCGCCGTCGCGCCGGACAGGGCGCTGGGGTCGTACGGGTTCACCTCGGGGCCGATGATCGCGGCCAGGATGAAGATTCCCAGCAGGACCACGCCGGCCTTGGCCGTGCCAGGCAGCCGGTGCCACAAGCGGGCTAGGCGTTTCATCGTGTCGTCCCCCTTGCCCGCACCCGCGGGTCGAACAGGACCAGGACCAGGTCGATGATCAGGTTCGCGATCAGCACCGCGAACGTGATGAGCAGGAAGATGGCCTGCATGAGCGGGTAGTCGCTGGACTGGACCGCGTTGACCAGCAGCAGCCCGATGCCCGGGTAGGAGAAGACGATCTCCATGACCAGGGCGCCGGAGATCACGAACCCGAGGGCGAGGCCGAAGCCCTGCAACTGGGGCAGCAGCGCGTTGCGGGCGGCGTAGGTGTAGATGATCCGCCGGCTGGTGAGGCCCTTGGCCTGCGCGGCCACCACGTAGTCCTCGCTGATCGTGGTAATCATGACG
>DATBEM010000107.1:0-19876 GCA_036276115.1 Trebonia sp.
CCGGTCGGCGTGGCCGCCCCGCCCGGCCCGGTCCCCGGCCGGGCGGCCACCGGGGACGGTAGCCGCCCGGCCCCGCGCCCGTCGCCGCCGGGCGGCATCCCGCCGGCCGCGGGCGGCAGCGATGCGTCCGGGCCGGGCCCGGCCGAGTGCGTTCCCGTGAGCACCGCCGGCGAGCCCGGCCGGGCCGGCAGGCACAGCGCCAGGGCCAGCGACCCGGGCGCCACGACGCTGAGGCCGGTGAGCGCGAGGACGGCCAGCCGCCGGGATCCGGGCCGGCGGGGCGGGCGACCGCCCGGCGGCCCGCAGCCGGCCGCGTCGTCGGCGGGCTCGAGAACGACGGTGCTCTCCGGGTCAGCCGCGGCCGGCGGCGCTGGGGTGCCGAGCGGCCTCGTGGCGCGCGCGGTGACCGCTACCCGGGCGGGGCGGTTCGGCGGGGCGGGGAAGGCAAGGTAGGGCCGGGTTTCGCTCGGCATTGGCCGGCGTGACTGCATAAAGCACCCCCTGTTACCTTATGCAACGCATAGTGGCCGGACTGGGCCCCTCCTCGCCCGCTAGTCGGCGAAAGAACTAAATATAAATTCGAGAAACAGTCATCAGCTGACATTCTTTGCCTTTAGTGACAACCGTTATCTCTCCGGCAATTGGGCCAGGGCCCCGGGCTAGGCGCCCGCCGCGCTGAGGCGGGGCGCATCGCGGGCCGGCTCGCTGATCTCCGAGCAGATCGTGGTGCGGGCCACGACCTGGCCCGACCGCCAGGCCACGCGGTCGGGACTCGCCGCGCCGACCGCCTCGTGCGCGTCAGCCGCCCTGATCGCCACCAGGTCGGCCGGGCAGCCCGGGCCGACCTGCACCGGCGGCAGGCCGAGAGCGGTGCGGGCGGCGTCGGTGACCGACCCGATGGCCTCCCCCGGCTCCAGGTGCCCGGCCGTGACCATCAGGGCCGCGACCTCAAGGGCGTCGCCCCGGCCGACCGGATTGACCGGGTCCCGAAGGTTATCGCCGCCGGCGGCGAGGGTGACCCCGGCTGCCCGGAGCGCGCGGATCGCGGTCAGCCCGCGCGGTGTCCGCACTGGCAGGTCGCGTCCCTGCCGGAAGAGGTTGGTGTGCGGGAGCGCCACGACCGCGATGCCCGCCCGGGCGACCTGCTCGCTGACGCTCTGCTGGACGGCCCGCGGCTGGACGGCGAGGCTCACGCAATGGCTGGCCGTTACGCGGAAGGGGAAGCGTGTCTCGGCGACTAGGTCGGCCATGGTCGCCAGGGTGAGCATGTTGGGGTTGAGGGTCTCGTCGGCGTGCAGGTCCACCGGTGTCCCCGCGTCGCCCGCGATGTCCAGGCAGATCCGCACGGCCCGGTCGGGCTGGGGGTCCAGGTGCGGGGCACCGCCCGCCACATCGGCCCCCTCCTTGAGCGCGCGCCGCAGGTCCTGGCCGCCCTGGCCGTCGAAGGGGGGCCCGACCAGGGCCACCACCTGCAGGTCGATGATCCCGCGCCACTTCTCGCGCAGCCCGACCAGCGCCTCCAGGCCGCGCAAGCCGGCGCCGCCGCCGACGTTCACGTGGGTCCGGATGGCCGTGGTGCCGTGAGCCAGGTAGATCCGCAGGGCGCGCTCGGCCCGGCCGGCGATCTCCGCCCGGGTCATCGCGTCGGCCACGGCGCTCACCGTGGCGTGGCCACCGAGCAGGGCCTTGTCCAGGTGGGCATGGGGCTCGACGAACGAGGGCAGCAGGAGGTAGCCGGCCAGGTCGGTGCCCGCGCCGCCGGCCTGGGCACTGGCCGCGGGCACGACCCGCGAGACGCGCCCGTCGGCGATCTCGACGTCCACCACCGCGCCGTCGGCCATCCGCGCGGACTTGAGCCAGCTCATGACGTCGGTGTCCCCTTTTGTCCCCAGTTTCACACTGTGACGCTGGACGCGCCCCCGGCCGCCCCGGACGGTTCGCCCGATAGCCGTTGACGCGCCCGTTTCACGGCGGCCGAGATCAGCCGGCTCACGGGCGCTGGGGGTGCCGGTGCGGGCTCCGTGGCGGTGCGGGCTCCGTGGCGGTGGCGGGCTCCGTGGCGGTGCGGGCTCCGTGGCACTGCGGCCGCGATGCCGGCCGTTCCCTCGTCGTCGGCGGCGCACTAGCATCGCGAGCATGCCGGATCACGAGCACGCGCACCATGCCCATGGCGGGGACGCCAACGAGGCCATCTGGAAGAGCGACATCGGGGTCAGCTTCTGGAAGTCCACGGCCGAGGAGCGGGAGCGCCGCCGGGCCGGGCACCGGCGGCTACTGGCAGAGCTGTTGCCGTTCGGGCCGGACGAGGCGTTCACGTTCGTGGACCTCGGGGCCGGAACCGGGGCGGGCGCCCGCGCGGTCCTGGACTACTTCCCGGCCGCGCGGGCGATCCTGGCCGACTATTCCGAGCAGATGATGGCGCAGGGCCGGGTGGAGCTGGCGCCGTACGCGGGCCGCTATGAGTACGTGGAGTTCGACCTGGCCCGGGCGGACGCCTGGCCTCGGGGGATCCCGCCCCGGGTGGACGCGGTCATCAGCTCGCTGGCCATTCACCACCTCAACGACGCCCGCAAGCAGGAGCTGATCGGCGAGATCCGCGATCACCTGGTGCCCGGCGGGTGGTTCGTGAACTATGACCCGCTCTCGACGTCCGACCCGGTTGTCGAGGCTGCCTGGCACCGCGTCGCCGACCGGCGCGACCCGGCCGCCGCCGACAAGCGCGCGCACCGCTCGCCGGAGGAGCAGATGCGCTGGGAGAACCACACCCGCTACATGGCCCCGCTCGACCAGCAGGTCGCCTGCCTGCGGGCGGCCGGGTTCGAGGGCGCCGACGTGTACTGGCGCGAGCTCGACTACGCGATCTCCGCCGGCCGGCGGCCTGCCAGCTAGGAACCCCGCGTCGCATGGGGAACGGGGCCCGGGCGGTCCCTTATCGTAGAGGGTAGAGGGTGCCTTCCTGGGGCATGCATGCCAGCAGCCCCGGGTACCCCGGATTGTGAGCATGACCCCGAGGAGACGGATGCAGAAGCACGCGCGCGCAGCTCGCCGGCGCAGTTGCCCGGCCGGGACGGGAGCTGTCCGGTGACCGAGCAGCTGACGTCGACGTTCACGCCGTGCGAGATCGCCACCCGCGCGGCCGATGCGATGAATGCCCTGAACGAGCTGACCCATGGCGACGGAGAGCTGACCAGCTCGGCCGACGTGCGGCAGATCGTCGCCAGCCTGGAGCTGATCGGCCAGGGGCTGCCGCAGCTGTGCGAGCAGCTCGCCCGGTTCCTGGTGACCCAGCACGAGGACGGCCGGGTCGCGCAGCTCGACGGGCAGGACACTGGCGTGCTCGTCACGGACGTAGTGGAGGCCCTCGCCGCGGCCGGGCAAGCGGCCGACATGATGACGGCCGCCCTGGGCGAGGCCAGGACCGCCACGACGGGCCTGTCGCCCGCCCGCTAGGGCGCTAGAGCGTGATGCCGTAGGCCGAGGCGGGGGCGCATGCCCCGGCCGACGTTGTCGCGGTGGCGGTGCTGAAGAGGTTCGGGTGCTCCTTGATCCGCTGCCATTCGCGCTTGCATGCCGTCGCGTCCGACCGCAGGGAGGAGACGGTCGATTCCGCGCTGGCCAGGTTCTGTGCGTCTATCCGGCCGCCCACCGCCGCCTGCGAGGCGACTGGCAGCTGGGTGATGACGACGGTGGACTTCTGGACGACGCGGGGCTGGCCCGATGAGCCCAGCTGCCGGTAGATCGCCACGTGGCCGCCGTCGGCGGCCACGTAGTACTGCCACTGGCCGTGCCGCAGGGCGAGGAAGGCCGCGCCGCCGCCGATGACGAGGACGAGAGCCGCGACGACGCCGACGATGGCCCGGCCGCGGCGGCGGCGCGGCTCCCGGTCGTCCCGCCAGCCGGGGCTGGTTGTCCCGGTGCCCGCCGCCGCGCGGGTCTCGCGGGCCGGGGCCGGGTCACGCCAGACGGGGTTACCGGGCGGCGGCGGGTAATCGGCGCGGGCCGGGCGGCGGACGGTCATCGTCCGCGGGCGGTCCGTCCTGGTGGCGGGGGCCGGGGCGGGCGGCGGCCCGGCAGCGGGCGGCGGGGCGGCGTCACGGAGCCGCGCCAGCTCCTCCAGGAACTGCCGGGCGGACGGGCGGCGGCCCGGGGCCTTGTCCATGCACGAGGCGACCAGGGACCGCAGCGCGCCCGGCACCCCGTCGAGCCGGGGCTCGCCGTGCACGACCCGGTACAACTGCCCGGGGGCGCTGCCCGCCCCGAACGGGCCCTCGCCGGTCGCCGCGTACGCCACGACCGCGCCCAGGCTGAAGACGTCGCTGGCGGGGCTGATCTCGCCGCCCTCCGCCTGCTCGGGCGACATGAACCCGGGCGAGCCGATCACCAGGCCGTTCGCCGTCAGGCGGGTGTGGTCGGCCGCCCGCGCGATCCCGAAGTCAATGACCCGGATCCCGTCCGCGGCCAGCAGCACGTTGGACGGCTTCAGGTCCCGGTGCACCACGCCCGCCGCGTGGATCGCGTCCAGCCCTTCCGCCAGGCCCGCGGCGAGTGCCAGCAGCGCGGGCCCGGTCATCGGCCCGCGCTCGGCGACCGCGGCGTCCAGGGCCGGGCCGTCCACGTACCCGGTCGCCAGCCACGGCTGGGGCCCCTCGGTGTCCGCGTCCACCACGGGGACGGTGAAGAAGCCGCCGACCGTCCGGGCGACGGCGACCTCGCGGCTGAACCGGGCGCGGAAGTCGCGGTCGTGCGCCAGCTCGGGGCGGATGACCTTGACCGCGACGAGCCGCCCGCCCATCGACCGGCCCAGGAAGACCTGGCCCATGCCCCCCTCGCCGAGCCTCGCGGTCAGCGTGTAGGGGCCGATCCGGGCGGGATCGCCGGCTTGCAGTTCCTCCACTTGCTCCACCTCACCCCGGGCGGTGGCCAGTGCGCCAGCCGCCAAAACGGCTGGTGCCAGCCTATAGGGGGATCCGGGCTGGGGAGGGCAGCCCGCCGAGGCCGGCCTACAGCAAGGTGAGCTGCTGGTCGGCCGGGCGGCGCTTGCGCTGCTTGTCGCCGGGCAGGGCGCCGGCATCGAGCAGGACCCGGTCGACCGACGCCAGGAACGGCGAGGGCCCCGGCTCGTGCGCCTCGCCCCGGATGACCCGCCTGTCCGCCCCCGCCAGGACCAGCCTGGTCGTCGCGCGGGTCATGCCCACGAACAGCAGTCGGCGCTCCTCCGCGAGGTCAATCTCGGCCCCGGCCCACGGGCGCAGCGGCAGCAGCCCGTCGTCGCAGCCGACGATGAACACGACCGGGAACTCCAGGCCCTTGCTCGCGTGCAGGGTCAGCAGCGTGATCCGGTCGGCCCGCGGGTCCCAGGTATCGACCTCGGCCCCCATGGCCAGCTCGTCGAGGAACCACGGCAGGTCATCCCCGCAGCCCGCGGCGAGGGGGCCGAGCACCTCGGCGGCGGCCCGGATCGCGGGCGCCAGCTCCTCGCCCGCCACCGACAGGGCCATCTCCACCGCCGCCCGCACCTGGCCGGCCACCGAGTCACCGGAGACGATGAACAGCTGCCCGCTGAGCGCCGCGACGATCTCCGCTGCCCCGGGCATGTCGGCCAGCCGCGCGTGCGAGCGCTGCTGGGCCGGGAAGCCGCGCCGGGCGAGCGCCTCGCTCACCGCGCCGGCCTGGGACGAGGTCCGGTACAAGACCGCGAAGTCGCTGAACGACAGCTCATGCTCGCGCCGGTCGCGGCTGTCGACCTCGCCGCGGTCGAAGGCGGTGAGCGTCGTCCCGCCGAGCATCTTCTCGATGGTCGCCGCGACGAGCTCGGCCTCGTCCCGCTCGTCGGCGCAGCGGCGCAGCAGGACGGGGCCGTCGGGGATGTCGGCCCGCGCGGGCACCAGCTGGCGGCCGGGCACCAGCGTGGCGGGCCGGATGAGCTGCATGGCCGACTTCACGATGGACGGGGCAGACCGGTAGCTACGGCTCAGCCGCGCCTCCCGGGCCGCCTGGTAGTCCTCGCGGAAGCGCAGGAAGTACCCCACGTCGCCGCCCCGGAAGCCGTAGATCGCCTGGTCCGGGTCGCCGATCGCGGTCACCGGCGAGGTGTCGGTCGTCAGCAGCCGCAGCAGCCGGTACTGCAGGCCGTCGACGTCCTGGTACTCGTCCACGAACACGTCGGTCCACCGCTGCCGGTAGGAGGCGGCGAGGTGCTCGTCCCCGCTCAGGAGCGTGACCGGCACCGTGAGCAGGTCATCGAGGTCGGCCAGGCCGCGCTCGCGCAGCGCCGCGTCGTAGCGGTCCAGGAGCTCGTGCTGCTCGGCGGCGCCCCCGGTCGTGCCTTCCGCAGGCGCGCCGTCGCCGGCGGCCCGGGCGCGCTTGGCGGCGGAGAGGCGGTCGGCCGCGGCCCGGGAGAACCCGTTGCCGAGTATCTCCCGCAGCACCGCCCGGCGGGTTGCCTCATGGGCGACGCGCACCGGTCCCGGGGCCTGCTCGCGCACGATGATGAGCCCGAGGCCGTGGAAGGTCGCGACGGTGACCCGGGCGGCGGGCCCGGGCCCGAGGCGGGCCGCCAGGCGCTCGCGGAGCTCGGCGGCCGCCCGGCGGGTGAACGTGACGGCGAGGCAGTTCTCCGGCGCGACGCCGAGCACGCCGATCCGGTGCTCGATCATGTGCGTGAGCACCCGGGTCTTGCCCGCCCCGGGCCCGGCGATGACGAGCAGCGGGCCCCGCTCGGCGGTCACGACCGCTTCCTGGTCCGGGTCGAGGCCGCCGGCCGCCGGGGGCGCAGCCGGCGCCTCGGGTCCCGCGGCGCCGGCGGGCCCGGCCGCTGGCGCCTGCGGGCCGGCCGCGGCGGGCCCGGCCCCCTGCGCGAGCGCGGGCCGGGGCACGTCGAACAGCGCCCCCGACCCGCGCGAGGCCAGCTCGTCGCGGTCGAAGAGCCGGATCGTCCCGTAGACCCCGTCGTACCCGGCCTCGCGGCGGACCTCGCCGCGGCGCAGCCGGGCGATCGCCTCGGCCACGGGGGACGGCGCCCGGGCCGCGAGGTCGGCCAGGGGCACGTCGCCGAGGATGGCCAGTTCCGGCCCGAACCGCTCGACCAGGGCGGTGACCTGGGCGACGACGGACTTGGACTTGGGGCCGACGCCGGCGATCTCGCCGATGATCTCCGGCAGCGGCACGAACGACCGGAAGCCCGCCGCACCGGGCACCACGTACCCGGCCGGGCGGTCGGCCAGCGTGTCCACCCGGTGCTGGACCCCGACGGTGGGCGGCTTGCCGCACGCGGGGCACTTGCCGCCGTTCGCCCGGGTCTCCTCGGGCGTGGTGCGCACGTCGCACGCGCGGTGGCCATCGAGGTGGTACTTGCCCTCCTCGGGGAAGAACTCCACCGTCCCGGCGAAGCCGTTCCCGGTCTCCAGCGCCGTCCGGATTCCCGGGTAGGACAGGTCGCAGCCGAAGGCCGTGGCCTCCCGGCCGAGCATGGGCGGGGAGTGCGCGTCGGAGTTGCTGACCAGCCGGTAGCCGTCGAGGGAGGACACCCGCCAGTTCATCTCGGGGTCGGAGGACAGCCCGGTCTCGATCGCGAAGATGTGCTCGGCGAGGTCGGCGTAGCAGTCGGCGACCCGGTCGAAGCCCGACTGGGAGCCGAGCACGGCGAACCAGGGCGTCCAGGCGTGGGCCGGGATCAGGTAGCCGCCGGCCTCCAGGGTGATCTCGAGCAGGTCGCGGGAGTCCAGCCCGAGGATGGGGCGCCCGTCGGCGGCGAGGTTGCCGATCTTGGCCAGCGCCGCCGTGATCGCGCCGGTGACCTCCAGCGAGGGGGCGTACAGCAGGTGGTGCACCTTGCGGGTGCGGCCGTCGCGCTTGTAGATCGTGGAGATCTCTGACGACAGCAGGAACCGGGCCGGCGTCGCCGCGCACGCCGCCGGCAGCCGCTCCCGGACCGACCGCTCCAGCGACGGCTCCAGCCGGAACAGGCCCGGCTCGGCCGGGACGAGGTGGTCCTTGAGCTCAGCCGTCCAGGCCGGGTGGGTGAAGTCACCGGTGCCGACGACGGCGATCCCCTTCCGCCCTGCCCACCAGCCCAGGTGCTCTAGGTCGCAGTCCCGGGAGCACGCGCGGGAGTACCGGGAATGGATGTGGAGATCGGCGTAGAAGGTGTCGGAGGGCACCCCGACATCATCGCGAAGGGCCGCCGCCCGCGCCGCTGGATTGGGGTATTGGCTGGTGGCGCCGGCGGTTCAGGCCCGCGTCACCGGCCTGAGTCAATGACCGCGAACGACTCCGGCGGCAGGAACGCCTCGCCCGGCATGGCCGACACCTCGGGCTTGGAGGTGAGGATCACGGTGGCCGCGGACGCCGTGCCCAGGGGGATGCGGGCCAGCGCCGGGCCGATGTTGGCCGCGATCGCCAGCGGTCCCCGGTGCACCAGCAGCCAGCGGGCGTCCTCGTCGTAGTCCACCCGCACGCCGTCGAGCCGCGGGTCGGTGATCTCCGGGCGCGCCGCGCGCAGCGCGATGAGCTGCCGGTACCACTCCAGCGTCTGCGCGTACGGCGGCTGGCCGGGCTGGGACCAGTCGAGCTTCGAGCGGCGGAACGTCTGCGGGTCCTGCGGGTCGGGCACGTCCTGGGCGGCCCAGCCGTGCTCGGCGAACTCCGCGCGGCGGCCGTCGCTGGTCGCGGAGGCGAAGAACGGGTCGGTGTGGTCGGTGAAGAACTGGAACGGGGTGTCCGCGCCCCACTCCTCGCCCATGAACAGCATCGGGGTGAATGGCGCGGTGAGCACGAGGCCCGCCGCGACCTTGAGCATGTCGCGGGAGATGGCCGCGCTGATCCGGTCGCCGGTGGCGCGGTTGCCGACCTGGTCGTGGTCCTGCAGGAAGCCGACGAACTGGTAGCCGGGAGTGACCCGGGTATCGACCGGCCGCCCGTGCTGCCGCCGCCGGAACGAGGACCAGGTGCCGTCGTGGAAGTACGCCCCGGTCAGCGTCTTGGCCAGGGCCGCCATGGACCCGAAGTCGCCGTAGTACCCCTGCCGCTCCCCGGTGACGGCGGCGTGCACGGCGTGGTGGAAGTCGTCGTTCCACTGGCCGCTCAGCCCGTAGCCCCCGGCGGCCCGCGCGGTGATGAGCCGGGGGTTGTTCAGGTCGGTCTCGGCGATCAGCGTGAACGCCCGCCCGGTCGCCGCCGCCAGCGCGTCGGCCGCGGCGGCGATCTCCTCCAGGACGTGCACGGCCCGGTGGTCCTCAAGCGCGTGGACCGCGTCGAGGCGCAGCCCGTCGAGGTGGAAGTCGCGCAGCCACCGCAGCGCGTTGCCGACGATGAAGTCGCGCACCTCATCCGACCCGGCCTGGTCCAGGTTGACCGCCGCGCCCCACGGCGTCGCGTAGGTGTCGGTGAAGTACGGGCCGAGCTCGCCGAGCCGGTTTCCGGGGCCGACGTGGTTGTAGACGACGTCGAGCAGGACGCTGAGGCCGCGCGCGTGGCATCCGTCAACGAACCGCCGCAGCGCGTCGGGGCCGCCGTAGGGCTCGTGGACCGCCCACAGGCCGATGCCGTCATAGCCCCAGCCGTGCTCGCCGGGAAACGACGCCACCGGCATCAGCTCGGCCGTGGTCACGCCGAGGGAGGCGAGGTGGTCCAGGTGGCCCAGGGCGGCGTCGAGCGTCCCCTCGGCCGTGAACGTGCCGATGTGCAGCTCGTAGATGACCGATCCGGCCAGCGGCCGGCCCCGCCAGGCGCCGTCGGTCCAGGGGAAGGGGCCGCCGGTGACCGTCCGGGACGGCCCGGCCGGCCCGTGGGGCTGGCGCGGCGAGCGCGGGTCGGGCAGCGGGTCGCCCCCGTCGAGGACGAAGGCGTAGTCCACTTCCGCCGGGGCGGCCACGTCGGCGGCCCACCAGCCGGGACGGCCGGCTGGCTGCATGGGGTGGGCGGTGCCCGCGACCTCGACCTCGGCCCGGGCCGCCCGGGGTGCCCAGACGCTGAACAATGTCACGGTGCCGGCTCCGTCATGATCTCTAGCAGGGCCACGGGGAAGTGCTCGGTCAAGCTGGCGAGGGGGACCGGGCCGCCGGGATGGCGCCGCCCGGTGAGGGCGTCGCGCCAGGTGCCCGCGGGCAGCGCGATGGTGGTGTCCCCCCAGCCGCCGCCGGCCCGCAGGCCCGCCGGGAGGCGGGTGGCGACCGTGACCGCGCCCGGCTCGCGGCCGTCGCCGCGGGCGAACGCGACCACGTGGCCAGCGGCGGGCCCCTCGGCCGCCACCGGCTGGTAGGTGGCGCCCGGCCCGGTGAACCAGTCAGGGTGCGCCCGGCGTAGCCGCAGGGCGCGCGAGGTGACGAGGATCTTGGCGGCGTCGAGGGTGCCCAGGTCCAGCTCGCCCTTGTCGACCACCGCCAGCAGGGACCGGCAGCGGGCGTAGTCGACCGGCCGGCGGTTGTCCGGGTCGACGAGCGACAGCCCGGCCAGCTCGCAGCCCTGGTACACGTCGGCGACGCCGGGCATGGTGAGCTGGACCAGCTTGAGGCCAAGGGAGTTCGCCCGCGCGTCCGCGCCGATGGCGCCAACGAGGTCCGCGATGCCGGCCGTCACGCCCGCGTCGCCCAGGGCCTGGGCCGCGAGGCTGAGCACGGCGGCCTCGTAGGCGGGGTCCTGGTCGGTCCACGACGTGTGCCGCTTGGCCTCGCGGACCGCCTTGGTGAGGTACCCGCTGAGCCGGTAGCCGCTGATGGGCCACGCGCCCACCAGGGCCTGCCACATCAGGTACTCGGTGTCGGGATCGACCGCGGCGGCGCCGCCGGCCGGGGGGGCGCCCACGCGGGCGTGCCAGCCGGCGACCTGCCCGCTCCACTCGCCGGGAATCTCCGCGAGCACCGCCAGGCGGGCGCGGACGTCCTCCTGGCGCTTGGTGTCGTGGGTGGACAGCGTCGTCAGCATCCGGGGCCAGTCGCGCTGCAGCCGCCCGGCGGCCTCGTGGAACTCCCGCGGGGGGATGCCGAACTGGGCCGGGTCGCCGCCGACCTCGTTCAGCGCGGTCAGCCGGGGCCACCGGTAGAACGCGGTGTCCTCGATGCCCTTGGCCAGCACCGGGCCGGTGGTCTGCTGGAACCGGGTGGCGAACTCGCCGTTGGCGGCGCTGAGCGCGGCCGCGGCGAGGCCGGCCGCGACGGCGTGCAGCGGCTCGGGAAGCTGCCCGGCCGCCGCGGCCAGGGCGGCGCGGATCGCTGCCTCGGCCTGCGGGGCGGGGGCCTCATCGGGGTAGGTGTAGGCCCGGTACACCTCGAAGGCCGCGAGCAGCTCGACCAGCGCCTGGTGCTGGGCGGCCATCTCCGCGCGCTTGCCCTCGTCGGGCTCCCCGGGGGCCTCGCCCGGCGGGCTCTCGGGCTGCAGCGACCGGACCAGCCGCGCCACCTCGGCGCTGAACGTCCCGGCGGCGATCTCCTGCTTGGCCGTCCGCGCGATGGTGGCGAAGTCCGGCGGGTCGGGGTCCCCCGCCGCCCGGGTGAACTGCTCGTAGGCGTCGGTGAGCGGCCCCGCCCCGGCCGGGTCGAGGAAGACCCGGTCGGCCAGGCCGAGCGCGTCGTAGCCGGTGGTGCCGGCGACGGGCCAGTCCGCGGGCAGCTGCTCGCCCCAGGCGAGGATCTTCTCCGCGACCACCCACATCCCGCCGGTGGCCTCGGCGAGGCGGCGGAAGTAGCCGCGCGGGTCGGCCAGGCCATCCGGGTGGTCCACCCGCAGGCCGTCGATCAGGCCCTCGGCGGCGAGCCGGAGGATGACCGCGTGGGTGGCGTCGAACACGTCCGGGTCCTCGACCCGGACGCCGATCAGGGAGGTGATGTCGAAGAAGCGCCGGTAGTTCAGGTCGGTCACCGCGGTCCGCCAGCCGGCCAGCTTGTAGTGCTGTGACTCCAGCAGGCCGGCCATCGGCAGCCGGGCCGTCCCCGGCCACAGCGGGAGCACGTGGTCGAAGTACCGCAGCACCGGGAAGCCATCGGGCCCGTCGGGGTCCACGACCAGGTCGGCCAGGCACTCCTCGAACGGCCCGGCCAGGATCGGCAGCAGGATCCGGTTCTCGTGCGCCGTCCAGTCCACGTCGAACCAGTGGGCGTGCTCGGACTCGCGGCCATCGCGCAGGACCGACCACAGCTGCGGGTTGAGGTGCTCGGGGGCGGGGACCGCCATGTGGTTGGGGACGATGTCAACGACGGTCCCGATGCCCCGGCCGCGCAAGGTGGCCGCCATCGCCCGGAATCCCGGCTCGCCGCCGAGCTCGTCGCGCACCCGGGAGTGGTCGGTGACGTCGTAGCCGTGCGCCGACCCGGGCGTCGCCTGCAAGATCGGCGACAGGTAGACGTGCGTCACCCCGAGGTCAGCCAGGTAGTCAGCGATGTCGGCGACGGCCGCGAACCCGAAGTCCGGGGTCAGCTGGACCCGGTACGTCGATACCGGAGTGCCATGTCGTCCACCAGCAGGCACGAACAACCTCGCTTCCTGAATTGTCCCCCAGCGCTAACACTGCCCCCCATTTGCCTAGTCACACGGGCTCGGGCTGCTGGCAGCCTACGACACCGTGTAGTCTCGGTCTGGTGCCCGGGCCTCCCCTGCGGGCCGGAAGGTGGTTACTCCCAGGTGAGCGCGGTCAATCTCGAGCGTCCCGCCAGCCCTGCCGTGCAGCGTCCCCAGCCGCTAGCCAGGGCGGGTGCCGCCGTCCGCGCCTACGTGGCCCTGACCAAGCCCCGGATCGTCGAGTTGCTGCTGATCACCGCGGTGCCGACGCTATTCCTGGCCTACCGCGGCCTGCCGTCGCTTGCGGTGACGGCCATCGTGGTCTTCGGCGGGGCCCTCGCGGCGGGCAGCGCCAACGCGCTCAACTGCTACATCGACCGCGACATTGACGAGGTCATGCGGCGCACGAAGAGCCGGCCGCTGGCGACGCACACGGTCTCGCCCCGGTCGGCGCTCATCTTCGGCCTGGTGATCGGGGCGATCTCGGTCGCCTTGTTCGCGGCGACCACTAACCTCCTCGCCGCCGGGCTGACGTTCGGGGCGATCGCGTACTACGTCCTCATCTACACCCTGCTCCTCAAGCGCCACACCTCGCAGTCGACCCTGTGGGGCGGGATCTGCGGCGCCGCCCCGGTGCTGATCGCCTGGGCCGCCGCGACCGGGACGCTGTCGTGGGCCTCGGCCGGGCTGTTCGCGGTCGTGTTCTTCTGGCAGCCGCCGCACTTCTGGGCGCTGGCCATCAAGTACCGCGATGACTACCGCAGCGTCGGCATCCCCATGCTCCCGGTCGTGGCCTCGATCCGCCGGGTCCTGGGCGAGTCCATCGTCCACAGCTGGCTGATGGTCGCCGCGTCGCTGGCCGTGTGGCCGGCCATCGGCCCGGTTTACGGGACCGTGGCGGTGGTGCTCGGCGGGGGCTTCCTGTACGAGGTTCACCGGCTGTTCCGGCTCAGCGGCCGCGGGGACGGCGAGCAGCTGGTCACCATGCGGCTGTTCCACCTGTCGGTGCTGTACCTGACGCTGCTGTTCGTCGCCGTGGCGGTCGGGGTCTTCCTGCACTAGCGGAGCCACCCGGGCCGGGGGCTAAACTGCCCGGCGTGATCCTTATCGTGGCCGGCGCGGCGGGTAGCGGGAAGACCACGGTGGGAGCGACGATCGCCGGCCAGCTCGGCTGGCGGTTCGCCGACGCGGACACGTTCCACCCGAGGGCCAACGTCGAGAAGATGCGGGCCGGGCGCCCGCTGGCCGACGCGGACCGGGTCCCGTGGCTGCACGCGATCACCAGCTGGCTCGACGAGCGGATCGCCGCCGGGGAGACCGGCGTCGTTACCTGCTCGGCCCTGCGACGGGCCTACCGTGACCTGCTGCTCGACGGCCGCCCGGCCGTGACGATGGCGTTCCTCCTGGTCAGCGAGGAGACCCTGCGGCGGCGGGTCTCGCGGCGGCCGGGTCACTTCTTCCCGGGGAAGCTGGTCAGCAGCCAGCTGGCGACGCTGGAGCCGCCCTCGCCCGCGCTCGAGCCGCGCGTCCACGTCATCGACGCGGGCGGCGACACCGCGGGCACGGCGTCGGCCGTGATCGAGGCGGTGTGGCCGCATGGCTCCGCGCCGCTTAGGCTTGAGCAGTGAAGCTCAAGCTGGACCTGCACGACATCTACAACCAGGGCGGCGAGATCGACAAGGCCCTCAAGCGGGTGTTCGACGAGGCGATCGCGAAGAAGGCCCCGGTGATCGAGATCATCCCCGGGAAGGGCAGCGGCCAGCTGAAGAAGCACGTCCTCCGGTTCCTGGAGAAGAACCCGCCGCCCGTCAAGTACCGGATCGACAAGGACGCCAAGAACTTCGGCCGCCTCTTCGTCCACCTGACCTGGCAGCGCGGCCAGTAGGGCGCCCCCTCCGGCTGGCCCTCGGCCTGGTGACGGCCGGGCGCGCCGCACCTGACATGAGCGTCGGCGATCGTTCCCGGGGCGCAGTAACGCGGTACGGCCACGGCGGACAATGAAGTCGTCAGTGCGGAATCAGGAAATGCACATCCGAGCGATGCTTCGGAAGGCGGGGGCACATGCGACTTCATCCCGGTAAGGGCCTGGTGACGGCCGGGGCGATAGCGGCCATCCTCATGACGGCGGCCTGCTCAAGCAGCTTGTCGTCCGCGGCGGCCGGCTCCGGCTCATCGAGCTCAGGCTCCGGCCCCTCGCTGCCGTCGGCGGTACCGTCCACCCTGCCGTCGGCGCTGCCGTCCCTCGGCGGGTCCGGGAGCGCCAGCGACGGCTCCGCCTCGTCCAGCGCCGGGTCCACCGGCTCGACCGGCGGCTCTTCGGCCACCGCGGTCGCCCAGATCAAGGCGAACTGGGCGAAGTTCTTCGCCTCGTCCACCCCGACCAGCCAGCGGGTCGCCCTGCTGCAGAACGGCTCGACGTTCGCCAGCGCGATCAGCTCCTTCGCCAGCAGCCCGCTGGCCAGCAACGTCACCTCCACCGTGACCTCGGTGACGGTGACCTCGTCGACCGAGGCGACGGTGAAGTACAACCTGGCGGCGGCGGGCACGACGGTGCAGTCCAACGCGACCGGGACCTCGGTCCTCCAGGACGGGACCTGGAAGGTCGGCGACTCGGTCTTCTGCGGCCTGCTCAACGAGGCCGGCTCCCTGCTCGGCATGACGGTCCCGGCCGCCTGCGGCTCGGCCGGCTGACGGCCGCGTAGCGGATTCCCGGCTCTGGCGGCAGGAGGAGGCAGGGTGCGATGACCACGGCCTGGGCGGCCCGGCGCGGTAACCGGGAGGCGGGCGGCCAGCGCGGCCCGGCGATCGCGCTGGGGGCGCTGTGCACCCTGCTCTTCCTCACCTTCCTCGACAACACGGTCGTCTCGGTCGGCCTGGGCGACATCCAGACCGACCTGAAGGCGAGCGTGGCCGACCTGCAGTGGATCGTCGGGGCCTACGCCCTGACGTTCGCCGCGATCATGCTGGCCTGCGGGATGATCGGCGACGAGCTCGGCCGCAAGGCGGTCATGCTCAGCGGCGCGGCCGTCTTCTGCGCCGGGTCCGTGGTCTGCGCCCTGGCCGCCAGCCCCGAGGTGCTCATCGCCGGGCGGGCCATCATGGGCCTGGGCGCGGCCGCGAGCGAGCCCGGGACCCTGTCGGTGCTGCGGCACGTGTACACCGACGAGCGGGCCCGCGCCCGCGCGATCGGCGTCTGGGCCGGGGTGTCGGGACTGGCGCTGGCTCTCGGCCCGGTCATCGGCGGCATCCTCGTCGGCCTGTGGGACTGGCGCGCGATCTTCTGGTTTAACCTCGTCTTCGGGCTGGCGGCGCTGGTGGTGGCCGCCCTCGTGGTCCCGGAGAGCTCCGACCCGCAGGCCAAGCGGGTCGACACGCTCGGCACCCTGCTCGGCGCGGCCGCCCTCGGCACCCTGGTGGCGGGGGTCATCGACGCCGAGACCAACGGCTTCGCCGACCCGGCGGTGATCATCTTGCTGGTCATCGCCATCGTCGCGGCGGCCGGCTTCCTGTGGTGGGAGCGGCGGGCCGCCTACCCGCTGCTGGACCTGCGCCTCTTCCGCAACCCGCAGTTCGCGATCCCGAACCTGGTCGCCTACTGCACCTACTTCGCCACGTTCGCGATCTTCTTCTTCACCGCCCTGTACCTGGTTGAGGTCGTCGCCGCGTCGGGCCTGAAGATCGCCCTGATCTTCGCGCCCATGACCGTCCTCATGATCGTCGCCTCGGTCCTCACCGGCCGCTGGATCCACCGGGTCGGCGTGCGCTGGACGGTCACGGCCGGCTGCTTGTTCTACGGGGCGGGCCTGCTGGTGACCAACGCGGTCATCAGTCCCCGCCCGGCCTACGCCGGCTTGGTCCTCACCCTCGCCCTGGTCGGCATCGGGATCGGCGTGACGGTGGTCCCGGTGACCACGTCGGTGCTGAGCGCCGTCCCGGCCGAGCGGTCGGGGATGGCCGCCTCGGTCGCCAACACGAGCCGCGAGATCGGCGCCGTGACCGGCGTCGCCGTCCTCGGCGCGCTGGTCTCCTCGCGGCTGGTCGCGGTCCTCGGCTCGCAACTCAATGCGCTGGGCATCCCGGCTGCCTTCAAGCCAGTCATCATCAACGGGATCGAGACCGGGCAGACGCCGACGGCCGCTCAGCTGAAGGCCTTCCCGCAGATCACCCAGGTCTACGACGCCGCCTACAACAGCTTCGGCATCGGCCTGCACTGGGCGCTGTACCTCTCGGCCGCTCTCGTCCTGGTCGCCGCCGCCCTGGCGGCCCTCCTGCTCCGCGACCAGCCCGCCCCAGCAGCCGGATAGGCCCGAGCGAAACTAGCGCAGCATCCACAATGGCGGAGCCCGCCCCGTAGGGCGGGCCGTGCGCCTCCTGCTAGTGCAGCGTCGCCAGGAATACCGACCACGCGCCAGCGGGAATGCCAAGAGTGACGCCGTCACGGTCGGTCGTGTCCCTCACGAGCACTGCTGCTGCGGTTGCCACCTCAACACAGTTGGAGTTGGCGCCTCCGCTGTAGGTGCTCTTGCGCCATGGCGATTCACTCATAGTCTCTCTCCAGCATGTTGCGGATGAAGTCGATGGACTCGTGGACCGGCAGCGCCGCCGCCTTGATGATCGACAGGTCGTGCAGCGCTTCCAGCACCTCCCCACGATCGTCTGACATCCTGCCAGACCTCGGGCCCTCCGTGAACCAGATGCCGGGCCTGTCACGATATTCAATGACGATCAGCGGCCCGTTGCCGCCAGGATGCCGTGTATGGGTGAACGGCATCACCTGAAGTCCTACGTTCGGGAACTGGGCCACCTCCGCCAGGTACTGCAACTGGCCGCGCATCACCTCGGGACCGCCGTACTCCCACCGCAGGACCGGCTCTGCGAGCACGAACCATGCTGACCTGAGCCCGCCCAGGACCCGCTGCCGCGCCCGTCGGATCGACACCTCGCGGTCGAGCCTGCTCGCGGGAACGCCCGTGGCCAGCGCCGCGCGCATGTAGTCCGATGTCTGTAGCAGCCCCGGCACGGTGCGGTTCTCGTACATGGTCATCGCCAGCGCGTCCCGCTCGGCATCCGCGACCGTGGCGGACTCCTGGATGCCGATGTTGAGCATGCCGTACAGATCCAGGAGAACGCCGTCCGCGTCCAGGGCCTTCTCCATGTTCCGGATCTCTTCGAGCGTGGGCAGGATATGGCTCTGTTCGATATCCGAGATATGCGACCGGGAGCACAGGCACGCTGTGGCCAGCTCTGTCTGGTTCATCCCGGCCCGTTCCCGCATGCGGCGCATCCGCCTCACTAGCGTGGTTGCCACCGATTCCACGTTCTGCCTCCAAGTTCCACATTACAAAATATCTATCCACACCCGATAAGGCCTTACCGCGCAAGTATGACATCGATTGCCTACTCTCGGATGCGATCGCACGCCACGCTGTGAAGCAAGCGCCCAGCTGCGTCAGCAGCCCAGGCACCAGCGACAAGGAGCGCGCACATGGAGACCAGGCAGTACGGCCAGGTGGCGGGAGCGAGAGAGGGCACGGTCACGCCCCTGCGGCCGGTCTCCCCGCTCCCGGCCTGGGACATCACGAACGAGGAGATCGAGGAGTGGCGGCAGACGCCCCGCCTCGGGCTGGTCGCCCTGACGGCCGAGCGCATCCGGGACGGCAAGTACCACAACGGCCAGGAGGTCTTCCCGGACGGGTCGGCGATCTACACGGAGACCTGCCGGGACCTGATCGAGGGGGACATGGACCTTCTCGTCACGCGGGGCATGCTCAAGAAGGCCGGGAACCGGTGGTTCGCCATCGCCCCCGGCCGGCTGGCCCCGCCCGCCAGCCGCGCGGTCCGCGTCCTGCTCGCCCTGCGCGACGACCTGCCCCCCGGCCTCGCGGCCGAGCTCGACGCCTACCAGGCCGTCCTCACCGCCCTCACCGCCCAGGGTCCCGGCCCCCGGGCCGCTCCTGAGCCGACGGCCGGGCCCGCCCGCCCCGCCGCCCACGGCAGCCGGCCGTGAGCACCGTCAACGACGGGCTACGCGCCCCCGTCACTGCCGGGGGCGCCAGTGCCCGCCAGCACCCCGGCCACGAGAAGGCGCGCCCGCGCGGCGACAGTCCCGGCACCAGCGAAGGGCCAGGCCATGCACGCTCCTGACGACGAGCTCGGCGACGCCCTCCATCGGACCAGCATGATCCGCCTCGCCCTCGACGCCATGTGGCTCACCGTCGACGAGCTTCCCGACGACGCCGACGCCCCTGACCCCGTCCGCCACGGGCTCAGCGCCATCGGCGAATGGCTGCACCAGCAGGAGGCGGAAGCACTGCGCAGGAGCGGCCTCATCCGCCAATACCTCGTCATCCACCCCGTCAGCCTCAGCAGCCCGCCACCCGCGGAAGCCATGGCCGAGATCACCGCCGCCGTCCGCACCCTGGAACGCCACGGCCTCATCATCACCGACTAGAGACCCCTTGCTCATCTCATCGTGGAGCGTGCCTGCCCTGGAAGGCTACTCAGATGAGCGCGCGGAGCATCGCCTTCGCCTGCTCGGCCGCCGGGTCGGGGAACTCGGCGAGCAAGCTCAATGCCTCGGATGCCTGCTCGCGTGCCTGGCTGTTCCGGCCGGCGGCGGTCAGCGCGGTGGCAAGGTTGCGCAGCGCGACCGCGAGCAGCCACCGCGCGCCGAGGGACCGGAACACGTCCGCCGCCCGGCCGTGAAGCTCGATCGCCTCGCTCAGGCGCCCGAGGTCGCGCTGCACCTCGCCCTCGCCGTCCCACGCCTGCGCCTCACGGACCCTATGCCCGAGGCCATGCTGCAAGTCCGCGGAACGCCGGAACGAGTCGAGCGCTGCGGCCAGTTGCCCACCGAGCCGCCGGACCGTGCCCAGCTCCAGCAGCCAGTACGCTTCCCGCAACGTATTTCCCTCCCCGACAGCCAGCTCAACCGCACCCTGAGCCGCCGCTAGCGCCTGGTCGACGTCACCGAGTCCACGCCGCGCCGCGCTGAGCAGCCGCAGCGCGTTGCCCGCACTGAGCGCGTCCCCCCGCGCCCGGAAGACAGGGAGCTCAGAGCGGAGCAACGCCTCGGCGTCCTCGTAACGTTCAAGGCCGATGAGCGCTTCGGCGAGGTTTGCCTGAAGAACGGGCGCCCAATGCTCGTCCTCCAATGCGAAGCAGATGCCCAGCGCCTCCTCGAACATCGGCAGCGCTTCAGCGAGATGATGGCGGCGTATCTGGAGCAGGCCCAGGCCGTTCAGCGAGAGCAGCACGCCGGGAAGGTCGCCGATCCGGCGTCGTATCTCCAACGCCCGGCGCTGGTACTCATCACCGCGATCGAGATCATAGGCAAGCGAGTATGCGTCGCCGAGGCTCTCCAGCAGTTCGGCCTGCCCCAACCGGT
>DATBEM010000108.1:0-3397 GCA_036276115.1 Trebonia sp.
AGCGGGACGGCATCTGCCGCGAGGTAATCGCTCCCGCGCCGGGCCTGGCCCCCGGCCGGGCGGCACGCGCCCAGGAGCTGGCGCTGCGGATCGCCGCCGAGCTGGACGTGACCGGGCTGCTCGCGGTGGAGCTGTTCGAGACCTCCCGCGGGCTGCTGGTCAACGAGCTGGCCATGCGCCCGCACAACTGCGGCCACTGGACCATCGAGGGCGCGGTCACCTCCCAGTTCGAGCAGCATCTACGGGCCGTCCTGGATCTGCCGCTCGGGTCCCCGGCGCTGGCCGCGCCCGTGACGGTGATGGCCAACGTGCTCGGCGGCGACGACGGCGACGTCTACGACCGGTACATCCACGTCATGGCGGGCGACCCGGCGGTCAGGGTGCACATGTACGGCAAGCCGGTCCGCCCGGGCCGCAAGATCGGCCACGTCACGGTGACCGGCGACCGGCGCCACCGCGACCCGGCGGAACTCGCGGACCGGGCCCGCCGGGCCGCCAGCTACCTGCGCTGGGGCGAGGAGGACGGAAAATGACCGAGCCGCGCAAGCTATGCCGGGGCAGCGGCGCCGCCTGGGCTGAGGAGCGAGGGACGAGCGACGAGGGAAGGAGGCGCAGTGAAGAGGCTTCGGGGAGGTGGGTGGGGCCCCGGAGGCGAGAAGAGAGCAGAGTGGGCATTGTCATGGGCAGCGACTCGGACTGGCCGGTCATGCAGGCCGCGGCCGCGGCGCTGGAGGAGTTCGCCGTGCCGTACGAGGCGGACGTGGTGTCGGCGCACCGGATGCCACGGGAGATGATCGAGTACGGCTCGTCGGCCGCCGACCGCGGCCTGCGGGTGATCATCGCGGGCGCGGGCGGCGCGGCGCACCTGCCCGGCATGCTCGCCTCGGTCACCCCGCTGCCGGTCATCGGCGTCCCCGTTCCGCTGGCCAACCTGGGCGGCCTGGACTCGCTGCTCTCGATCGTCCAGATGCCGGCCGGGATCCCGGTCGCGACCGTCGCGGTCGGCGGCGCCCGCAACGCCGGCCTGCTCGCCGTCCGCATCCTGGCCGCCGCCGAGGGCCCGTCCGGCGCGGCGCTGCGCGCCCGGCTCGTCTCCTTCGCCGAGCGGCTGGCCGACCAGGCCCGGGCCAAGGGTGCTACGCTGCGTGATCGCCGCCCTGCAGACTGAGCCCGCTTAGAGTCCGCCCGATGCGGGCATGCTCCCTGCGATCCGGCTGGGCGATCTGGCTGGGCGATCCGGCTGGTCGATCCGGTCTGGCGAGCCTGGGAGGCGGGTGTGAGCATCGGCGCGACACTGGCTGCGGAGCGCCGCCATGCCGGTCTCAGCGTGGCCGAGGTCAGCCGGCGCACCCGGGTCCGGGAGAACATCATCCAGGGCATCGAGCAGGACGACTACGCGGCGTGCGGCGGTGACTTCTACGCCCGGGGTCACATCCGCGCCATCGCCGAGGCGGTGGGTACCGACCCCGGCCCGCTGATCGAGGAGTTCGACGAGCGGTGGCGGTCGGCCCAGGAGATCACCGCGGCCGAGGCCTTCCAGCCGATGATGCCGATCAGGAAGCGCGAGCGCCGCCGGGTCCGGTGGACGGCCGTCCTGGCCGTGGCGGTATTGGCCGTGCTCGGCTTCGCCGGCTACAAGTTCGCCTCCGGGGTGGGCAAGACCCAGCGCGCGGCCGACGCCACCAGCCAGCGCCCGACCCACGCCGGCCAGCCCAGCCCGGTCCCGTCGATCACGCCCAGCATCCAGGCCAGCGCCGCGCAGTCCGGCCCGGCGGCGACCCCCTCGGCCAGCCCGGTGGCGGCGGTCCAGGCCCTCACCCCGGTCCGCGTGACCGCCTTCGGCCCGGCCGGGACCGCCGACGGCGACGACCCGCAGCGGGCATCGTTCGCGATCTCGGGCCAGCCGGCCACGCCCTGGTACAGCGACTGGTACGCCACCCCGGACTTCGGGCACCTGCAGGCCGGTACCGGCCTGCTGGTCGACATGGGCCGTACGGTCACGATCTCCTCGGTCCGGCTCTCCCTCGGCGGCCACGCGGGCGCCACCCTCCAGCTGCGCGCCGGCAGCCGTCCGGTGCTGGCCGACCTGCAGATGGTGGCGACGTCCGCCGGCGCGGGCAGCGTCGTCGAGTTGTCCCTGACCTCGCCCGCCCACGCCCGCTACCTGCTCATCTGGTTCACCAAGCTGCCCCTCGACAACGCGGGCACCTACCAGGCCAGCATCTACGCCATCAAGGTCCAAGGCCTGCGCTGAGCCGATCTACCATCAAGACATGAGCCTTGACTTCCCCGCGTTTGCCCTGTCCGAAGAGCACGAGGCGCTCCGCGAGTCGGTCCGCGCCCTGGCCGACGACAAGATCGCTCCCCGGGCCGCCGAGGTCGACCGGACCAGCGAATTCCCCTGGGACGTGTACGAGGCTCTGGTCAAGGCCGACCTGCAGGCCGTGCACATTCCCGAGGCCTACGGCGGCGCGGGGGCTGACGCGATCGCCACCGCGATCGTGATCGAGGAGGTAGCCCGGGCCTGCGCGTCGTCCTCGCTCATCCCGGCGGTGAACAAGCTGGGCACCGTGCCGCTGCTGCTCGCCGCGTCCGAAGAGGTCAAGGCCGCCTACCTGGCGCCGGTCGCCCGCGGCGAGGCGATGTTCTCCTATGCGCTGTCCGAGCCCGAGGCCGGCTCGGACGCGGCGGCCATGAAGACGCGGGCGGTGCGCTCGGGCGACGGCTACGTGCTGAACGGCGTGAAGCGCTGGATCACCAACGCCGGGGTGTCGAAGTACTACACGGTGATGGCCGTCACCGACCCGGACGCCGGCGCGAACGGGATCTCGGCCTTCGTGCTGGAGGACGGAGACCCCGGGTTCACCTACGGGGCGCCCGAGCACAAGCTCGGCATCAAGGGCTCGCCGACCCGGGAGCTGTACTTCGACGACTGCGCGATCCCGGGCTCGCGGCTCGTCGGCGCCGAAGGGGAAGGCTTCAAGATCGCCCTGCGCACCCTGGACCACACCCGCATCACGATCGCCGCGCAGGCCCTCGGCATCGCCCAAGGCGCCCTGGACTACGCGCTCGGCTACGTCCGGGAACGCAGGCAGTTCGGCCGCGCGATTGCCGAGTTCCAGGGCCTGCAGTTCATGATCGCCGACATGGCCATGAAGCTGGAGGCGGCCCGCCAGCTCACCTACGCGGCCGCGGCCCGGTCCGACCGGGCCATGGCCGGGGAGCGGGTCGACGACCTGACCTTCTTCTCCTCGGCCTGTAAGTGCCTGGCCTCCGACGTGGCCATGTCGGTGACCACCGACGCGGTCCAGCTGCTCGGCGGCTACGGCTACGTGAACGACTTCCCGGTCGAGCGCATGATGCGCGACGCGAAGATCACCCAGATCTACGAGGGCAC
>DATBEM010000109.1:0-41341 GCA_036276115.1 Trebonia sp.
GCGGCAACCAGGCCGCCCGGGCCGAGCTGCGCCGCCGCCAGGGCGCCGAGCGGGCGGCCGAGCGCGCCGCCGCCCGCAGCCTCCTCGCCGCCGGCCCGCACGGTCGCGTCCTGGACGACGCCGAGGTCAAGGTGCTGCTGCGGCTGCTCACGCTGGCAACCGAGGCGCGCACCGTCGTGGCCGGGCGGATCGGCGGCGCCGGCGGCAACGACGTCCTCACGATGCGCCTGGTCCCGGCCGAGCGCGGCAGCACCGTCGCGACCCGGTCCGGCGCCCTGCACCTGCCCGGCGTCCGGCTCGAGCTGGAGCCGGCCGGCCCGGCCGCCCGCCCCCGGCCGGGCCCGTGACCCGCCGGACGGCTGCCCGGGGGAGCACCGTCGCCTCGGGAAACGCTGCCTCGGGAAACGCTTCCGCCAGCCGGTGCGCGGCCAGCGGGGTCGCGGCCAGCGGGGTTGCCGCCAGCGGGGGTGCCGCCAGCGGGGTTGCCGCCAGCAGAGTTGCCGCGAACGTTGCCGCTGCCGACCTCGGCGCCTACCAGCAGGCCGCCCGCCTCGTCCTCACCCATGACCTGATCACCGCGACCCGGCCCGGCCCGGGCGCGCTCGGGCAGGTGCTGCGGTGGGCCGACGAGCTCACCGCCGACCTGCGCGAGGTGCTCGGCTACACGCTTCAAGCGACGACCCGCCAGGTCCGGCTGGTCCGCCGCCTCGACGCGCTCGACGACACCCAGACCGCGATCTTCGCCCGGCACGGCCGGCCCTTCGACCGCCGCCGCCTCGCCTACCTGTGCCTCATCCTCGCCTCCTTCCAGCGCAGCCGGATCGAGGTCTCGCTGGCCGACCTGGTCCGGGCGTTCACCCCGGCCGCCGCCGCGATCGACGGCCTCGGCTTCGACCCGACCGTCACCGCCCATAAGGCCGCTGTGGTGGACGTGCTCGACTGGCTGGCCGAGCGGGGCGCCCTGCGCCTGTCAGACGGGTCGGCCCAGGCCTGGGCGCAAGACAGCGAGCGTGGCGACGCCCTCTACGACATCGACCACGACATCGCCACCGCCCTGTTCCGCCCCGCCCGCCCGGTCCAGCACCTGACCAGCGCGGCCGGCCTGCTCGACGCGAGCGCGGCCAGCGGCAATCCCGGCGCGCAGCGGGCGGCCGCCGCCCAGCGCGCCGCCCGCGCCCTCATCGAGTACCCGGTCGTCTACTACGCCCAGGTCGAGCCGGAGGTCGCCGCGGCCCTGGGCGGCCCCGGCCTCGCCGACGGGCTGGCCCGCCTCACCGGCCTCGCGGTCGAGCGCCGGGCGGAGGGGATCGCGCTGGCCGACTCCTCGGGCCGGTTCACCGACCGCCCCTTCCCGGGCCGCGGCGGCGCCGTCAACCGCGCGGCCGGCCTGCTGCTGGCGAAGATCGCGGACGCCATCGAGGAAGCTGCTGCCGCCCGGGGGGACGACCCCCCGTACCCCCCGAGGGCTGCCGCCCGGGGGAACGGTTCGCACGTCCCCGCGAGCGCTGCCTCCCATGGGGACGCCCCCCTGTACCCTCCGAGGGCTGCCGCCCGGGGGGAGGGTTCGCGCGTCCCCGCGAGTAGCGCTGCCTTGGGAGACGGTTCCGGGACGCCCGCGAGTACGGCCGGCCGGGGGGATGGTTTCCGGGTTCCTGCGAGCGCCGCCGGGGGCTTCGCTACCCTCCCGGTGCCGCTGGAGGCCGATGACCAGCGTGAGCTGCTCGCGCGGGTCGATTCCGCCCTCCCGTGGGCCGGCGTGGTTCAGGAGCTGGCCTGGAGTGCCCCGCCCGGCCATTCCCAAGCAGGGGGCGCCCCCGTGGCCCCGGCGCCCGCCCCGCCGCCCGGGGTGCCGCCCGGGGTGCCGCTCGTAGCGGACAGCCGGCTCGCCCAGATGATGGACGAGCTGTTCGACGACCTGGGGGCGGCCTCGTTCACGGTGACCTGGCAGCACGACCCGCGCGGCCTGCTGGCGGCGGCGGTGGGCTTCCTGTCGGACCTGCGCCTGCTGCGCCGCGTCCCCGGCGGCGTCCTGGTCCTCCCGGCCGCCGCTCGCTACCGCGACATCAAGCTCGCCCTGCCCACCACCCGCAGCGGCGACTCCCAGCTGGACCTGTTCGCCCCCGCCGCGGCCACCCCGGCAAGCCCCCCCGAAAGCACCCCGGAAGGCTCGGCGCGCGGCCCGGCGGACGGCCCCGGGATCGCGCGGGAATCGGCGCGCTAGCCGACCAGCGGTATCGTGCTGGTCTGGAATTAGGGGGGTGACGATGGTTTCTGGGCAGGCGGTTCCCGGGCGAGAGCGGTTCCGGCCTACCCGCGCTGGCGTCATCAACGTCTGGGACTACGTGGACGAGGAGTTCGCGTTCGCCGACGGCCGCCTCGCGCTGCGCGGCCACAACGGCTCCGGCAAGACCAAGGCCCTGGAGGTGCTGTTCCCGTTCGTCCTCGACGGCGTGGCCGACTCCCGCCGCCTCGACCCGTTCAGCGGCGAGAACCGCACGATGAAGTCCAACCTCCTGTTCCGCGGCCAGGACTCCGAGTACGGCTACGTCTGGATGGAGTTCGCCCAGCCTCCCTCCGATAACAGCAAGATCTCTCAAGCCGAGCCCGGTGCCGGTTCGAATAGGCCGCCCGCGCCGTCTGGACTGAGGAGCGACGAGGAACGAGGAGCGCCGAAGGAAGACGGCGCGCCGAAGGCGGCCCGGGGTCCGGGGCGTCCCCGGGAAAGCACGGCGGGGGAGCCGGGGGGGCGCCCCCCCGGGTCAGCGCAGCGGCCCATGATCCCCTTCGGCGGGGGGATCGACTCGATCGTCAGCGTCGAGAAGATCCGGGTGCTGGCCCCCGATTCCGCGCTGTTCGTGGTGAGCAAGCCGGGCGCGCGGTTCGACGCGATCGAGGCGCCGGCCGCCGTCACCGGGCTGCCGGTCATCCGGGCGGGCCGCGAGATCGACCCGCAGCTGCTGCGCTCGGCTGAGCTGGGCTTCCGCAACGGCCACGTGCCGGTGACGGGGATCATCTCCGCGATCGCCATCCTGGCCGCCGTCCTCGATGGCCGCGACGCCGTCGTCATGTCCAACGAGTGGTCCGCGTCGGCGCCGACCCTGGAGCACGACGGGAAGCCAGTCAATCACCAGTACTCCAAGAGCGCGTCATTCGAGGAGGCGTTCCGGGCCGTGCTGGCGGCCACCCCGGGCCTGCCGGGCTACTTCTCGGCGCTGCGCGACCGGACCGAGCTGTGGGTGGGCGATGAGTTCGCGCGGCTGGGGCAGTACCACGCGACGTTCCGCAGCTGCAACCGCGCGTTCCACCTCGACCCGGCCCGGCGGCTGGATCACTGGTGCGGGCAGTGCGACAAGTGCTGCTTCATCGACCTGATCCTCGCGCCGTTCATGCCCGCGAGCGCCCTGCGGGCGGTGTTCGACGTGGTCCCGGAGCCGCTGGCGGAGCCGGGCCTGGCGCCCAAGTTCCGCACGCTGCTCGGGTCCGGCACCAAGCCGTTCGAGTGCGTCGGCGAGGTCAACGAGTGCCGCGCGGCCGTCCTGCTGGCCGCCCGCCGCCCCGACCGGGCCGGCTGCGCCCTCCTGCAGGAGCTGGCGGCCGAGGTAGCAGCCCGCCCCGACGCCCCCGCCGAGGCCGAGATCGAGGCCATGCAGCGCCCCGTGGGCAAGAACTTCATCCCCGGCCCCTACGACTTCGAGGCGGCCAGCCGTGCCCATGGCTGATGGCGCTCCCGGGACTGGCGCCGGTTGGAGTAGGCCGCCCGCGCCGCCTGGACTGAGCGAAGCGACCGAGGAACGAGGGAGCGCAGCGAGGGAAGACGGCGCGCCTAAGGCGGCCGTTCCGGGGGGTTCCGGGGGGTCGTCCCCCCGGGCAGGCACTGCGGGGGTTCCGGGGGGTCGTCCCCCTGGGCGAGTACAGCTCTCCTGGTCTGACTTGCGGGGGGCGCGGGTCGGGCTGTGGGGGATGGGGCGTGAGGGGGCTGCCAGCCTGCGCAAGCTGCGTGCCCTTGGCGTTGAGCCGGTGCTGGTCGATGACGCCCCGTCCGATGACTCGGTGCTGGCGACCGGCGGGCCCGGCCTCGCCGCGCTGGCGGGGTGCGAGGTGGTCGTCAAGACGCCGGGGATCAGCCGCTACCGCCCGGAGGCGACGCAGCTTCAGGAGGCCGGGGTCGCCCTGGCCGGGGGCCTGGGCCTGTGGCTGGCCGAGGCCGACCTGGACCGGGTCGCCTGCGTGACCGGTACCAAGGGCAAGTCAACCACGTCGTCGGTCCTCGGGCACCTGCTGACGGGCCTGGGCCAGCGCGCCCTGGTCGGCGGGAACATCGGCGTGCTGCCCTACGATCCGGAGGTCAGCCCGGGTCCGTACGACTACTTCGTCATCGAGGTGTCCAGCTACCAGGCGACCGACCTGCCGGTCTCGCCACCAGTGGTGGCGGTGACCTCGCTGCACCCGGACCACCTGCCGTGGCACGGCGGCGTCGAGCAGTACTACCGGGACAAGCTGTCGGCCTGCTCCCAGCCGGGGGCGGACCTGACGGTCGCCAACGGCGACAGCGACCTCCTGCGCGAGCGGTTCCCGCTGCTGGGCCCGCGCGTGGAGTGGGTCAGCGACGCTGACGAGCCGGGCGCGACCTGGATGGACGCCCTGGGCCTGCCGGGCCGCCACAACCGCCGCAACGCCCTGATCGCCCGGCGGTGCCTGCGCGCCCTGGGCGTCCCCGGGGCCGATGACGACGCTGCCCTGCGGGCGGCGGCGGCAGGCTACGAGGGGCTGCCGAGCCGGCTGACGAATATCGGCGTGGTGGACGGGGTCACGTTCATCGACGACAGCCTGTCCACCAACGTCCTGCCGACGCTGGCGGCCCTGGACGCCTTCCCCGGCCAGCGCGTCGCGCTGATCGTCGGCGGCCAGGATCGCGGCATCGACTACGGGGAGCTGGCGCGGGGGGTGCTCGCCCGGGCGGCGCCCACCATGGTCGTGACGCTGCCCGACAGCGGCCCCCGGATCAGCGCCGCCCTCAGGGAACGGGGCGGGGACGCGGCTGACTGCCCGGACCTGGCCGCGGCGGTGCGCGCCGCGTTCGGCTGGCTCCGTGATGATGCGGGCGGAGGGGTCATCCTGCTCTCGCCCGCGGCGCCCAGCTTTGGTCACTTCCGGGACTACCGGGACCGGGCGGGCGCCTTCGCGGCCGCGATGCGGGACCTTACGCGTCCTTGACGGCGATGCCCAGGTGGTGGGCTAGCAGCGGGGCCAGCGCGATGAGCTGGGTGGAGTCAATGGTCACGCCGCGCAGGGACTCATAGCCGGACGCGATCGCCACGGTCGCCCCCCGCAGGTCAACCGACGAGCAGGTGGCCTTGCTGAACGCGGCGCCGGCCAGGCTGGAGCCGGGGAAGCGGACGCGGGTCAGCCGGGCGCCGCCGAAGTCGGGATCGCGCAGCACGCAGTCCTCGAAGGTCACGTCGGTGAACGTGGCGTCGCGGAAGTTGACCGAGTCGAGCTTGCAGTTGCGGAACGTCACCCGCCGCAGCTGGGCCGAGAACGCCTGCACGCCGGCCAGGACGCAGCCGTTCAGCCAGGTGTCGAGGAGCGAGCACTCGGCGAGGTCCACCGCGACGAGGCGGGTGTCGCCGAGCCACACGTCCGACAGCCGGGACTTGCGCAGCGACACGTCGTCGAAGTTCACGCCGGTGATGGCGCACTCCATGAACCGCGACCCGCCGGCCGCGACGCCGGAGTACGTCTCGTCGCTGACAATCACCCCGTCGTAGTCGCCGTCAACCTCTATAGATTCTGCCAACGGCGACAACGAGTCATAAAAGACCAGCTCAGCGAGGCTGCGTGGCGCTTTCATCATTAGCTCCTTACACTAGGCGAGTGACTGAAAGCACAGCGTCAAGTACGGGATCGCCCGGCGCGGGCCCTGGCCTGGGGGACTCGCGGGGGTCGTGGGCGACGGGGGACTTCAATGCCCGGATCGTCGATGAGTACCGGGCGAACGGGGGCAGGCTCGGGGGCATGTTCGCGGGGTCGGACCTCCTTCTGCTGCACCATACCGGGGCTACCAGCGGTGCCGACCGGGTCAGCCCGCTGGCGTACCAGCGGATCGGCGGCAGCTTCGCCGTGTTCGCCTCCCGGGCCGGGTCAACGGCCGACCCCGACTGGTTCCGCAACGTCGTCGCCAGCCCGCACACCCGGATCGAGATCGGCACCGAGACGGTCGCGGTGACCGCCCGCGTCGCCCAGCCAGCCGAGCGCGACGTGATCTGGGACCGGCAAAAGCAGCGGGTTCCCCAGTTCGCGGAGTACGAGCGGAAGGCGGCGCCGCGCAAGATCCCGGTCCTCGTGCTGGATCCCGTTCAGTGAAACTTAACCCTGCTAAGTAATTTGCCATCGTTCAGTAATCTGGAGAACTCAAGCACTCCCTCGGCGTAGCGGGAGGATCCTCATGGTCGCCGCACAGTCCCCGGCCAGTGATGTCGAGCCTGAGGTCCGAACGGCCGCTGGCCGGGTCAGGGGGCGGTGGGCTAGCGGCGGCTCCCGCCCGGACGGGGAACGGGTCGCCGGCGGGGGCGCCCTCGCGGTCTTCAAGGGAATCCCCTACGCTCAACCGCCCGTCGGCGACCTGCGCTTCCTGGCGCCCCGCCCGCCGCGGCCGTGGGGCGCCACCCTCGAGGCGGCCCGGTTCGGGCCGCCGGCCCCGCAGGCCCCGTTTCCCGCGCTGCTGCCCGCGACCCCCGCGGCCGGCCTGCCCGGGCTCCCGCGGGGGTGCGCCGCGCGCGGGGCGCCGGACGGGAACTGGCTGACGCTCAACGTGTGGACCCCCGACCCGGCGGCCGCCGGGCGGCTGCCCGTCCTGGTCTGGCTGCAGGGCGGCTCGGTCCTGCTGGGCGAGCGCGAGCCCGGCTACGACGCCAGCCCGCTCGCACGCCTCGGGGTCGTGGTGGTGACCGTCAACTGCCGGCTCGGCGTGGAGGGCTTCGCCCAGGTCGCTGACGCCCCGGCCAACCGCGGCCTGCTCGACTCGGTCGCGGCGCTGGGCTGGGTGGCGGAGAACATCGCGGGCTTCGGCGGCGACCCGGCGGCGGTCACCGTGTCCGGCGGGTCCGGCGGGGCCGCCATCGTCGCCGCGCTGCTGGCCATGCCGGCCGCCCGGGGCCTGTTCGGCCGGGCCATCGCCCAGAGCATGCCCGGGCTGTTCCTCGCCCCCGGGCTGGCCGCCGATATCGCCCAGGCGGTCGCGGCCGAGGCCGGGATCGCGTCGGCGACCCGCGCCGCGCTGGCCGCCGCCTCGCCCATGCGCCTGGTCAGCGCCGCCGCGGCCGTCCAGGCGCGGATGGCGGCGGCCGGGCCCGGGCCCGGGGACGGCCCGTGGGGCCCGGTGGCGCTCGCCGTGAGCCCGTTCCCGCCGGTGGTCGACGGCGAGGTGCTGCCGCGTGCCCCGTGGCGGGCGCTGCTGTCCGGAGCCGCCCGCGGCGTTGACCTGCTCGTCGGCCACACCCGCGACGAGGGCAGGCTGTTCACCCGGCCGGGCGGCCCGGCCGCCGGGCTGGCGCGGGGGCAGGGGGCGGACCCGCTGCCGGCGCTCGTGCCCGGCCCGGGCGGGCTCGACGCGTACCGCACCGCCTACCCCGGCCTCGATTCCGGGCGGCTCCTGGAGCTCTCGTACTCCGACTGGCACTACCGGATGCCGACCCTGCACCTCGCCCAGTCGCACGCGGCGGCCGGCGGCCGGACGTACCTGTACGAGCTGGCCTACCCCGCTCCGGCCGCCCCGGACGCCCTCGGCGCGTGCCACGGCCTGGACATGCCCCTGCTGTGGGACCTGCCGCCGGAGGCCCCCGGCCCGCCGGAGGCCAGCGCCAGGGCCGCCCGCCCCAGGGCAGCCAGGTCATGCGCGGCCTGCGCGCCGGGACCGTGCCCGGACGGGGGCAACGAGGGCGGGACGGGCGACGGCGATCCCGGGACGGCCGGCCCGGACGCGGGCGGGACGAGCCTGCTGCTGACCGGCCCGTGCCCGCCGCGCGAGTTCCGCGAGCTCGGCGAACTGATGCGCCGCGAGTGGGTGGCGTTCGCGACCACCGGCGACCCCGGCTGGCCCGCCTACGGTTCCCAGCGCCGGCTAACCCGCGTGTACGACTGGCCCGCCGCGATCGACCCCTACCCCGAGGAAAAGTCGATGCGCCTGTGGCAGCGCCACCAGTTCGACGCCCTCGGGGCCGCCTGACTCCCGGGGGGCCAGACTCGCGGGGGCCTGACTCCCGGCGGCACCGGCCGGGCGGCCGCGGCTAGCCGGCCGTGCTAAGGCGGCGCAGGGCGGCCCGGACGACCTCGGGGTCGGTTGTCTGCCAGAACGGGGGCAGCGACGCCCGCAGGTAGTCGCCGTACCGCTTGGTCACCAGGCGCGGGTCAAGCACGGCGACTACGCCCCGGTCGGACATCGAGCGCAGCAGCCGGCCCGCGCCCTGGGCGAGCAGCAGGGCCGCGTGCGCGGCCGACACCTCCATGAAGCCATTGCCGCCGCGCGCCTCCGCCGCCCGGGTCCGGGCCGACGAGAGGGGGTCGTCCGGGCGGGGGAACGGGATCCGGTCGATGGCGACCAGGCGCAGCGACGGGCCGGGCACGTCCACCCCCTGCCACAGTGACAGCGTGCCGAACAGGCACGTCGGCTCGTCCTCGGCGAACTGCTTCACCAGCAGGCCGGTCGCGTCGTCCCCCTGGCACAGCAGCGGGAACTTCAGCGAGTCGCGCAGCGCCGTCGTGGCCTGCCGGGCCGCCCGCATTGAGGAGAACAGGCCCAGCGTCCGGCCGCCGGCCGCCTGGATCAGCTCCCACAGCTCCTGCAGGTACTCATCGGCCAGCCGCTCCCGGCCCGGCGGCGGCAGGTGCCGGGCGACGTAGAGGATGCCGCTCTTGCCGTGGCTGAACGGCGACCCGACGTCGATGCCGTCCCAGTCCTGGCCGTGGCTCTCGGCGTCCAGGCCCCACCGGGTTGCCAGCGGCTCGAACGACCCGCCCAGGGTGAGCGTCGCCGACGTGAGGATCACGGTCCGGTCCCCGAACAGGTGCTGGGCCAGCTCCTGGGCGACCTCCAGCGGGGCGATCCGCAAGGTGGACCCCCCGGTCGGCCCGCTGGCGTCCTCCAGCCGCTCGATCCAGGTGACTTCCTCGCGCTCCTCGATCTCCAGCTCGAACGAGCGCACCATCCGCTCGCTGGTCGTCGCGATGTCGTCCAGGGCCACCAGGGCCAGCTGCGCGGCCGCCTGCTGGGCGGCGTCGAGCCCGCCCTCGGCCTCGGCCTTCTTCCGCACGTCGAGCGCGCACGCGGTGGCGGCGTCCCGCAGCGCCTCGATCGAGGCCGCGAGCACGGGGTCGAGCTTGTCCAGCCGCCCGGCCGGCATCGGGGCCAGCAGCGGGCCGAGGGCCGCGCCGGCGTCGGACACCCGCGCGACCTCCGACTCGCCGGCCAGCTTGCCGCTGCGGCGTACCGCGATCTCGATGCCGGTCGCCGACAGCTCGCCGCTGGCGACGGCCGTGACCCGGTCCACCAGCTCGTGCGCCTCGTCCACGATCACGACCCGGTGCTCGGGCAAGATGCCCTCGCCGAGCGCGTCGATCGCCAGCAGCGCGTGGTTGGTCACGACGATGTCGGCGTTAGCTGCCTGCTTGCGGGCCTTCTCCGAGAAGCACGTGGCGCCGAAGCCGCACTTGCCCGACCCGATGCACTCCCGGGCGGCGACCGACGCCTGCCGCCAGGCCATGTCCGGCACGCCGGGCACGAGCTCGTCCCGGTCGCCGGTGGTGGTGCGGTCGGCCCACTCGTGCAGCCGCTTGACATGGGCGCCGAGCGCGCTCCCGCTGGCGCTGGACCGGCTGATGAGGGCGGCGTCGGCGTCGTCGTCGGGCACCGCGCGCAGCTTGTGCTTGCAGACGTAGTTGCCCCGGCCCTTGAAGATCGCGAAGGTCGGGTCGTGCCCCAGCGGCCCGCTCAGCGCCCGCGCCAGCCGGGGCAGGTCGCGGTCGACCAGCTGGCGCTGCAGGGCGATCGTCGCGGTCGACACGATGACCGGGCCCCGGCGGTCAGCGGCCAGCCGGAACGCGGGGACCAGGTACGCGACTGACTTGCCGGTCCCGGTGCCGGCCTGGATGGCGAGGTGGGCGCCGGAGCTCATCGCGCCCCAGACCCGCTGGGCCATGAGCGCCTGCCCCGGGCGCTCTGCCCCCCCGATGGCCGTGATGGCGGCGGCGAGCAGCTCAGCGATCTCCGGGTCGGCCCCGTTGAGCAGGGCCTCGTCCACGGGAGCGCTGTCTGCGGGAGCACTGCCCTCTGCACTTTCAGCCACGAGCAAGGAGGATACTCTTTCGTGGTGCCGATCTACGCTCTTGGCGATTACGTGCCCGATATCGATCCAGACGCCTACGTTCACCCCGACGCGGTCGTGATCGGGCGGGTTACGCTCGGGCCGCAGTCATCGGTGTGGCCCGGGGCGGTGCTGCGCGGCGACCACGGGACGATCAGCGTCGGGGCGCGGACCTCCGTCCAGGACGGCACGATCGTGCACTGCACCGCCCGCTGGCCCACGGTTATCGGGGCGGACTGCGTCGTCGGGCACAACGCCCACCTGGAGGGGTGCGTCGTGGAGGACGGCTCCCTGGTCGGCTCGGGGGCGGTGGTGCTGAACCGCGCGGTGATCGGCGCCGGGTCGGTCGTCGCGGCGGCGGCCCTGGTCGCGGAGGGCTTCATCGTCCCGGCCGCCTCGCTCGTCGCCGGAGTCCCGGGCAAGGTCAAGAAGGCCGGCGTGGACTCCAGCTGGGTCGCGGCCTCGGTCCGGACGTACGTGCACACGGCGGCACTGCACCGCGAGCAGTTGCGCCGCCTGGACTAGCTTGACTTCAGGGCTTGGGCTTGCCTCAATGGCGAGGCGGACCGGGGCCCGCGCCCGCGCCGGGGGCCCGCGCCGGGATCGCAATCGATTGATTGCGCCCGCGCCCGCCGACATTGCCGGGTACCGGTAGACCGTTCGCCGTCGCCCAGTCACAATATCCACATGCCAACTGCCCCGGACCCCGAGCTGACCCGCGCCGAGCTCGTCGAGGCGTACGAGATCTGGCAGTTGCTCGGCCCCCTGGCCACGGCCCGGGCGGTGAGCCTCGCGAGCCGTGAGCAGCTCCTGGAGGCCACCCGGCTGGTGTCCATGATGCGGACGGAGGACTGCGCGGTGCTGTGGGCGCAGTACAACCTCCGCTTCCACCGGCTGCTGGAGGACGCCGGCAGCGGCCCCCGGGTGACCACGATCCTCGGCGAGCTCCACGACCTCACCGAGCGCCACGTCTACCAGGCGATCGCCACCCAGGCAGGCCTAGCCCACGTCGCCAACGACGAGCACGAGGAGATCTTGCGCGCCGTCTTGGCGGGGGACGCGGAAGCCGCCGCCGACGCCACCTTCCGGCACATCAGCGCCCGCCTCGACGGCCTGCTCACGCTGCGCGCGGTGACCGCGGCCCAGTGCCCCCCGGCCGGCAACGTGCCGCTCACGACCGAGGGGACCGCCGAGCGCGCTCTCGCGCACCCGCCGGTCCCCTCGCGGGCCTGACGCGGCGGCGCTAGCTCGCCGTCGCGTCCTGCTGGATCCCGTCGTGCAACATGGCGTCGCGGGCGGGAGCGATCAGCCGTTCGAGCAGGACGATCTCAGCGTCGCTGAGCTCCTCGCCGACCGGGCCGCTCGGCCCGGGGGCGGGCTCGCCGGCAGCCGGGACGAGCGGCCCGTCCAGGCTGCGGCTCGCCTCGTCCAGCGTGCGCCGGACCTGGCTGAGCTGCTCGCGAAGCTCGCGGTTCTCGGCGCTGAGCGTGCTCGCGCGGCTGCGGGCGGCCGCCAGCTCCCGCTCCAGGTCGGCGACGACGCCGTCCTGGCCGTCCGGGGGCGTCGCCAGCCGGCGGATCACCTGGACGAGCAGCCGCCGGGCGAGCTCGTCGTAGTCGAACCGGCCCGCATTCGGTCCGGGCCCGCCAATCATGGCGGGCACCGCGTCCGACACGCCCCCCAAGATCCCGGCGACCACGCCCCCGGGCGCGCCCAGGGAAGCGGTGGCCAGCGGGCTGGCGGCCGTCAGGCTGGCGTCCGCGAGGCCGCCTACCATCGGGCCGGGGATGCGGCCCCGGCCCGGCTGCACGCCGGGCGCGAGGATGATCCGGTACGTCCGCTTGCCCCGGACCTCGCGCGCGATCAGCCCGTCTCGCTCCATGCCCGACAGGAGCTGCGCGAACGCGACGCTCGAACCGGGGTAGCCGACGGCCTCGGCCAGCTTGGTGCTCGCCATGCCGCCGGGATCGGAGATGTCGGTGACCGAGCTGAGATAGGTAATGATCCGGTCGCGCGTGCCTACGGCCCGTCGCCGGATCCCGCTCTTCGTATCACTGGTTCTGGTGCCTGTCCGGGCAGGCCTAGCCCCACTCTTTACGTCCCCCACCTAGCACTCCCTCAGGATTACAATCACGCGCGACGATGCGCCGATGACCTCATGATAGTACTGCGCACCCCATCTGACCCGGGGCTAGTAATGCAGCTCTCATTTGGTGAGAAATAGCGGCCGGACCGTCGTTGTCAAGGCGCGGGACCGTCACCGCGTTATCACTTTGTGCACGTTAATGATTGAGTCTGTGGGGCGGCTCGAAGCTTGCTCAACGTGCCGTCCAGCCGCGCTGGGAGAGCCGGGCGGCCGGTCGCGCCTTAGCCGCCGCCCCAGCCGGCGCGGTTACGATAAAAACCATGCGCGGGACAGGCGGGTAGGGCAGCGTGGACCTAGACATCGGCCTCGACTACGGGTTGACCCTGCTCGCCGCCCTCTTGATCGGCGTCGGGTTCGTCTTCCAGCAGGACGCGGCCGAGCGCGAGCCAGCCTCGCGCTTCCTCAGCCTCGGGCTGATGACGGACCTGCTGCGCACCCCGCGCTGGCTGGCCGGGATCGGCGCCATGGTTGGCGGCCAGGTGCTCGCCGCCTGGTCGATCGGGCACCTGACGCTCTCGGTCGTAGAGCCGTTGCTGACGACCAACCTGATCTGGGCGCTCATCCTGGCGGTGCCGCTGTCGCGGCGCGCCCAGGCCCGCCGGGCGCGGGCGGAGCAGGCCCGCGCCCGGCCCCTGTCCAGCCAGCCGCCGCTGGGGGCGCTGGCCGCCGCGTGCCGGGACGGCGCGGCCGTGCCCCGGCCCAAGCCCGGCGTCCGGGCGTGGGAGGTCGCGGGCGCGGCGGTGCTCTGCATCGGGGTGGGGCTGCTGTCGGCCCAGCGGTCGACCAAGCCGATCGGCCTGTCCTTCGGCTCGGTCACGCACTGGCCCGCCGCGGCCGTGATCGGCGCCGTCGCCGTCGTGTGCGTCCAGGCCGGGCGCCGCCGCCAGGGCCGCGCCCGGGCGCTGCTCGCGGGCATCGCCGCAGGCCTCGTCTACGGCATCCAGGACGCGCTGACGCGCCAGACGCTGGAGGTCCTGCAGTCCGGCGGCATCAGCGGGCTGCTCACCACCTGGGCGCCGTACGCGCTGGTGGCGGCCGGGGCGGTCGGCATCTGGCTCATGCAGAACGCGTTCAGCTCCGGGCCGCTCCAGATGTCCCTGCCCGCCATCTCGGCCGGCGAGCCGCTCGTCGGCATCCTGCTGGGCATCATCGTCTTCGGTGACCGGATCCAGGTGGCCCCGCTCCCGCTCGGCCTCAAGGCCGGCGGCATCGCCGCCCTCGTGGCCGGGGTGATCCTCGTCGCCCGCGCGCCCGCGCTCTCCCAGCTGCGGAACTCACCGAGCGGCGGCCTTAACCTCGCCAGCATCACCCGGGGCGCTAAGGGCGCCAAGGGCGCGCCTGCCAAGGACATCCACCTGACCGAGGGCACCGGCTAGCAGGCCCGGCGGCGCTCCCGCCGGGAGGCGACGCCGCTAGCGGCGTGCCCGGCGTTCCCCGAGGCCCCAGAGGGCGGCGGCGAAGACCGTCATGCAGAAGAGGATGAACGTCACGATGTGGACGCCGGTGCAGTACTCGCAAACGTCGCCGATCTGGTAGACCTCGGCGTAGATCAGGTACATCACGAAGCCCATGCCGATGATGAGCGACCCGAGCCGGATCCAGCCGAAGCCGCGCTGGCTGAGGCGCCCGATGCCCGTGAACCGCCAGGCCCACGGGCTGAGGGCCGGGACGGCGAACACGTAGAAGGCGAGGCCGAGGACCGCGACCGGGAGCACCCCGAACACCATCGACTGCGCGCTGGTGATGACCGCCGTGCAGTTGAAGGTGCCGTTCCCGGCCGGGCAGCCGGCCAGGTGCGAGCCGGTGTAGTGCGCGTAGGTCTCGTAGGCCGAGATCCCGAGGCCGATGATCGCGAGCACGAACGTGGTCCACTGGAACCACCGCGGCGGACCGGAGGGATACTCGGTCTCCACCGGCTCCTCGGCGAACGGGACGACCGCGGCGGTGGCCGTGGCGGCCGGGCGGACCGTCCGGCCCGCGGCCGGGCTGGGCGTGGCGCGCACGCCCGGCGCGGTCACCGCCGCCTTCTTAGCCTGTGCCCGTGCCCGCTGCTGGGCCCGGGCGCGGGCCTTGGACTTTGAGTTCGCCATCAGGCTCAGACTCCAGTGCTTCAACCGCGGGTGCGGGGGCCGGCTGGTCACGTCCATTTTACTGAGGGCAAGCGCCACCGCCAGCCGGCGCAGGAGGCTCGCGGGAAACCCTCAGCGGGCGCAGAGGCGCCCCTCCCTGGCCGGCGGCGGCGGGCAGTGCCCTACTTCAGCTGGGACTCCAGTCCCTTGACGGTCGCGGTGCACGCGCTCGCGGGCTGGTTGCCGGTCAGCTCGCAGATCGCGGCGGTGGTGAAGTTGGCGGCCGACAAGATGGCCTTCCCGTTCGCGCTCGTCGGGTCCTTGAGGTCGCTGGCGATCTTCGACCAGGTGCCCGACAGGTTCGATGGGCCTAGCATCGGCAGGTCACCGACCTGGACGTACTTGCCGCCGTAGTCGATGAAGGGGATGGAGCCGTTGGGGTCGTTCGCCTTCACCAGGGCCTGCTGGGCGGCGGTCGGCGTCTGCAGCGGGGTATAGCCGTTCGCGTCCGGGACGTTGGTCGTCTCCTCCACCGGGGTGAAGGTGACGTACTTGCTCGTGTAGGTCGAGCCGTAGAACGTCCAGGTCGGGATGTTGGCGGGCGAGTCCGTGGTGGAGGAGTGGACCGTCTTCAGGCCGGTGAACGTCCCGAACCGGCTGAGGGCGACGACCATGCCCCAGCGGGCGGCGGCGCAGTACGGGCAGTACTCGGCGCCGTCATAGAAGATCTCCGGCTTGCCGTTGGAGGTCAGGGCGGCGGCGGTGATCGGCTTGATGGCGGACGACAGGCTGCTGCCGCCGTCCCCGGCCTTGTCCAGGGTGGCGGCCGGCACCTTCGTGACATCGTTGACGACGCTGGTGAGGGCGGCGCCGGTCGGGCCGTTGCTCGCCCCGCCCGCCACGTTGCTGCTGTGGGAGTTCGCCTTGACGAGGACGAACGCGACGACGATGACGATGACGGCGAGAACTGCCCCGCCCGCGATGAACAGCCGCCGTTGCTGCTCGCGACGGCGCTCGACCGCGCGCTGCGCCGCTATGCGGTCACGCCGGTGGACATCCGTTTTGGTCCTGCTCGCCTTGCCCACTGCGTGGCCCAGCCTTCCGGTCAGCACTGATACATCGTCGGACGCGGGGAACAACGTCGCTCGTATCCCGCAACGATACTGACATCATCTTATGACGTACGGGTGCGCTGATCCCTGAAAATTTGCTCAAGGAATGCTCTGCTCCCGGTGACCGGCGGCCCTCCGGGTGGCCCGGCGGCCCTCCTGGTGGCCCCGCGGCCTTCGCGCTGGCGCCCGCCGGCCCGGGCGGGCCCCCGGCGCCGCCGCCCGCCGGCCCGGACGCGGCGATCGCTGGCGCCGCCGCTATTGCGCAGCCTATTGCGCGGCGGCCGTCGCCGCCCGCGGCGACGTGCTGGCGCCCGCGCCGCGCTCATCCGGGCCCGGCCCGGGCACCGCACTTGACGATTGCGCAATTTCCTTTGGCATTGCGTCGGTGCCTCGGCAATGACTTTGCTGGGCCGCGGCCGCCTTGACATTTACCATGATTTCAGATCTGATAACGCCCCGGTAATGCCTCGATTACTGATAGGCGTAATGGCCCGGACCTGGCCGGCGAGGCCGTGATCGCCCGGGCGGACGGCCAGTGCCGCGCGCCGGCCCGGGGCCGTGCCCGGCGACGCCGTTCGTGGCCTTCCGCGCCGCCGGGCGGCGCCGCTGACCTCGCCGCACGGTCGGCGGAGCGGGCTGCCGCGCAGCCAGCCGAGGCGACAAGCGAAAACGAGCAGCGATGGTCATCGTGACCTAGCGTAAAGCCATGCTTACGGAAAGAAATGCCCGTGAGGTTGGTCACTTACGCTACTTCTCGCCCTGGGCAGGTAGCGCCGCTGTTTTAGTGACGCGGCCCGGTAACGCCGCCCGGTAACGAGGCTGTTCGGAAGCCGAACCGATGGGCGCCGGGATCCGGCGCGGCTAGCTACTACGCTAGCGAAGTTAACTGCCAGTCCCCGCGGCGGGAGTGAGGGGGGGCGTCGCGGGGACCGGCATGTATCTATTGATAATGGGTCTATCTCCATGCGATCTAGATTTTTCCTAGATGACCCACTACAGGTGGGGTAGTCTCTGAATCGGCGTGCTTGATAGCGTGCCGTAGCGTTCTGATGAAGGGGGCGGAGCGGCCGTGATGCCGCTGCGGGTGGGCGTTCTAGGGCCCGTATGCGCGTGGCGTCCCGTTGGGGACGCCGCGGTTTCAGGCAGGTCTGCCCCGGGCAGCCCCGCCTCGATGACGGCTGCCCAGGTAACCCCGGCCACCCCGGCCACCGCAGGCGCCTTTCCCCGTGGCACCGTCCCTACCCGTGGCACCGTCCCTAATGGCGCCGTTCCCAGCGTCACCGTGATCGGCGGCACCGTCCTCGGGGGCACTGCCGCTGGCGTCAGCGCGGCTAGCCGCGCGGGCACCGAGGAAGCACTCGTGCTCGGGCAGCCCCGCCAGCTCGCGGTCTTCGGGATGCTGGCCTGCCGCGCGAACCGGGTCGTGTCCCGGGCGGACCTCATTGACGGCGTCTGGGGCGACGAGCCGCCCGCCAGCGCCGAGGGCGGGATCTACAACTACGTGGCCGGGCTGCGCCGGGTCCTGGAGCCGGACCGGCGGCGCGACATGGACCGGGCCCGCGGCGGCGAGTCCGTCCGGCTGCTGGTCTCGGTCGGCGGCGGCTACATGCTGCGGCTGGAGCCGGGAGCGCTCGACGCGGTGAGCTTCGAGCAGGGCATGGCGCGCTTCCGGGCGCTGCGCGCGGCGGGTGACTTCGCCGGGGCCGGGCTGGCCCTGACCGAGGCGCTCGACCTGTGGCGGGGCGAGGCGTTCGCGGGCGTCCCGGGCCCCTTCGCCGAGGCCGAGCGGATGCGGCTCGGCGAGCTGCGGACGGCGGCGGCCGAGGACCGGGCCGACCTGCTGCTCGCCACCGGGCAAGCCGACGTGGCGGTCGCTGACCTGACGACGCTGGTGACCGAGCACCCGCTGCGGGAGCGCGCCCGGGCACTGCAGATGGTCGCGCTGTACCGGTGCGGCCGGCAGGCTGACGCGCTCCAGGTCTTCCAGGAGGCGCGGTCCCGGCTGGCCGAGGACCTCGGCATCGATCCCGGTCCCGACCTGTCCCGTGTCTACCAGCAGGTGCTCACGCTGGACCCGGCCCTGGACGGCCCGGCCGGACGCGAGCAGCCGGCGTTCCTGTCGGCCCCGGTGGCGGCGCCGGCCGCGCCCGTCGTGGCCGAGCCCGCGGGCCCGGTCCCCGCCCAGCTCCCGCATGAGGTCACCGGCTTCGCCGGGCGATCCACCGAGCTCGCCTGGCTGCACTCCATGCTCGACGGCGACTGGGACGCCACCGCGCCCGGCGTGCCGGTCGTCATCATCGCCGGGACCGCCGGGGTGGGCAAGACCTCGCTGGCGGTGCGGTTCTCGCGGGAGGCGGCCGGCCGCTTCCCCGACGGCCAGCTGTACGTGAACCTGCGCGGCTTTGACCCGTCGGGCGCCCCGACCGATCCCGGCACCGTGCTGCGCGGCTTCCTGGAGGCCCTCGGGGTGCCGAGCACCCAGGTGCCGGCCGACCTGGACACGCTGACGGGCCTGTTCCGCAGCCTGCTCGACGGCAAGCGGGTCCTGCTCCTGCTCGACAACGCCCGCACCGCCGCCCAGGTCCGCCCCCTGCTGCCGGGCAGTCCGGGCTGCATGGTCGTGATCACCAGCCGCGACCAGCTGGCCGGCCTGGTCGCGGCCGACGGCGCCCGGCTCCTGCCGCTCGACGTGCTGTCGGAGTACGAGGCGCGGGAGCTGCTGACGGCCCGCCTGGGCGCCGACCGGGTCAGCGCCGAGCCCGCCGCCACCAGTGAGCTCATCCGGCAGTCCGCCGGCCTCCCGCTTGCCTTGAGCGTGGCCAGCGCGCGGGCCGTCACCCGGCCAGGGATCACCCTCGCGGCCCTGACGGCCGAGCTGCGGGACGCGCGGGTCCGGCTGGACCCCCTGGAGGCCGACGACGTGGCGACGGACCTGCGGGCCGTCTTCTCCTGGTCGATGGCCCGGCTGAGCGAGCCCGCCGCGCGGATGTTCCGGCTGCTGGGGGTGGTGCCCGAGCCCGACGTGTCCGTCCCGGTGGCGGCCAGCGTGGCCGGCATCCCGCACTCCGCGGCCCGGTCGGCGCTGGCCGAGCTCGGCCGCGCGTCGCTGCTGACCGAGGACGAGCACGGCCGGTTCGGCTGCCATGACCTGCTGCGGGCCTACGCCGCCGAGCAGGCCCTCGCGACCGACGGCGACGCCGAGATCGAGGCGACTCAGTTCCGGTTGCTCGACCACTACCTGCGCAGCGCCCACGAGGCGATGGAGAGCGTGTACCCGGCCCGGGCCAAGATCATCTTGCCGCCGGTGCTGGCGGGCGTCACGCCCGAGCGGGTCACCGGCTACGACAACGTGATCGGCTGGTTCCGGGCCGAGCAGAAGGGCCTCATGGCGGCCGTGGGGCTGGCCGGGGACCGGGGAGCGCGCGACAGCGTCGCCGACGTGTACGCCTGGCAGCTTGCCTGGAGCTGCGCCCCGACGATGATCCGGCTCGGGCACTGGCTGGACATCGCCGCCGCCCTGCGCACGGGGCTGGCCTCGGCTGACCGGCTGGGCGACCTGGTCGGCCGGGGGCAGATGCACTACGAGCTCGGCTATGCCTGCTCTCGCCTGGGCGAGTTCACCGAGGCGGACTGGAACCTGCGGCGCGCGCTGGAGGTCTTCACCATCTCCGGCGACTGGGCGGGCGTGGGCCTGGCCCACCACGGCCTCACGCTGCTGTACGACGACCAGGCCCGCTATGGCGACGCCCTCCCGCACGCGCAGGAGGCGCTGCGGCTGCGGACCTCGTTCGGCGACCGGCCGCTCGTCGCCTACGCGGAGAACACGGTCGGCTGGATCTACGCCAACCTCGGCCAGCACGACGAGGCCCTGCGGCACTGCCAGCGCGCCCTGGAGCTGCACCTGGAGTCCGGCGCCCGCAGCGGCGTGGCCGACACCCTCGACAGCCTCGGCTTCGCCTGGGCGGGCCTAGGGGACCACGAGCAGGCCGTCGCTCACTACCAGCAGGCGGTGGAGATCTTCCGGGAGATCGGCGACCCCCGGGGCGAGTCCACCTCCCTGGCGGGCCTCGGCGACGCCTACCTTGCCCTCGGCGACCAGGGCGAGGCCCGGCGCAGCTGGGAGCGGGCCCTCGCGCTGCTGACGGACATGCCCGGCGGCGACATCGCCCCGGTCCGCACCCGCCTGGCCAGCCTGGCCCAGGCAGGCTAACCCGCCCCGCCCCGCGCGGCCTCGCGCGGCCTCGCGTACCTCGCCCGGCAAGCCCCGCCCCGGGGGGCTGCCCGTCTCGCGCCACCAGCGACCATGGCTGATAACAGCAACAAAGCTGATAACAGCAACAAACCTCTCAGGCCAACTCCTCCATCGGCCGCGCGGCGCCCATGATTGCCGTCGGTTCGCTTCACTTATGCGTCTAATCGACGGCAGTTCCAGCCTCCCATCTGATAACAGCAAGAGAGGACGGGGTCGCCCCCCGGGAGGAAGCAGTGCTGAGGAGGGCGCCGCGCGCCGCCTGGACTGAGCGGAGCGAGGGAAGGCGGCGCGCCGGAAGGCGCCCGGATCGGGGGTACGGGGGGTCGGCCCCCGGGTAAACACAGCTAGACGCGGGCGACGATCAGGGTTGCCAGCAGGAGCGCGACGAGGGCGCCCGCGCCGTGCAGGAGCATCAGGCGGGGCGTGAACGTCATCGCGTACCGGTCCGGGTTCTCGCGGCGGGCGCCCCGGGCGTTCGCGATCGCCCAGGACACCCCGGCCACGATCGCGCCGACCACGATGCCGAGCGCGATCGCGCCGAGGATCCAGGTCCGGGTCAGCACGTAGCCGATGAACATGCCGAAGCCGAGGATGCCCAGCAGCGGGTGGATGAACTCGGCCAGCGCCCGCAAGCCCGGGATCGGCTCGGCCTTCGCCCGGGCGAGCGACGGCGGGTCGAACAGCTCGCGGGGCCCCGGCTGGACCGCCCGCAGGCCGAGCACGGAGGCGGGACCGGGCGCCGGCTGCGGCCCCGGGCCGCCCGGGGCCACCCGGGCCTCGGCCGCCAGGGCGCCCACGGGTGCCGGATCGCCGCCGCCTGCCGCCGCGGGCTGTCCCGGCCTGGCCTCCTGCCCTGGCGGGACGACCCGGGTGCTGGTGATCAGCATGTAGACGCCTGCGGCGACGGTGAACGTCCAGACGACGAGGGCGACGATGGCCATGATGAAATGCCCCGCCGGCTACGCCGCGATGGTGCGCAGCCGGATGGTCACGTCCATCCGGCGCAGTTCCTCGAGCACCTCGTCGCTGTAGGAGGTGCCGATGTCGGTGATCACGTAGCCGTGCTCGTCCTTGGTCCGCAGCAGTTGCCCCTCGACGTTGACGCCGTGGTCGGCCAGGATCCGGTTGATCGAGGCGAGCACGCCGGGGACGTTCTTGTGCAGGTGGATGAGGCGGTGCGTGCCCGGCATGGCCGGCAGCGCCACGCCGGGCATGTTCACCGACATCGCGGTCGCGCCCGCGGTCGCGAAGTCGATGAGCTTGCCCGAGACGAACTCGCCGATGTCCAGCTGCGCCTCCTCGGTCGACCCGCCGATGTGCGGGGTGAGGATGACGTTCTTCAGCCCGCGCAGCTCCGAGGTGAACTCATCGCCCCGGCCCCTGGGCTCGCTCGGGAACACGTCGATGGCGGCCCCGGCGAGGTGCCCTGACTCGATGTGGCGGCGCAGGGCCGCGTGGTCCACCACGAACCCGCGCGACAGGTTCAGGAACAGCGAGCGGGCCCGCATGTGGGCGAACTCCTCCTCGCCGAAGAAGCCCCGGTTGCCGGGCCGCCCGTCCACGTGCAGGGTGACCGTCTCGGCCGACTGCAGCAGCTCCTCCAGGGTCGAGCAGCGCCGCGCGTTGCCGATCGCCAGCTTGTCGGCGATGTCGTAGAAGTACACGGTCATGCCGAGCGCCTCGGCGATGACCGAGAGCTGGGTGCCGATGTTGCCGTAGCCGACGATGCCGAGCGAGCGGCCCCGGACCTCGTGGGCGCCGGCGGCCGACTTGTCCCAGTGGCCGGCGTGCATGCCCATGTTCTTCTCGGACAGCCGCCGGGCGAGCGAGATGAGCTCGGCGATCACGAGCTCCACCACGCTGCGGGTGTTGGAGAACGGCGCGTTGAACACGGCCACCCCGTGCCGGGCGGCGGCGGTGAGGTCCACCTGGTTGGTGCCGATGCAGAACGCGCCGACTGCCAGCAGCCGCGGCAGGCTCTCCAGGACGCGCTCAGTGACCTGCGTCTGGGACCGGATGCCGAGCAGGCTCACGTTGCGGGCGGCCTCGATGAGCTCGTCCTCGCCCAGCGACCGGGACTCCGTCTCGACCTGGTACCCGGCCTTCACCAGCCGGGCGGTGGCGTCCGGGTGGATGTTCTCGAGCAGCAGCGCCCGCTTGACCGCGTCCCTGACCACGCTATCCCCAGCCAAAGCCCTCTCCCCGCATCGTGTGGCCGGTAAACTCCGGCTACTGTACGTAACACGCCTGAAACTACGCGACCAATGATAACGGCCCGCCCGGAGCCGTCCGGGCGGGCCGTGGGCACGCGGCTGGGATAACCCCTTTTAACGCGCCTAGGCGTCGGCCAGGAGCGGCGGCAGCTCGTTCGGGAAGGCCGGCATGGACTCCACCGCCCGCTCGGCGTTGCGCAGCTCGCCCGCGCGCACCAGCGCCTGGAACAGGCGCGCGTCCTGGCCCTGCTCCGGGTGCCACTGCACGCCGACGATGAAGCCGGTGGCGCTCTCCACGGCCTCGATGACGCCGTCGTCGGCCCAGGCCACCGGGGTGAGCCCGGCCCCCGGCAGGTCCACCGCCTGGTGGTGGTGGGTGGGGACGTCGAAGTACTCGCCCCCGGGCAGGATGCTCGCCAGCAGCTCGCCCGCGGTCACCCGTACCTTGTGCAAGCCGAAGCCGTCAGCCGGGCCGCTGTGCACCTCATGGCCCACGAGGTCGGGGACGTGCTGGTGCAGGGTGCCGCCGCAGGCGACGTTGACGACCTGCATGCCGCGGCAGATGCCCAGCACCGGGAGGTTGAGCCGGATCGCGGCGTCGGCGAGGGCGAGCTCCCAGTCGTCGCGGTCGGGGACGGTGGCGTCGGTCCTGGGGTGCGACAGGGCACCGTACCGGGCCGGGTGGATGTCACCGCCGCCGGCGATGACGAGCCCGTCGAGGGCGGAGATCACGTCCTCGGCATCAGATGCGCTGCCACCGGGGGGAAGCAGCACCGGGTTGCCGCCGTTCGCCCGGATCGTCGTCACGTACGTCCACGGGAGGAGGGCGCCCTCTTCCCGGAAGCCTCGCCAGTCAGCGAAGGAGTGATACGTGCTAATCCCAATCGTTGGCTTCATGTGTCCCCTTGAGTGATCCCGTAAGATGCACCGCTTCTTCTTCACGCCCCGTAACGCGTTAAACGCCCGTGAAGAGGGTTTCGTATCTGAGACCCGAGGGTACTGCGTGGCCACCCGGTTTGTTGGCGATCGCTGAATACTACTTACCGTAGCTGTTTGCCTGCATGGCCACTGAGCGTGTAGGTAATGTCTCGGGTAGTAGTTACGGTTCGGGCGCCTACTGAGTACCGTATCGGCGCGTCTCGCGGCCCGGTCGCCGTCGGCTTGAGGGGCGAGTCGCGGCGCCCGCAATTTCGCCGCCCGCCCTGGCGGCAATCGCGCCGCGTTGTTTCCCGGAAGGCACGTTCGTGCGCGCGCCGGCTACCGCCACCAGGGACGGCGCCGGACCTCGGCCACGTGCAGGGCGGGCTCGGCGATCATCTGGGCGCTCTGGCTCAGGTGGTGCAGGTGCTCCTGGACCCACAGCAGGTGCGGGTGCGGGTGCGGCCGCCGGTCGGCGTCGGGCGGCCCCGGCTCGTCCGGCTGGGAACCGGCACCGGCCGGCCGGGCGCCGTCGCCCGGCCCGCCCGGGGACGCCGCCGGGTGCCGGGGGACGGCCGGGCCCATGATGGCCGGGGCCGGCAGCAGGGCGGGCGCCTCGCGTCCCGGGCGGCCGACCTCGGCCGCGACCTGCCCGTAGAAGCCCGCGAGGACCGCCGCGGCCGCGCGCAGGCTCACGCACGCGGGCAAGCCGGCGTACTCCTCGGACCCCTCCAGCGGCAGGCAGGCCGGGCCGGACGGCCCGGCCGGGGCGGGCGCGGTCCGCAGCCCGGCCAGCGTGTGCGCGGTCAGGCTCAGCCGCCGGGTCGCCGCCACCAGCGTCCACAGGTCTTCCTTGCTGGCGTGCTTGGTCCCCTGCTCGGCCAGGAACCCGCGCAGCGCGTCGTCGAGCCGGATGCCCGCCGTCGCCGTGGCCGCCGCGGCCGCCGGCGGGACCGACACCTCGCTCAGCGCCCAGTCAACGGCCTGGGTCAGGTACTGCGCCCCGCGCCGGAAGGCGTCCGCCAGGTCGTCGCCGACCAGCGAGGCGGCTCCCCGGGGCCAGAACACCACCCCGATCACCAGGCTCACCGCGCAGCCGATGGCCACGTCCTCGACCCGCAGCAGCCCGACCCGCCAGCCGGCCGGCGCCAGCAGGTTGAACAGCACCACGATCACGATCGTGAACGCCGCCTGGCCAACCAGGAACGGCGAGGTCCCCGGGGCGTAGGCGGCGACGAGGACGGCCAGCGGGAACGCCACCCACATCGACGCCTGCCCCGCCCCGATCGCCGCCAGCAAGGCGGCGCCGACGATGAACCCGATGACCGTCCCGCCCAGCGCCCGCAACGCGGTCGCCCCGGTCCCGGACGCGTTCGAGCGGAGCACCGACAGGGTGCCGAGCACCACCCAGAACCCGTGCTGCACGCCGCTGACATCGGCTACCGCCACCGCGACGGCGAGGGCGACCGCCCCGCGCAGGCTGTTGGCGAACCAGACGGAGCGGACGCTCGCGTGCCGCATGACCACGCCGGTCGCGCCCGCGACGCCCGACAGGCGGCCGGCGCCCCCGGCGCTGGCCAGGAGCGCGGCGGCCGCGCTGGGGGCAGGGCCGTCCGGCGCGGCCGGACTCGCGGGCGTGCCGTACCACTGCCGCCGCTCGGCGGCGACGGTGGCGGGGTCGGCCCGGCGGGTGGCCACCAGCGCGTCGGCGGCGATGCTGCGGGCGACCACGGCGATCGCCTGGGCGTGGACGGCGTGGGCGGCGGCCATCCGGGCGGCCGGCTCGCTGCTGGCCGACAGGTCGCGCAGGTGCTCGGTGGCGGCGAGGCGCGCCCGCTCGAGCTCCTCGAAGGCGGGCGTCGCGTCCTGCCCGTCCAGCAGCGCCGCGATGTCGGCGAACAGGCTCGCGGCGACCCGCAGGAGCCGTCGCTCCCCGGCGGCCGCCTGGGTCATGTCGATGTGCCCGTCGAACGCGTCGGCGACCTGGGCCGCGGCCCAGTCGAGCATCTGCACCGCGCTGGCGATGGCCTGGTCGGCGGTGGCGAGGCCGGTCGGCCGGAAGGGGGCGGCGTTGAACGCGGTCCGTAGCTGCTCACGGGCCGAGCGCATGGCGGCCGGGTCGGTTGCCTCGCCGTCGGCTGCCTTCCGCACGCGCTCGCTGATCTCGCCCGACAGCTGGCGGGCGGCGGCCCGGATGCGGTCGCCCGGGTTGGGCGGAGACAGCAGCATGACGGCGATGGTGCCGGCGGCGGCGGCCATCCACCAGCCCTCCAGGCGGCTGCCGATGGTGGCGGCGCCGCCGGCCGAGGCGACCGGGAGCACGTAGGCGAACAAGATGGCGGTGGACGCGGCGGCCGGGGTCGGGCCGAGCACCCCGGCGAAGAAGGCCGCGAACACGACCGGCACCGTCACCACGGCGGCGAGCCAGGTGGTCCCGCTGACGAGCGTGCCGATGATGAGGACGATGCTCCCCGCGAGGGCCAGGCCCAGGTGCGCCCGCAGCTTGTCCGGCCGGGTGCCGGCGAAGTTGGTGACGAGGAGGAACGCGAACCCGCCGAACGTCGCGAACAGCGCGACCTGCGGATCGCCGATGACCTTGGACGAGATCGCGAACAGGCTCGGGATCACGATCGTGGCCCGCGCCGCCCGCATCGCGGCGGGCACTGACCAGGTTGGGATGAGCTGCGCGGCCTGAAAGCGGGCGGGGGCCGTCGTGGCCCCTGAGGCTGCCATGGTGAGAGGTTAACCCCATCCTGGGCGGTAATCGTGATCATTGACGGTCAGGAGGCTGCTGACCGCCTCGCGCAGCGGCGGCAGCCGCCGCTGCGCGGCGAGCCGGGCGGCGGTCAGGCCGCCCTCCGGGACCGGCTCGACGATCTCGATGTACGCCTTGACCCTCGGCTCGGTGCCGCTCGGGCGGATCACGACCCGGTCCCGGCCAACCCGGAAGCGCAGCACGTCCGCGGGCGGCAAGGAGGTGGCGGCGAGGAAGTCGGTCAGGCCGCTGACCGGCCGCCCGCCGAGGCTGGCGGGCGCCGCCGCCCGTACCCGCCGCATGACCTCGCTCGCCCCCGGGACGGGCAGGCTGAGCTGGGAGGTGAGGTGCACGCCGTGCTCGCGTTCGAGCTCATCGTAAAGGTCAAGGACGGACTGGCCGCGGCTGGCCGCGCCGGCCGCCAGGCGCAGGAAGGCGACGGCCGCGCCGATGCCGTCCTTGTCCCGCACGGAACGGCCCACCGCGTAGCCGATCGCTTCCTCGTAGCCGAACAGGAAGGAAGCCCCCGGCTCGCCATCGGCGGCGCGGGCGATCCACTTGAAGCCGGTCAGCGTCTCCCGGTAGGCGGCCCCGGCCCGGGCGGCGATCTTGGCCAGCAAGGTGGCGGACACGATCGTGGTCGCCACCAGCGGCCGGCCCTCGCCGGTCCCGGCCTCCCCTGGCCGCGCCCGGCCAGGGGAGGAGCCGGCGGCGCAGGGGAGCCACGGGGCGAGGAGGTAGGCGCCGAGCAGGGCGCCGACCTGGTCGCCGGTGAGGATCCGCCACCGGCCGTCCTCCAGCAGGCCGGTGCCGGGCAGGCTGCGGTGCGTGCGGCGGGTATCGGGCTCGGGCACGGCCACCGCGAGCCGGTCGCCGTCGGGGTCGTTGGCCAGCACCAGGTCGGCGTCGAGCGCCTTGGCGTCGGCGAGCGCCAGCGTGAGCGCGGTCGGCTCCTCCGGGTTGGGGAACGCCGCCGTCGGGAAGTCCGGGTCAGGCTGGGCCTGCACCGTGACCACGTGGGGCCGGGGGAACCCGGCCCGCGCGACCGCGTCGAGCAGCAGCGCCCCGGCGACCCCGTGCATGGGCGTGTAGACGACGCGGAAGCCAGGCTCGTCCTCGTGCCCGCCGTCCCGGGCCGCCCGGGGAGCCGGGGCCGGGCCGGGCGCCCGCCTGGCCGGGCCGGCGACGCGGGTGAGGTAGGCGTCGGCGACCTCAGGGCCGGCCCGGGTGATGAGCGGGCTGTCCAGCGGGGCGACGGGGACGGCGAGCAGCGGGCCGAGGGCGGCGATCCGGCCCTCGATCTCGCCGTCGACCGGCGGGATGACCTGCGCGCCGTCGCTCAGGTAGAGCTTGTAGCCGTTGTCGGTGCGGGGGTTGTGGCTGGCGGTGACCATGATTCCGGCCTGGGCCGCCCGGTGCCGCACGGCGAACGCGACCAGCGGCGTGGGGCACGGCCGGGGCAGCAGGTACACGGCGATGCCCGCCGCCGCCAGCACCCGGGCGGCCTCGTCCGCGAACTCACCGGACCGGTGCCGGGCGTCGCACCCGATGACGACCGCGATCCCGGCGTCCTGGCCGGCCTCTTCCGCTGCGCTGGCCCCGGATGGGCCCGCCCCGGATGGGCCGGCCGCCAGCAGCCAGCCGGCCACGGCGCTGGTCGCCGCGCGGACGACGGCCCGGTTCATCCGGTTCGGGCCCGCCCCGATCTGCCCCCGCAGCCCGGCCGTGCCGAACGTGAGCCGCCCGGCGAAGCGGTCCGCGAGCTGGCGGCCGGCCTCCTCGGCGTCGCCCGACGCCGCCAGCGCGAAGATCTCCTCGGCGGCCGACGGGTCGCCCGGCCCGGCCGCGGCGTCCTCGCCGGGGTCCCCGGCTTCGTCGCTGGCGCGGTCGAGCAGCGTCGTCAGCTCGGCGCGGTCAACCGGGTCGGGATCCCCGGCGATCCACGCCTCGACTCGCCCGCGCAGCCCCGCCTCGATCGTCACGCCGCCCCTCCCGCCGTGTGCTGTCCTGGCGCAGGCCCTGCCCGGGTAAGCGCCGTCCTCGCTCGATCATGATCCCCAGCCGGCGCCCCGCTGACGCGGCCGGCCCGCCGGCCGGCGCCCGCGGCCTCGCTCACGACTTCACGTAGGGGACGCCCTCGGCCTTGGGGCCGCGGACCTTGCCCACCAGCCCCGCCACCACGACGATGGTGACCACGTAGGGGGTCATCAGCAGCAGGTTGGACTGGATCGGGACGTTGATGCTGGACAGGATCGACTGCAGCTGGGTGGTGAAGCCGAACAGCAGGGCCGCCAGCACCGCCCCGAACGGGGAGTAGCGGCCGAAGATCATCGCCGCCAGCGCGATATAGCCCTCGCCGGAGGACATGTCAATGCCGAACGACCCGACCGAGCCGACCGTGAAGTAGGCGCCGCCGATGCCGGCGATGAGGCCGGCCGCGATCACGTTCCGGTAGCGCATCGCGATGACCCGGATGCCAACGGTGTCAGCGGCGACCGGGTGCTCGCCGATCGCCCGGGTCCGCAGCCCCCACCGGGTGCGGAACAGGGCGAACGACACGACGATGAGCACGCCGTAGGTGATGTACAGGAACGGGGTGGAGCTGAAGAAGACCGGCCCCAGGATCGGGATGTCGCCCAGCCCGGGGATCTTGACCGGGTTGAACGTCGCCGGGGAGTTCAGCGTGTTCGTGTAGGGCACCATCAGCGAGTTGTAGAGGTAGCCGGTCAGGCCGAGGATGAGCAAGTTCAGCACGACGCCGAGCACGACCTGGTCGACCACGTAGGCGATGGCGAACACCGCCAGCAGCGACCCGACCAGCGACCCGGCCAGCGCGCCGCACACGACGCCGAGCCACAGCGAGCCGGTGGCCGAGGTCGCGATCGCCGCGCAGAACGCGCCGAGCAGCAGTTGCCCCTCGATCGCGATGTTGATGACGCCCGAGCGCGAGCAGATCACCCCGGCGATCGCGCCGAGCATGATCGGGATCGACTGCGACAGCGATCCTGACAGCAGGTTCACGATGTTGATGGGGATCGCCGAGGTGCCCGAGCCGGCCGACTGGGACGCGTCCGCCCAGCACAGCAGCGCGACCACGAACAGGAACAGCACCACCCCGAGGGCGGCCTGCCGCCCTGCGCGGGTCGCCCGGCTGCCGGGCGCCCCGAGGCCGAGCAGCCGCCCGTGGCCGGCCACCTCGACCGCCCGGGCGACGGCCAGGACCAGCGTCACGATGCCGCACACGATGGCGGCGGTGGCGGCTGGCATCGTCAGGTTGGGCACCGTGACCTTGGCGAACTGGGGGGTGAAGCCGAGCGTGGCCGAGCCGTGCGCCCGGCCCAGGGCGAGGATGTCCACCAGGCCGAACGCGGCGAACACGACCGGGGCGGCATACCGCCGGACGGCGGGCGTCCCGGCGTCCGGCGCGGGCAGCAAGGCCGGCAGCCGGGGGCCGCCGGCGGGCGAGGGCGCCGTCACTGGCGTCACGCGTTCCACCCCTTCGACATCGCCGTGCCAACGCCGCCCGCGCGGGCCGCGCGCAGCCGGAACATCGTCCGCACCAGCGGCGGGGCGGCGATGAAGAGCACCACCACCGCCTCCAGCACGTCCCCGATCTGGGCCGGGGTGCTGGCGGCCGACTGCATCCGCCCGGAGGCGGCCGTCAGCGCGCCGAACAGCAGGCCGGCCCACACCACGCCGCCGGGCTTGCCCCGGCCGAGCAGCGCGACCGTGATCGCGTCGATCCCGTAGGAACCGTAGGTGGAGGAGCTCAGCGAGAAGTCGGTTCCCTGCACGATCGCCGACCCGGCCAGCCCCGCTAGCCCGCCCGCGATCAGCATGACCAGCACCCAGGCCCGCTCGACCTTCATGCCGGCGACCCGGGCGGCCGACGGCGAGGCCCCGACCGCCCGCAGCTCGAACCCGGTCGTGGTCCGGTTCATCAGCCACCAGACGCCCGCGGCGCAGGCCAGCGCGATCAGGAAGCCGACGTTGACCCGCATGATCCCGCTGCCGAACAGCTGCGGCAGGTGGGCGTCGGACGCGATCGACGGGGTGACCGGGTTGCTGCCCGGCGCCTCTAGCAGCGACGTCGAGTTCAGCAGGAACGCGAGCAGGTACTGCAGCACGTAGTTGAGCATGATCGTGACGATCACCTCGTGCGCCCCGGTCCGCGCCTTGATCTCGCCCGCCAGCCAGCCGATCACCGCCCCGCCGGCGATGCCGCCGAGCACGCAGACGACGACGTGGACGAAGGGGGGCAGGCTAACGTCGAACCCGAGCCAGGTGGCGAAGATCAGGCCGCCGATGATCTGGCTCTGGCCGCCGATGTTGAACAGGCCGGCCTGGTAGGGGACGGCGACCGCCAGGCCGGCCAGGATCAGCGGCGTCGCCGCGACGCAGGTCTCCGAGATCGGGTTGAACACCGCCCCGACGTACCCGTCGTGCACCGCGGTCGGCAGCGAGGACTGCTGGAACAGCGCCGCGACCTGGTGCGGGTCGATGATCGCGCCCTCGAACAGCGCCGTGTAGGTCGCGGCGGCGGCCTTCCAGGCCTGCGGCAGGATGTCGCCGGCGGAGGCGTGCAGCACGGCCGGGTTGGTGAAGGCGGACAGCAGCCCGCCGATCACGGCCGCCGTCACGATCGCCAGGAACGTGACGGTGACGGTGTTGCCCTCGCGCAGCGCGATCAGGAACTCCCGGCCGAACGAGCCCGTCCGCCTCGCCTCGCCCCCCGCGTCAGCGGATTCGCTCATGAGCCCCCCTCGCTAGCGCTCGTCGGCCGCATTCGCGATGGCGCAGTGCTTGCCGATTCGCTCGCGAGCTCGCTCACTGGTCACCTTCCGGGGTAGCAGGGGGCAGGCCGGCCGGGGGAGCGCTGTCCGGGGGAGCGCTGCCATCAGGAGCAATGTCCTCGGGAGCACTGGCCGCGGGAGCACTGGCCGGCTCGGGCTCGGTGCTGCCGATTTCGGCCTCGTCGGCGGCGGGGCTGTCGGCCCCGCCGGCCATCAGGCGGCCGAGCTCGGCCGCGGGCACGTCCGGGTCGCGGAAGCCGGTGATGACGCCCTCGTAGATGACCGCGATCCGGTCGGCCAGGGCGTAGATCTCGTCCAGCTCGGACGAGACGATGAGGACGGCGATCCCGGCGTCGCGCTGCTCGACGATGCGGCGGTGCACGAACTCGATCGACCCGACGTCCAGGCCACGGGTGGGCTGGCTCGCGATCAGCAGCCTGGTCTCCCGGCCGAGCTCGCGGGCGAGGATGACCTTCTGCTGGTTGCCGCCCGACAGCGCGCCGGCCGGGGTGGCGGCCGACTGGGTGCGGACGTCGAACTCCTCGATCCGGCTGGCGGCGTTGGCGGCGATCGCGGGCAGGTCGAGCCGGATGCCGCGGGCGAACGGCTTGCGGTCGTAGGAGTTCAGGATCAGGTTCTCGGCGACCGAGAAGGACCCGACGAGGCCGTCTTCCTGGCGGTCCTCGGGGATGTAGGCGACGCCGGCGTCGAGCCGGGCGCGGGGGGTGGCGTGGGTGATGTCCCGGCCGGCCAGCGACACCGAGCCGCCCAGCGTCGCGGCCAGGCCCATGAGGGCCTCGCACAGCTCGGTCTGGCCGTTGCCCTGGACCCCGGCGATGCCGAGGATCTCCCCGGCCCGCACGTCGAACGACAGGCCCCGCACGGCGTCGCCCACGATGAGGCCGTCGACGGCGAGCACCGGCTCGCGGGGCTGGGCGGGGGTCTTGGTGACCCGCAGCTGGACGTCCCGGCCGACCATGAGCGCCGCCAGGTCCGCCTCGGTGGCAGGGGGCGTGCGCTCGCCCACGACCTTCCCGCGCCGCAGCACGGTGATCGTGTCGGCGATCTCCTGGACCTCGCGCAGCTTGTGGGAGATGAAGATGACCGAGGTGCCGCCGTCGCGCAGCTGGCGGATGATGCGGAACAGCTCCTGGGTCTCGCCCGGCGTCAGGACGGCGGTTGGCTCGTCCAGGACGAGGACTGAGGCGTTGCGCACGAGGGCCTTGATGATCTCGACCCGCTGCTGGATGCCGACCGGGAGGTCTTCCACGATCGCGTCCGGGTTGACGTCGAGGCCGTACTGCCGGGACAGGTCGCGGACCTCCCGGCGGGTGCGGGCGGCATTGAGCAGGCCGGCGAAGCCGGCCTGCTCAATGCCCAGGGTCACGTTCTCGGCGACGGTGAACGGCTGGACCAGCATGAAGTGCTGGTGGACCATGCCGATGCCGGCGCCGATGGCGTCCTTCGGCGAGCTGAGGCTCGCCGCCTTGCCATCTATGTGGATCTCGCCCTCATCGGGCTGCAGCAGCCCGTAGAGGACGTTCATCAGGGTGCTCTTCCCCGCCCCGTTCTCCCCGAGCAGGGCGTGGACCTGGCCCGGGGCCACCGAGAGGCTGATTCCGTCGTTGGCGACGAGGGACCCGAACCTCTTGGTGATCCCCTTGAGCTCAAGCTGCATCTGAGTAAAAACCCCTAAGGGTGACTAGGAAACCGGGCTCTTGGTCGGCGTCTGGATGGAGCCGCCCTCGATGCCGGCCTCGATGGTCTTCAGCTCGCTCTGCAGGGCGGGCGGGACCTTGGCGGAGAAGTCGTGGAACGGCGACAGGACGACGCCCCCGTTGGTGAGGGTGCCGATGTAGTTGCCGCCCTTGAACGTCTGCCCCTGGGCGGCCAGCACGGCCGCCTTCACCGACGCCTGGATGCCCTTGGTGACGCTGGAGATGAAGTACTGGCAGTACTGGGCCGCGCTGACGCAGCCGTCGGTGTCAACCCAGAGCATGTTCACCTTGCCGCCCTGGGCGTCCGCCTGCTGGACGGCCTTGGCCGCGCCGAGGCCGACGTTGCCGGCGACCGGGAAGACGATGTCCGCGCCCTCGGAGACGAAGGTCTGGGTGATCGTCTGGCCCTTGGTCTCGTTGGTGAAGTCACCGCTGAACGAGCCCTTCTGGGTCTGCTCGTTCCAGCCCAGCACCTGGACGTGGGCGTTGTGCTTGGAGTTGTAGTACTGCACGCCGTCCCAGAAGCCGTCCATGTAGATCGTGACCGTCGGCAGCTCCGGCCCGCCGAACGTCGCGACCTTGCCGGTCTTGCTCATGCCGGCCGCCAGGTAGCCGCCGAGGAAGCCGTCCTGGACGGTGTTGAACACCAGCGCGTCGACGTTGCTGATCGCCGGGGTGTAGGCGTTGTCCACGATGGCGAAGTCCTGGCTCGGGTTCGCCTGGGCCGCCTTCTGGGTCGCGTCGGCCATGAGGAAGCCGACCGTGACGATGATGCCGCACTTCTCGCCGATGAACGTGTTGATGTTCCGGGCGTAGTCGGTGTTCGGCGGGATCGACTGGATGTTGCGGATGGAGATGCCGGAGTTGGCCGACGCCGCCGCCTGCATGCCTTCCCAGGCCGACTGGTTGAAGGACTTGTCGTTGATGCCGCCGGTGTCGGTAACCATGCAGGCGAGGAAGTTGCCGCCGCTGGACGAGGAGCTCGCGCTGCCGGTTGCGGCCGGCGCGCTCGTCGACGTGCCCGTGCCCGACGAGCTGCCAGCCGATGCGCTGGACGAGCTGCTGCCGCAGGCCGCGAGCAAGATGACCGCCGCGGCGCTTGCGGCGCCTGCCAGCAGTTTGGTGTGTCGCACCGTACTCCTCCACTGGACCAAAGGGTGAACCGGATTTGGGCATGCCTGGGTCCCCCATTGGTCCAGGCTGTGAGAAAACGTAAAACCTGTGACGGGTCGTTGGAAAGAGGTACACCGCTCCTGCGGCCACCTCGTTGCACAATCGCGACCCTAGGCTAGCGAGAAGTTACGTGTCGGTAACTTCTGCCACGGCGGCCTCCGGGAAGTCGAGGGCTACCGTCAGCCCCCCGCCGGGGGTCTCGCTGAGCTTGGCCGACCCGCCGTTGGACGTCACCAGCCGGTGCACGATCGCCAGGCCCAGCCCGGTCCCGTTCTGGCTCGCGGTGAAGAACCGCAGGAAGGCGCGGGACCGCTCCGCGGGCGGCATTCCCGGCCCGTCGTCGGCCACGACCAGGCGGCTGCCGGCGTCCGCGACGGCGACGGCGACGGCGACGTTCACCCGCCCGCCCCCGGGCAGCGCCTCGATCGCGTTGGCGAGCAGGTTGTCCAGGATTTGCTCCAGGTGCCCGACGCCGAGCGCGACCCGCAGGTCGGTGGCGTCCGCGCCCGCGGGGGCGGCCGGGTCGACGAGCAGCTTCACCCCCGAGCCGTCGGCCACCGGCTGCCAGGCGGCGACGCGCTCCATCACCGCCGGCAGCAGGTTGATGACGACCCGCTGCTCGGTCAGCGACTCGGCCCGGGCCATCGCGAGCAGCCCGTCGACCAGGCGCGACAGCCGGGCGATCTCGTCCTGCGCCCCGGCCAGCTCGGCCTTGGCGGCCGGCCCGGCGTCGGCCGACAGCAGGTCGATCCGCAGCCGCAGGGCCGCCAGCGGCGTCCGCAGCTGGTGCGACACGTCGGCCAGCATGGCCCGGTGGCCGTGCACGAGGGTCTCCAGCCGGCCCGCCATCATGTTGAACGAGGCCGCCATCCGGCGCAGCTCGGGCGGTCCCGACCCCGTCGTGGCCCGGACGGACAAGTTCCCGTCGGCGAGCTGGCGGGCGGCGGAGTCCATGGTCACCAGCGGCTTGCTGACCCAGCGGGCGAACGTGAGGGCGATCGCGGCGGCCGCCAGCATCGCCGCGGCCGCCAGCAGCCCCACGTACACCCACAGGCTGCTGGTGCTGTCAGTCAGGGCCGCGGTCGGCCGCTCCAGCACCATCACGCCGATCGGGTTGTCGCTGTGCTCCTGGTCGTTCCAGATGGGCTCGGTGACGACGACCCGCTCCCTGGCGACCAGGGTCTGGGTGCTGCCGTCGCTGATCGAGATCCGGGCCAGCCGCTGCCACCCGACGACCGGGGTCCCCCAGCTCGTGACCACCCGCAGGCCGGGCGTGGCGAGCAGCAGCTCGTCGCCGCCCTGGTCGTGGTAGGTCCGCAGCGCGGCCTGGAACCGGGCGTCGGTCGCGTTGTCGGCCAGCTGCTGGTCGGCGACGGTGGCCAGCGAGTGCGCGGCCGCCACGGTCGCCGCGACGTAGGACTGCTGGTCGTGCTGGGTCGCCTTGAGGGCGAGCGGCACCGCGGCCGCGACCAGCAGGGTCGCGGTCAGCGCGAGCAGCGCCAGGAGGATGCGCCGGGCCATGTGCCTACCAGGGGCCGTCCGTCGGGGGTCGGATGGGTGCGGGCCGGATCAGCCCGGGTCGGCGAGCCGGAAGCCGTGCCCGTAGACGGTCTCGATCAGGGAATGGTCGCCGAGCTTGCGGCGCAGGGCGGCCAGGTGCACGTCGAGCACCTTGGTCGGCCCGTACCAGTGCTCGTCCCAGGCCCGCTCGATGATCTCCTGGCGGCTGACCAGCCGCCCGGGGTCGGCCGCGAGGCACTCCAGGATGGCGAACTCCTTCGGCGTCAGCGCCACGTCCGCGCCGCTCATGGTCACCCGGCGGGTCCGCAGGTCAACGGTGAGCGCGCCGTGCCGCAAGGCCTCGGGGGTGCTGCCGCCCGCCCGCGCCCCGCGCCGCAGCACCGCCCGGATCCGGGCGAGCAGCTCGGCCAGCCCGAACGGCTTGACCAGGTAGTCATCGGCTCCCTCGTCGAGGGCGAGGACCCGGTCGGCCTCCTCGCCCCGCGCGGTCACCACGATGATCGCCGCCTCGGAGAGCTGGCGCATCTGACGGCACACGTCCACGCCGTCGATGTCGGGCAGGCCAAGGTCGAGCAGGACCACGTCCGGGATCGGGCGGCTCAGGGCGTCGGACCCCAGCCCCACGCTCTCCGCCGTGTAGCCGGCCCGGTCCAGCCCGCGCACGAGCTGGGTGGCGATGCCGGGGTCATCCTCAACGACGAGCACATGAGTCACGCCTACAAAGGTAAGCCGAAGTCCCCTTCCGATACACATCAGCGGGGTGTGACCTGCCCGGGAGGAGCGCGGCGACCACGGTTTCGCCCGTGGCGGCGCTGGCTGACGGGGCGCCCAGGCTGCTTTGGGACGCGGCCGCGCGGGGCAAAGTCCTCCTTATGACGATTGACTGGGCGCGGCTGCGGGCGGCCGCCACCGACGCCGCCGGGCGGGCCTACGCCCCGTACTCACGGCTGCGGGTGGGCGCGGCCGGGCTGGCGGCCGACGGGCGGGTCGTGACGGGCTGCAACGTGGAGAACGCGTCTTTCGGGCTCACCCTGTGCGCCGAGTGCGGGCTGGTGAGCGCGCTGCACGCGACCGCCCCGGCGGCGCCGCGAGAGCAAGGGGCCGGCCAGGCGGGCGCCCCGGCCCTGGTGGCGGTCGCGGTGGTCGCCGGCGACGGCGCCCCGCTGCTGCCGTGCGGGCGCTGCCGCCAGCTCCTGCTGGAGGCGGGCGGCCCGTCGCTGCTGGTGGAAACCGGCGGCGGGCCGGTCCCGCTGGAGGCGCTGCTGCCCGCCGCGTTCGCCGCCACGGACCTGGCCGGCCGCCGCGATGCCTGACGCCGTTTCCCTCATCCGGGTCAAGCGGGACGCCGAGCGGCCGCTGACGGCGGACGAGATCGGCTGGCTGCTGCGGGCCTACCTGGCCGGGGAGGTGGCCGACGAGCAGATGTCGGCCCTGCTGATGGCGGTCTACTTCAACGGCTTGTCGGCGCGGGAACTGCGTGCCTGGACCGGGGAGATGATCGCCTCAGGGGAGCGGCTGGACCTGTCGGCGCTGGCCGGGCCGGACGGCCAGCCGCGCCTGACGGTGGACAAGCACTCGACCGGGGGCGTCGGCGACAAGGTCTCCCTCATCCTCGCGCCGCTGGTCGCCAGCTGCGGGGTGGCGGTCCCGATGCTGTCCGGCCGGAGCCTGGGGCACACGGGGGGCACGCTGGACAAGCTCGAGTCCATCCCCGGCTTCCAGGTCACCCTCGGCAACGCTGACCTGCTGGCGGCGCTGCGGCAGGCTGGCGCGGTCATCGCGGCGGCCGGGGCGGGGCTGGCGCCGGCCGACCGGCGGCTGTACGCGCTGCGGGACGTGACCGGGACGGTCGAGTCGATCCCGCTCATCGCCAGCTCGATCATGGCCAAGAAGATCGCCGAGGGCACCAGCGCGCTCGTGCTCGACGTCAAGACCGGCACCGGGGCGTTCATGGCGAGCCTGGACCGGGCGGTCGAGCTGGCGCGGACGATGGTCACCCTCGGCGCCGAGCACGGCGTCCGCACCCGGGCGCTGGTCACCCGGATGGACACGCCGCTGGGGCGGGCGGTCGGCAACGCGCTGGAGGTCGAGGAGGCCGTCGCCGCGCTGCGCGGCGAGGGGCCCGCGGACCTGATGGAGGTCACCCTCGCGCTGGCGCGGGAGATGCTGGAGCTGGCCGGGCTGCACCCGGACGAGGACCCCCGGGCCGACCCGGCCGCGGCGATCAGCAGCGGCCGGGCCCACGCGGCCTGGGAGGCCATGGTCCGCGCCCAGGGCGGCGACCCGGCCGCGCCGCTGCCCCGCGCCCGGCACGTGGTGGCGGCGCTGCCCGCGCCCGCCGACGGCTACCTCACCCGGCTGGACGCGCTCGCGGTCGGGGTGGCGGCCTGGCGGCTGGGGGCCGGGCGGGCGCGCCAGGAGGACGCCGTTGACCACGCGGCCGGGGTGCGGCTGCTGGCCAAGCCGGGGGACTACGTGCGCCGCGGGCAGCCCCTGGCCGAGCTGCACGGGGACGAGCGGGTGCACTCGCAGTACGCGCGGGAGGCCTTGACCGAGGCTGTTACCGTGAGCAGCGAGCCGCCTCCGGCGGCGGCAGTGGTGATCCAGCGCATCGGAGGGGGATGACGTGATCGCGACCGAAGAGCAGATCCGCGGGGTGCCGAAGGTGCTGCTGCACGATCACCTCGACGGCGGCCTGCGCCCGGCGACGATCGTCGAGCTGGCGGACGAGTACGGCTACGGCGACCTGCCGACCCGCGACCCGGCCGAGCTCGGCGCGGTCCTGGCCGCCGGGGCGAACCAGGGTCACCTCAACTTGTACCTGGAGGCCTTCCGGCACACCGTCGGGGTGATGCAGGAGCGCGACGCCCTGTCGCGGGTCGCGGCCGAGTGCGCCCAGGACCTGGCGGCCGACGGCGTCGTCTACGCCGAGGTCCGGTTCGCGCCGGAACTGCACACCGAGCGCGGGCTGACCCTTGACGACGTGGTCTACGCGGTACTGGAGGGGTTCCGGCTCGGGAGCGAGGCCGCTGCCCGCGACGGGCACCACATCCAGGTCGTGGCGCTGCTGACGGCGATGCGGACCGCGGCCCGGTCGCAGGAGATCGCCGAGCTCGCGGTCCGGTTCCGGGACGAGGGCGTGGTCGGCTTCGACATCGCCGGGGCGGAGAAGGGCTGGCCGCCGTCACGGCACCTGGACGCGTTCCAGTTCGTGCACCGGGAGAACTTCCACACCACCATCCACGCGGGCGAGGGCTTCGGGCTGCCGTCGATCTGGGAGGCCGTGCAGTACTGCGGGGCCGAGCGGCTCGGCCACGGCGTGCGGATCGTGGAGGACATCACCGTGGCCCCCCGGTCGGGCACCGTCCACCTGGGGCGGCTGGCGGCCTACGTCCGGGACCGCCGGATCCCGCTGGAGATGTGCCCGTCGTCCAACGTCCAGACCGGCGCGGCGTCGTCCATCTCCTCGCACCCGATCCGGCTGCTGCGCCAGCTTCGCTTCCGGGTGACCGTCAACACCGACAACCGGCTGATGAGCCAGGTGTCCCTGTCGTCGGAGTTCGCGCTGCTGTCGCGAGAGTTCGGCTATGGCTGGCGTGACATCGAGTGGCTCACGGTCAACGCGATGAAGTCCGCGTTCATCGGCTTCGATGAGCGCCTCCGCCTGATCGACACGGTGATCAAGCCCGGCTTCGCCGCCGCCCGGGCAGCCAGCGACGCCTACGTGCCAGCCGACTTGCACCAGTAAGAGGACGGTAATGGGCACCCCTGATTCAATTTCCCCCGTCCGGGCGCGGCAAAGTTTGCCGCAAGTGTCAAAAGGTGATTAGCGAATCGTCACCACTTATCCCCTAGCCGTTGCCCGGCGCATGCGGCATTCTGCCTATTGAATAGGGAATGCGAGGGCCGCATGGAGATGTGGGAATGGCGGTCGGGGGAGCGCTGGTGCGGCGTTTCCAGTGATGCCGACCGTGCCATTGAGGCTGCCGAGGAGCACCTGGCCGTCGGCGAGACCGCGCGCGTCGAGCGCGTCCTGACCGAGCTCAGCTTCCGCACCATGAGCTCGTACTACGTGCCCACCGGCCAAGGCTGGACGGCGACGAGGGAAGAAGACGAGGCGGGCGAGACCATAGCCTGGCAGCCGTTCTAGCCGCCCGGTGGCGCTGCCCCTCGGGTCGCGCTGTGGTCGGGTGGCGCTGCCTCTCGGGTGGCGCTGTGGTCGGGTGGCGCTGTGGTCCGGTGGCGCTGCCCCTCGGGTGGCGCTGTGGTCCGGTCGCGCTGCCGCCGGGTGGCGCTGCTCTCGATCGTGCTGCCGCCTACTCGGCCGTAACGCCTACCCGCGATGTTGCCTATTTCAAAGCCCGCCCTCCCTGGGGGCCTTCCCCCACCTTAAAGGAGAGGGCTGACATTCCAGCCGGGCAGCGCCGCCAGCAGCCAGAATACGCTTCTCGCCCGTCCCGTGTCATCGCCCCGCCCGGGCAAGCGGGCGGCGGTTAGCGGGTTGCGCTCGATTGCGCCCGCCTGCCGCCTGCCGCCTGCCGCCCGCCGCGCTCCGCCGCGCCGGGCCGGCGCCGTTCAGGCGGCCGGGGACCCGGTGCCGCCCTCGCCTGCCCCGGGGTCGGCCACGCCGCCGGCGCTGCTCGCGTCTTCGGCACTGCCCTCATCGCCAGCACCTGGCGCCGACTCCGACTCCGCGCGGGTCGTGATGGCCAACAGGGCGTCGTGCAGCGACTGCCAGGCCTTGGCCAGGTTCGCGGCCGGCGCGCCCTGCAGGTCGGCGCCCCGGATCGTGGCGCCGGGCGCCTTGTCCTTGCCGAGTGCCTGTAGCGCCGCGGCGGCCGACTTCACCAGGGTCTCGTCGGTGACCACGACCATCATCATCTCGCCGGTCACCTGGATGTTCATCTGCCGTCGGCCCGCTTCCTCTGGCTGCTCGTCGCTGGTGCCGGTCACGTCCGCGTCCCGCAGCGCGTCCTTGGCCTGGTTGAGGTCCACCCCGAGGGACGCGAGGATCTTGGCCGCGGCCGAGTTCGCGTCGGTCAGGGCGGCTAGCAACAGGTGGTGCGACCCGACCGGGCTATCGCCCGCGAGCCGGGTGGCGGTGCTCAGCGTGTGGTCGGCGGCCGGAGTGGCGCTGAGGACCGACTGCCGCTCCGGCTCGCCCGGCTCGTCGTCATCCCCGGCCGGGCCGCCGCCGGCCCCCATCACGTCGGCGACCCGGCGCAGCCAGTTCCGGGCGCGGACTGGGCTCGCCGTCCCGGCCGGCACCAGGTCGAGCACCGCGACCCGGATCTTCAGCAAGTCCGCGTGCTGGCGCATGACCTGGGCGGCGACGCCCTCGTCCTCGCGCATGAGGCCGAGCAGGAGGTGCTCGGTCCCGATGTAGTTGTGGTGCAACCCCAGCGCCTCGCGCAGGGCGAGCTCCAGGGACTTCTTCGCCCGGGGCGTGAACGGGATGTGCGTGCTTGGCGGTGGCTTCTTGCCCGTCCCGGCGATCGCCGCGACCTCCTCGCGGGCGGTGTCGAGGGTAAGGCCGAACGGGGCCAGGACCCGGGCCGCGACCCCCTCGGACTCGTGCACGAGGCCGAGCAGCACGTGCTCGGTCCCGATGTAGTTGTGATTCATCCTCCGGGCCTCTTCCTGGGCCAGGACGATTGCGTGCCGCGCCTTGGCGGTGAATCGCTCGAACATGCTCCCAGACTGCCTGCTGACTTTAACCTAGTCAATACCATGCTATTAGTATGGTCACTCTGTTATTAGCAGGGTCGTAGGCTGGCGTCAGGAGCAACGAGTACGCTGGCCGGGCAGGAGGTGCTCGGGGTGGACTGGGAAGACCGGCTCGATGAGTGGGAGCTTGAGCTAGAGCTGAAGGCGCAGCTCGACGGCTCGGAGTGGGTGACCCTGGAGCGGGCGGCGGCCGAGACCGGCGTCTCCCGGGCGGCCCTGCGGACCTGGTACCGCACCGGCCAGATCGCCTCCCGCCTGGTCGACGGCCCGCACGGCCCGCAGCGCCTGGTCCCCCTCGACGTGGTCGCCGCCCGGGCCGAGGCATCCCCCCGGCTGCGTAAGTCGGCCGAGCGCCGCCTGGGCGACGAGGCTCAGCTCGAGCTCCTCCGCCACCGGGTCGACCAGCTCGAGCTCCGCCTGGCCGACCTGGAGCGCCGCCTGTCGGCCGCCACCCGCCCGCCCGACGCGCCGCCTGCCTGAGGCCTGGATGGATCTTGCGATTGGGAAGGATTTACCACGCCATGGCGTGGTAAATCCTTCCCAATCGCAAGATCCATCCAGGCCTCAGGCAGGCGGCGCGTCGGGC
>DATBEM010000110.1:0-6511 GCA_036276115.1 Trebonia sp.
CGTCCGCCCATGGTCCGCATCAGCGGCTCCGCGACCCGCAGGTAGTGCTCGGCCAGGTCCGCCTTGGTCTCCCCGTGCTCGGGGAAGAGCACCTTGTCCGGGTGGGTGATGAGGCCGCTGCTCATGGTGTCTCATTCCTGGGCGGGAACCGTCTGACCAGGCTACTCACGGGAGGTACGTTGCCCGGGGACGCCTGGCCGGGTGACCCGGCGATGAGTCCGGGGTCCCGGCGGCGTCCTAGTCAGCATGAGCGACATGATGGTGGATCTCACGCCCGCGGCGCAGCGGCTGGCTGACCTGGTCGCGCGGGTCAGCGACGGCCAGCTGGCCGGTCCGACGCCCTGCCCCGCGTACACCGTCGGGGACCTGGTCGAGCACGTCGGCGGGATGGCGCGGGCCTTCCGGGCCGCGGCGGAGAAGGAGACCGCCAGCCCGTACGTGGAGCCGCCCCCGCCCGGGAACGCGGCCCGGCTGGAGGCAGGCTGGCGGGAACGGATCCCGGCCGATCTCGCCGCGCTGGGGCGGGCGTGGTCTGAGCCGGGGGCATGGGCCGGCATGACCCGGATCGCCGGCGATGACACGCCCGCGGAGGTCGTGGGCGTCGTCGCCGCCGACGAGTTGCTGGTGCACGGCTGGGACCTGGCCCGCGCCACAGGGCAGCCTTACGACGCGGAGCCCGAGCTGCTCGACGCGGCGGGGAACTTCCTGGGCATGTTCGCCAGCCCGGACGCGCCCGCGGGCCCGGAGGTCGCGTTCGGGCCGTCCCGTGAGGTGCCGGGCGACGCGCCTGCGCTGCACCGGGTCCTCGCGCTGGCGGGCCGCGATCCCGGCTGGCTGGCCGGGTGATCCTGGCGCACGATACAGCCGCCCGGCGCGGGGGCCCGGGCGGCGGCCGAGCGGATCCGCAGGATGATCGCCGAATACCAGCTCGACTCGGTCGCCATCGCGCTGCTGTGGTCGTTCGCGAACCGGCGCACGAGAAGGCCCTGGCGCAGGCTATCCCAGCCGTGCTCGTGCCGAGCTCGGCGGAGGTGTCACCCCGGCTCGGCGAGTATGAGCGCGGACGCGGCCTGGGAGTGGACCGGGGCGAATGCGCCCGGCTTCGGCTCGCCAGTGCCGTTCCGCCGGCAGTGGCACCGGCCACGGTCCCGGGAGACGTCCTGCTGCGGCCGCTGGCCGGCGAGCTGGCGGTGGCCGAGAGGGACGGCCGGCCGGAGGTGTTCGTGAGCCTCACCGGGCGCGTCGCGCTGGCTCCAGCCACCGGTAACTCAAGGACGGCTGCGCGGTGCTGGAACGCCCGCTGCCTGACGTCGCCCCGGAGTTCGCCACCCGGGAGGGCCGGGCCGGCCACCGGACGCGATACCGGGAGTACCTCTGCCCGGTCACCGGGCTGCGGGTGGACTCCGAGATCATCAAGGAGGGTGACGAGGCCCTGCACGACATCGAGATCGGTGCGGGCCGCTGAGTCTAGCCACGACGCGGCCCGGCGCCGACCCGGGTCAGGGCCGGGGCCAGGCCGTGAACTCCTCGCGCAGCCGGGCGACGTCGGCCGGGCTGAGGCTGTAGCGGGCGAAGATGCCGTCGGGCATCCGGTCCAGCTGGGCGCCCGCGTCGGCGAAGTCCCGGTCCTCGAGACCGGGATCCAGCCGCCTGGCCAAACTGATCAGCCGGTCCACGGTGTAGTGCTCGAGCGCAGCCGCTATATCGACGTAATCACGAGGTTCCACGCGACTCACGAGCGCGACCGTTTTCCACCCGGCCAGGTCCTCGAGGTCCAGGACCGGGCCGACGTCCATGGTCACCGGCCCGCGGGTCCGGTCGAAGTACGCCATCTGCAGCATCGTCTGCTGGCCGCCCGGGGCGGTGATGATCCACTCGGCGAGGCCCTCGCCCATCCCGTAGAAGACGTCCTCGAGGCCGGCGGTCCGGTTCCGGCGCTCAGCCTCGAAACCGGCCTGGCGCAGGGCGCCTTCCACGGCCTCGGCGGCATCGGTCACGGCGGTTTCCTGGTCGCTGAACAGGTCGACGTCGTCGGTGGGGCGGTCGATGATCCCGTGCGCGATGAGGGCGTTCCCGCCCGCCAGGGCGAACCCGTGCCGGGCGGCCGTGCGCAGGGCGATGCTGGCCACCTCGCGCTGGAGGGCGTCGATCGGCATCAGGGAAGTTCGGCGCTCAGCATCAGGCGGCGGGGACCGCGGCGGCCCGCAGAGCCGGGTGCTGCTCCTCCCACGCCTGGCGGACGCCCTTGGGCAGGAACAAGCCCGGCCACAGGGAGAGCAGCATGTCCTCGTTGAGGTAGGCCAGGTCCGCCGGGGTGCGGGCCTCCCGGAGCACGATCTGGTACATCCAGGCCAGCATGCCCGGCTGATCCAGGTCGAAGGCGCGGTCGGGATACCAGAACAGCCAGATCGGCAGCTCGACGGTCCCGTGCCCGGGCCCCCGCAGGTCGGCCAGGCTGGCCGCGACCAGGACCCCGCGCCCGGGATGGGACGCATGGCGGCGCCTGGGTGCGGCGGCTCGCACGGTGGCCATGCCCATTACAGTACCCGTCCCGGCCCCGGTACGCCCTGGCTCACGTCCCTTTTTCTCAAACACAGTAGTCAGAGGGGATCCAGGGCGGCGATAAGACCGTTATCTTGTTCTAATTGTAGCAGTGAGCTGAGGGCCGCCCAGGGGCGTGCCGATCGCGGAATGATCCGCGGCGGGCGGGCGGTTGCCGCTGGCATGACAACTGTTGGTTTCATCGGAAGCGGCCTGATCGGCGGTACCGTCGCCCGGCTGGGCGTGGCCGGCGGGTACCAGGTCGTGCTCAGCAACTCCCGGGGCCCGGACACGCTGAAGGATCTCGCCGAGGAGCTCGGCCCGCTGGCCAGCGCGGCGACCAGCGAGGAGGCGGCGGCCGCGGGGGACCTGGTGGTGGTCAGCGTCCCACTGCACGCCTGCCCCCACCTTCCGGCCGGCCCGCTGGCCGGCCGGACCGTGCTCGACACCGGCAATTACTATCCGCAGCGGGACAACCAGATCCCCGAGCTCGAGAGCGGGGCGCTGACGAGCAGCGAGTGGCTGCAGCGGCAGCTGCCCGGGGCTGAGGTCGTGAAGGTATTCAACAACATCTTCTTCAAGCACCTGCGGTCGCTGGCCCGCCCGGCGGGCGCGGCCGACCGGACCTACCTGCCCATCGCCGGTAACGGCGCGGCGGCCAAGGCCGCGGTGACGGAGTTCCTCGACTCGATCGGCTACGGGGCGGTCGACGCCGGGACGCTGGCCGAGAGCTGGCGCCAGGAGCCCGGGACCCCGGCCTACGGGGGCCCGTACGGGCCGTTCGACAACGAGGCAGGCCGTCCGGCCAGCGCCGACGTGATCCGCGCGGCCCTGGCCGAAGCCACCCGGTAGCACTCGGGGGCGGTCCCGGCCCGGTGAGCGGGACCGCCTGAGGGCGGCGCCGCGGCGGGCCGCGAGGCCCGTGATGCAGGCGTGCGCGGCCCAGACTCTCGGCGCTGCCTATGGGCGGAGGAGTGAAGCCACGATAGGGCGCACTTCCCGGCGTCGGAGGGGTTGCTGGCCGGTGATGTAGAACAGGTGGTGGATCGAGGCGATGAGATGGAAGGCCAGCATCCGGCTGTCGGCGTCGTCGGGGAGACGGCCGCTGGCCTTCTCGGCGTCGAGATAGGCGGCGACGGATCGTTCGAAGCGGTCGAGACCTTCTCCGTCGTCCTTGAGGAGCTGCTGTACGCGGGTGAAGAGCGCCGGGCGGGCGGTCATGAGGGCGGATACTGCGAGGGCTCCTGAGCCGAACAGGTCGGTGGCGGCGTCGGTGAGGTTGTCGATGACGTTGCGTTTGCCGGCGCGGGCCAGGAGCGACTCGGTGCGCGCGAACGCGGCGGCGATCCGCTCGACGGCGTAGCTGGCCAGGAAGTCGTCGAGGTCGTGAAAGTGGTTGTGGAGCACGCCCTTGGCGACTCCGGCCTCGTCGGTGATGGCCCGGCTGGAGATCCCGTCCGGCCCCTGGCGGGACAGGATGCGGTCGGCAGCGTCGAACAGCGCGGCGCGCGCGTCGGGGATCGCCTGTCCTCTAGGCACCTGGTTTGAGCGCTCCTTGATTCCGGCCGCGCAGGCCATCGGATGGCGCTCGTGCCGGCATCAGGGTTAGTGCCCCATAGCTTCGAAAGCTGCAAGAATATTGACGAAGTCACGAAAGCGCTGAATCTCGCTGCCGGCCACAGTGAGCACGATGAGATTCGGAAGGGTGAACGAGCCGGTGGCGGAACTGGTTCCGTAGACATCCTGCTGCACAACGACGGTACTCGGATCGTTCGTCGTATAAGCGGAGAGGGTCTGATAGCGCTCGTACTTGAGGGGGCTTTTCCAGCTGGCAACGATGAACTCCATGATGGAATCCCTGCCCACCAGGCGTGACGGCGCGCCTGGCACCGTGAACGGGAACTCATGCACCGCGTCGACGGCATAGAGTTGCTTCATCTCGCTTGCTGACTGTGCTATTGCGGCCGCACGGACTCGTTCTAGTATTTGCCCGGCCTCGCCTAGTAGCAGTAGTTCGTCCGACATTGTTTCCCTCCTGCTCCTTCCGTTCGGAGCCGCAATCATGGGCCATAGTATGGGCGAACGCCCATCATTGCAACCGGGCGAGGAGTCCGCGGCCGGCGGCGGAGCGTCCTGATCGCCGCGTTCCGCAGCGACACCTGGGGTGACATGCGGGCCGGCTGGGGATCGCTTACTTCATGGTGGCGCCGACGATGGGGACGTGAGGCTACGGTTCGTCCGGGCCAGGCCGCCCGGCCGGGGCCGGCGGCGGCTCGCCTGGGGCGGCTCGCCCGCCGGGGATGGCCAGCCTGGCCCGGCCGTCGGCGAGGGCGAGTGCCGCCGCGGCGGCCTGCCCGGCGGCTATCCCGGCCGCCTGCTCACCGCGGCCGAAGGCGCCGTCCAGCAGCAGCACCGCGTGCCCGTGGGCGGTGGCCGCGACGGCCGAGGCGAGCCGCGCGGCAGCAGCAGCGTCCCCGGGCAGCAGGGTGGCCGCGGGGGACATGAAAGCCTGGATGCTGCGCCGGGCCGCCTCTTCTATCTCCGGATAACGGGTCTTATCGAGCCCCGCCCCGACCAGGGCCTGGAACAGCGGCCGCTGGTCGGCGGCGAAGCGGACGTACGCCCGGGCGGCGGCGGCGAGGAGTTGCGGGGCGGGTCCCGGGCCGGCCTCGCGTTCCATCCGCTCCCCGAGAAGCCCGCCCGCCCGGACCGCGACCGCGGCCAGCAGGGCGTCGCGGTCGGCGAAGTGCCGGTACGGCGCGGCCACCGCCACGCCCAGGCGGCGGCTCGCCTCAGCCATGGAAAAGGCCTGCACGCCACGCTCGCCGAGCAGGTCAATAGTGGTATCGATGAGGGCGGCCCGCAGATCACCATGGTGATAACGGCCGCGCCGGCCCCGGCCTGCCCGGCTGTCCGGCGGGCCGCCCGGCTCCTGATCCGCCGCGGTCAGCTGCCGGTCTGGCGTGGTCATCGCGGGGCCGGGAATGGCACCAGGCGTCGCATGAACGCGTCCCAGCCCCGGTCACCGAGCACGCGCCGCGCCAGCGGGGCGAGCCGGGCCTGGGGGCCCACCTTGTACCGCGCCCTCGGCTGCCGGGCGGTGACCGCCTTGAGGATCACCCGGGCCACATCCTCGGCAGCCAGGACGTCGCGGGCGCCGTCGCGGTGGGCGTGCGCGGCCATTTTCGCCACGTTCGCCTTGTACGCCTCGTACGCGCCGTCCGCCGCGGTGCCCGGGCTGCGCCGCTCGCTGTTCGCCATGAACTCGGTGCGCACCGCGCCCGGCTCGATCAGCACCACCCGGATGCCGAACGGCGCTACCTCCGGCCGCAGCGCGTCCGACAGCGACTCCACCGCGTACTTGGTCATCGCGTACGGGCAGCCGGTCGGGGGTGTGACCAGGCCCGCCGCGGAGCCCAGGTTGACGATCACGCCGCCGCGCTGCGCGCGCATCCCGGGCAGCACCAGCTGGACGAGGCGGATCAGGCCGAACACGTTGGTGTCGAACGACTCCCGGACGAAGTCGAGCGGCACCTCCTCGACCGGGCCGCCGCCGCCGTGCCCGGCGTTGTTGACCAGCACCCCCACCGCCCCGTGCTCGGCTTCGACGCGGGCCACGGCACGGATCGCGGACTGCTCGTCCGTCACGTCGAGGTCGGTGGTCCGGCAGCCGGCCCCGGCCAGGTCGCCGAGCCGGTCCGCCCGCCGCGCTGACGCCCAGACCGGGAAGCCGGCCTGGACCAGGGCGAGTGCGGTGGCCCGCCCGATCCCCGAAGAGCATCCGGTCACCAGCACGGCCCGCGATCGGTCAATGTGAGCATCATTCACAATGTGAATACCTATCACCTGGCTCGCCTGCCAGTCAACGGCGGCCCGGCCCCGGCCCCCGCCAGCCGCTCATGCGGGAAGTGGCGTCCGCCGCCGGGCCGCGGCCGCCGGCACGACTGTGCGCGGAAAACCGCAGGCGGGG
>DATBEM010000111.1:0-30485 GCA_036276115.1 Trebonia sp.
GGGCGATAGGCGGAACCCCTCGCCCCCTAGGCGCCTCGCCTGGCACGCATGCCCCCTGCGCCACTCACGCCACTCGGTAGCGTGGAGGATTTTCCGGTTGTGAAGGATTTTCCACGCTATAGCGTGGAAAATCCTTCACAATCCTTGCCGGGAGGGCCGCCGCCTGCCCCGTGGCCGCCAGAACAGGGCGCGGGCGCACTCGCCGGGGACAGCCCCGGCGGCGTGGCTAGGGGAGGTCTTCGGGGGTGAGGGCAAGGTCGATCGCTGACTTGCGGCCGGCGGTGCGCTGCTTGTCCGCGCCGGGGCCGGTGCCGTGGGGGCGGGTGCGGTCGGCGCCGGGGGAGCGGATGACGCGGGGGCCGGGGTCCCGGCGGGCCAGGCGGCGGCGCAGCGGGGCATGCTGGATCGCCACCCGCTCGCTCGGGATCGCGTCGAGCCGCAGGCCGGTGCGAAGCCGGTCAACGTGCGACAGGATCTCGCCCCGCAGCGGCCACTCGGTCCGGTCTACGTCATGGCGGTCGGCGTCCGGCTCCAGCAGGACCGCGAGCCGGTCCTGCTGCCGCCGGGTCTGCGACAGCTGCTCGGTGAGCTGGCGCTCCAGCGCCCGGTCGCCCGACGGGGCCACGCGCATGAGCCGCCCGTAGGTCTTGATGGCGACGCCGAGCTGGCCGAGCACGTCGGCCAGCCGCGCCCGGGTCTCGCCGTCGCGAATCGGGCTGGCGGCGCTGTCGATGTGGGCGCTGTCGATGACCGACCGGGCGAGGCCGCCCAGGTAGAGGGCCGACTGCTCCAGGGTCTCCAGGCCCGACCGGAGCACCGCCTCGTCGCCCGGCGCCCGCAGGGCGCGCGGGTTGAGGCGGGCGCTTTCCTCCGCCTCGCGCAGGGCGTCGTCCACCCGCCCGATCTCAGCCCGCAGGTGGCGGGCCTCCTCCAGCCAGCTCGCGGCCATCACGTTGTCCATGGTGTCCCGCTCGGAACTGGCGTCGTCGCTGGCCGGGCGGCTGGGGATCGCCTCACCGGGGATGTACCGGAGGCCGTCGGCCATGTCGGACAGGAACTCCGACAGCCGCCGGGCGAGGTCGCCGACCGCCTCCTGGGCCGACCCGGTCCGCAGCCGGGCGAACGCGAGGCCGCCCGCCAGCCCGACGGCGCTGCCGATCAGGGTGTCGACCAGCCGCCCGCTGGCGGCCGTCTTCAGGGTCTGGGCGGAGAAGATCAGCATCGCGCTAATGGGCACTTCCAGCAGGTCGTCGCCGAGCCGCATGAGATGGCCGATCCACAGCGCGCCCGCGATCAGCAGCCCCAGCAGCCACCAGCTGAACGGGACCACCTCCGACAGGCAGACCGCGACGAGGACGCCGACGGTCACGGCGGCGACCTTCTTCAGCCCCGCCCGCGCCGTCTGGTAGACGCTGGCCTGCAGGACCAGCATCGCGGTGAGCGGGGCCAGCACCGGCCGGCCGCTCGCGACCGGCACCAGGTGGGCGATCAGGTAGGCGGCGACGGCCGTGGCGGTCAGCCGGGCGATGTAGGCCGCGGTCGGCTGCGCCCGGCGCCCGGCGTCGGTCAGCTGGCCGGCCTGCCGCCGCGCGAGCGAGCGGACGTTTCCGGGCAGCCCTCGGTCGCCGGCGTCGTGGCCGGCGTCCGGGCGGGGAAATGACAGGAATCGCATCAAGGCATCAATGTTGGTCTAGCGAGCGGACGGGGCCGCTGCGGGCGTGCGCCCGGGGCCACCGCGAGGTCCGGCGGCGGACCGAGCCCGGCGTAATCACCCCGAACCGGCACAGGACGGTCACGACCTGTCCGACTCGGCTGGGGCTACTGGCTGGTATCGCCTCATCGCTTGTTGAAACGCCCATAGCCTGCTGTTATTCCCGTTGCGGGCGACTCCTGGCGCCCCGGGTCCCGGTAACAGGGACCGGCATTCCCGGGGACAGAGAGTCACAGACGTATTAGAGTCTGGGTTGGGGGAAGGGTCAGGCATTGCTAATAGACGGGGGAAGGCTGCCGGCGGACGCCACGCGGTTCGTCGGGCGGTCAGAAGAGGCGGCCGCGATACGGGACGCGGTCGGCCATAGTCGGCTGGTTACGCTCATCGGGCCGGGCGGGGTCGGCAAGTCGCGTCTGGCGATCCAGGTGGCGCGGGGCATGCGCACCGCGTTTCCCGACGGCGCCTTCCTGGTGCAGCTGTCCGGCCTCAGGGACCCTGACTTGCTGGTCAGCACGGTGGCCGCCGCCCTGGGGCTGCCTGAGCAGACGGCGCCCGCGCGGGCCGAGGCGCTGCTGCCGCACCTGCGGGACAAGCGGCTGCTGCTCATCCTGGACACCTGCGAGCACCTCATCGACGCGTGCGCGACGTTCGCCGACGCGTTGCTGCGAGGGGCCGACGGGCCCCGGCTGCTCGCCACCAGCAGGCAGACGCTCGACATCCCGGGTGAGGTCGTCTACCCGATCTTGCCGTTCGCGGTGCCCGACACCGGCGGCGACGCCGTCGCCCTGTTCGCCGACCGCGCCCGGGCGGCGCTGCCCGGGTTCGCCGTCACCGACGAGAACCGGGCCCGGGTCATCGCCCTGTGCCGCGGCCTGGACGGCATCCCGCTGGCCATCGAGCTCGCCGCGGTCCGGTTGCGGGCGGTCGGCATCGAGGACATGCTCGCCCGCCTCGGGGACCGGATGCGGCTGCTGGGCGGGGGCGGCCGCCAGGTCGACGCGCGCCACCAGACACTCCGGGCGACGATCAGCTGGAGCCATGACCTGTGCTCGCCCGGCGAGCGACTGCTGTGGGCGCGCCTGTCGGTGTTCGCCGGGGAGTTCAGCCTGGAGGCCATGGAGCAGGTCTGCAGCGGCAACGGCCTGGACCCGGTGGAGCTAGTCGACACGCTGGTGCGGCTGGTGGACAAGTCGATCGTGATCAGGATTGACGGGGCCGAGGGAGGCGCCCGGTACCGGATGCTTGACACGATCCGGGAGTTCGGCGCGGAACTGCTGGCCGACCCGGACGAGTACCGGCGTCAGCACCGCGACTACTACCTCGCGGTGGCGCGCGAGTTCGACTCTGCGTTCATCGGCCCGGGCCAGGTCGGCTGGGTCCGCCGGATCACCGACGAGCTCGGCAACCTGCGCCTGGCCCTGGAATGGTGCCTAGCCGCGGCGGGGGCCCCAGGGGCCGGTGCCGGGGCAGGCCGCGCCGCCCGCCCGGCCCTGGCCGCCGGGCCCGGCCGCGAGGCACCCGGCGGTCACCTCGCCCTCGTCCCGTCCCAGCACCGTCCGCAGCCCGGATCGCCCAGCCCGGCCAATACCCGCCCCGCCCCGGCCACGGCCACCAGCGGCCCGCCCGGCAGCGGCCCGCCTACCAGCAGCCCGCCCGGCAGCAATCCGGGCAGCAGCAATCCGCCCACCAGCAATCCGCCCACCAGCAGCCCGCCCACCAGCAATCCGCCCGGCAGCGGCCCGCCCGGCAGCAGCCCGCCCGGCAGCAATCCGGGCAGCAGTAGCCACGCCGCCAGTAGTCCGGGCAGCGCTGGTCGCGGCGGCATCGGTGCTCCGGGAGGCGCTGGTCCGGGCGGCAGCGGTCCGGGAGGCGCTGGTCCGGGCGGTATTGGTCACGGCGGTGCCGTTCCTACCGGCAATGCCCAGGCCATCGGTGGTCCGGGCGGGTCCAGTCCGGGCGGCAGTGGTCCCGGCAGCCCTGGTCAGGGCGGTATTGGTCACGGCGGTTCCGCTCACGGCGGCATTGCCCAGGCCGTTGGCAATGCCGAGGGCATTGGCGGTCCGGGCGCAGGTCACGGCGGTGCTGCCCCCAGCGGCAGTGCCCAGGCCGTTGGCGGCCAGGGCGGCCGCTGGGGAGGCGGCGGTCCCGGCGAGGGCGGTGCCCCCGGCGTCCATGCCTCCGGCGCCGATGCCCGCGACGCAGGTGACGGCCACGCCGGTGCCTGGGGCAGCGAGACCGGGGCAGCCGGCGGCCGGGACGGCCGTCCTCAGTCTGCCGGTCACTACCCCGGCCGTGCCTACCTCGATAGTGCTCATCCCGGCAGTGCTCAGCTCGATGGTGCTCACCCGGCCCCGCCCCCGGCCCCGGCCGGAGCGCCGGACGCGGACGCGGCGGCGCGGCTGGCCGAGGCGGCGACCGGCCTGGAGCTGGCGACCGCGCTGTGGGGGTTCTGGGCCTCGGCCAGCCGGGTCGGGGAGGGGCGCTACTGGCTGGGGCGGATGCTCCAGCACGCGCCCGGGCCGACCGCGACCCGGGTCAAGGGCCTGTGGCTGGCGAGCTGGTTCAAGGACGCCCAGGGCGAGCGCGACGGCAACGGGAACCTGCTCGCCGAGGCTCGTGCCATCGCCGTCAGCCTCGGCGACGAGGTGTCCCTGGCCTGGGTGGACGGCTTCACCGCGCACGCCCGCGCCTACCGGGGCGACCTCAGCGGGGTCATCGCCGCCTACGCGGACGTGCTCGCCCGGATGACCCGGCTGGGCGACCTGGACGGCATGTGCATCAGCTCGCTCAACAAGGCGATCTTCCACGAGCTGTCGGACGAGCACGCGGAGTGCGTGGCCGAGTCCGACCGGCTGCTGGCGCGGCTGCCCGAGGGGGAGTGCTGGCTGCGCGGCTGGGGCCTGTGGGTCAAGAGCATCGCCTTGTGGCGTACCCGCGACCGGGCCGAGTTCGCCGAGTGCCAGCGGGCGGGCCTGCGGCTGCGGCTGCGCTTCGGGGACATGCTCGGCCTCGCCCCCTGCCTGGAAGGACTGGCGTGGCTGGCCGCGGCCGACGGCGACTTCACCCGGACCGCCCGGCTGCTCGGCGCGGCCGACCGCATGTGGCGGGCGGTCGCCAGCGTCCCCCGGTTCGGCATGACCCGGCTGGACGCGGAGCGCGAATCGGCCGCGGTCCGCGCCCAGGAAGTCCTGGGCGAGCGCCAGTACCAGCGCGAGTACGCGACCGGGGCCGGGCTGAGCAACGACGACGCCGCCCGCTACGCGCTGGACTCGCTCGAAGGCGGCGACTCCGGCGGCCGCGGGCGCGGCGAGCCGGCCCGCGGCGACGGTGCCGGGGCGGGAACCGCCGCCAGCCCCTGGGAGCAGCTGACCGCCCGCGAGCGGCAGGTCGCCGCCCTGGTCGCCCAGGGCCTGACCAACCGGGAGATCGCCGCCCGCCTGGTGGTGTCCAAGCGCACGGTCGACGCGCACGTCGAGCACATCCTGGCCAAGCTCGGCTTCTCCTCCCGGGTCCAGGTCGCCGCGCTTGCCTCGGTCCCGCTGCAGCCCGGCCGCCCGGCCGAGCTCGCCCCGTTGTTAAGGGATCAGCCCCCGCCCCGCCCCGGAAGCGGTCCCGGCGACGCTCTCGGCCCCGGCCAGCCGCCCGGCGGCTCCAAGCGCCCGAAATAGCGTGAGGAGTTTTACGGTTCGGTAAGATTTTCCACACTATAGCCGTAGAAACCCTACACAATCGTAAAAGTTTACGATTAATAGAGTGGCGCAAGTGAGGCTGCGGGCATCGGGTGCGGGTGAGGCTGCCGGGGATGAGCGTCGCTGGTACCGGGATCTCGGGCCAGTGCCGACAGCGGGCCGAGCCTGGCGGCTACTCCGGTGAGGGGAGCGTCCGGCGCCGGCCGGATTGCCCCTGGCCGCGTCGGCCGCGTACAGCCTGGTCGGGGCGGAAGAACCGCGCCTGACGGGTCGGTCGTGCGAACGCCCGGTTATCTCGCCGGCAACGCCGGGCGCAGGAGCGTCAGCCGCATGTCCGCCCGGCGTCCATTACATGGCGATTTGCGGTCCTTTACGAGAACTTAACCGGTTTCTCCGGGAAGTTGGCGGCCGGCCCGCGAGGATGGCAGCCCGGCCTCGGGCCGGCTGTGAGTTCCCTCCAGGTTGTTCGAGGAGGCCGGAAGATGGGCATACTGGTCGCTACAGTGTTGTTCCGGGTACACCTGTTAGGTACCGCGACGAGGCGGTACCAGTGCGTCACAACGGAAGCCGGGTGAATTCTCGCCGCTGCACCACAATTTCACAGCCACTATCAGGCGGATTCCAAGGCAGAGGGGGCACCTCTGGAGGGCGGGCATGCAACCATTCGGGGAAGGAAGTCGTTATATGGTCATGACAGTCTGGCAATGGTTCGAGCAGCGCTCGTTTCATCACCGGGACTTTCAGAGTCTCGCGCAAGCACCCGCTACCGGATCATCTGACGCCGGGCGCCCGACCACAACCCTGATCCTGCCCTCTCGCAACGTCGCGGGGACCGTGGGCACCATCCTCGACATCATCGCGGGATTCCGGGCGCGGACCGGGCTGCTCGACCAGGTCATCGTGGTCGACGCGGACTCCCCGGACGGCACCGCGGACGTGGCCCGCGCGCACGGCGCCGAGGTCTACTCCGAGAACGCGCTCCTGCCGCAGTACGGGCCCGCGCAGGGCAAGGGCGACGCGATGTGGCGCAGCCTGTCGGTGGCCCGGGGCGACATCGTGATGTTCGCCGACTCCGACACCTCCGACTTCAGCGAGCAGTACCTCTACGGGACCCTGGGCCCGCTGCTCACCGACCCCTCCATCCAGTTCTGCAAGGCAGCCTTCCGGCGGCCGTTCACCTCCGGTGACAAGTCCGTCGCCGACGGGGGCGGCCGGGTCACCGAGCTGATGGCCAAGCCGCTGCTGAACCTCTTCTACCCGCAGCTCGCCGGGTTCGTCCAGCCGCTGGCGGGCGAGTTCGCGGCTCGCCGGGAGCTGCTGACCGCGATCCCGTTCTTCACCGGCTACGGGGTCGAGATCGGCATGATGATCGACGTCTACAACGAAGTCGGGCTCAGCGCGATGGCCCAGGTCGACGTGGGCGCCCGGCAGAACCGGCACCAGGCCCTGTCGGACCTGAGCCGGATGAGCTCGGTCGTCTTGCGGACCGTGGCCGCCCGCGAGGGCATCTCCGCCCGGCACGCCGGCGAGGCCGACCCGGGCCTGTGGGACGTGCTCACGCCGGAGACCTACCTGCACGCCGTGGCGACGGAGCACGGCCTGCGGATGGACGAGCACCTCAACGAGCTGGTCGTGCGCCCGCCGCTGGCCCAGCTGAGCGGCGAGGGCGCGGTCTCGCTCACCGCGTAGCGGAGGGCCTTTCCCTAACCCCCGAGGAAACCTCCAGGGAACTGGGCTGGCAGCGTCGCCGGCCGCCCTGGAGGCCCGGCGCGGTTCCCCCGCCCGGAGCGGTTGCAGCAAGTCGGGGCGACTCTGTCACGAGACTGTCACTGAAATCGGCACCGGATACGTGGCGGTATCGACCCGGGATGCCCGATATAGCCTATCGTTGCCTACATGCGGTGCAGTCGGGGTCGAAGCGCGTGGTCTTCACGCAGAGTATCGAGTGGGTACCCTGTTGTAACACCCGCTGATGCGCTATACAAGGACTACGACTGTCCAAGGGAGCGCGATGCTGCCACGCAATAGGGTCCAGTCTCCGGCTGAGCAGAAAATCACCCTGGTAGACCGGGTCCAGCGGGCGATTGACCGGATTCCGTTCCCGCAGAGGATCGTCCCCATCGTGGGGGCGGTCGTCTTCCTTTGCCCGGTGCTCGCGCCCGCCGCGCTCATCAGCCGGGTGCGGACCCGGATGGCATCGGCCTACGTGGCCATGCTCGCGATCTGGATCATCCTCGCCCTCGCCTTCAGCAGTACCACCACGCCGCAGCAGGGAGCCGAGGCCCGCTGGACCATCTTCGCCCTGCCGGTCATCGTGGCGCTGCTCGCCCACGTCCCGCCGCTGAGCCGCCGTTACGTCCCCTGCCGGACCGTCGCCTCCGTCCTGCTGTGGCCGGTCGTCCTGGTCATCGCGCTGCTGAACCAGCACGTCATCCCGGTGACCGCGTTCGTGATCGTGGTCTGGGTGGTCGCCCTCGTCGCCCTCGGCTGGCGGCTGGCCAAGGGCTTGCAGGCCGCCCCCCGCATGACCGGGCAGCAGCAGGCCGGCCCGGCCGCCCGGCCCGACGGCGGCGCCCACGGCGGGCAGCCCCCGCTGGTGCTGGCGGGAGCGCCCGCCCACGGGAACGGGATGCGTGCCCAGGGCGTCGCCACCGGGTACCCCGAGCGGGCCGCGCGCCCGCAGCCGGCCCCGCCCAAGCAGCGCCCGCAGATCTCCATCGAGGAGGCGATGGCCGAGCTCGACGCGATGATCGGCCTGGCGGGCGTCAAGGAGCAGGTGCGCTCCATCGCCGCGTCGATCGAGGCGGCCCGCCGCCGCGCGGTCGCCGGCGTCAGCACCGACAAGCCGATGCGGCACTTCGTGTTCCTCGGCCCGCCCGGCACCGGCAAGACCACCGTCGCCCGGGTGATCGGGAAGATCTTCTACGCCTTCGGCCTGCTCGACCTGCCCGACGTGGTCGAGGCCCAGCGGTCGGACCTGGTCGGCGAGTACCTCGGCGCGACCGCGATCAAGACCAACGACCTGATCGACTCCGCCCTCGGCCGGGTGCTGTTCATCGACGAGGCGTACAGCCTGGTCAACGAGGGCGACGGGCAGGCCGACCGGTTCGGCATCGAGGCGGTCCAGACGCTGCTCAAGCGGGCCGAGGACGACCGCGAGAACCTGATCATCATCCTCGCCGGGTACGAGCAGCAGACCGAGGCGTTCCTCACGACCAACCCGGGCCTCGCCTCCCGCTTCGCGACCCGCATCCGGTTCCCCACCTACTCCCCGTCGGAGCTGCTGGCCCTGGCCGACGCCCAGCTGGCGGCGAAGGGCGAGCTGGTCACCACGCAGGCCCGCCCGGTGCTGTGGCGCATCCTGGACGAGGTCGGCCGCCGCCGGATCACCGACGAGCTCGGCAACGGCCGGTTCGTGCGCACCCTGCTGGAGAAGGCCGGCCAGCAGCGCGACGTGCGGGTGATGGGGGGCGCCTACGAGCCGAACGCCGAGGACCTCATCACCATCGACGGCGGTGACCTGGAGCGGGCGTTCGCCGAGCTCACCTCGCGGCTGCGCGGCTACGAGGACACCCCGACGCTGGAGAGCGCGCTCGCCGAGCTGAACGAGCTGGTCGGCCTGGAGCCGGTCAAGCAGCAGGTCCAGGCGATCGCCGCCCAGCTGCGGGTGGCGAAGCTGCGTGACCGCCAGGGCCTGTCCAGCCAGCCGCCCGCCCGGCACTTCGTGTTCACCGGTCCGCCCGGCACCGGCAAGACGACGGTGGCCCGCATCCTCGGCCGGATCTTCGCCGCCCTCGGGCTGCTGGTGCGGCCGGAGGTGGTCGAGGCGCACCGGGGCGACCTGGTCGGTGATCACCTCGGCGCGACCGCGATCAAGACCAACAAGCTGGTCGACTCCGCCCTCGGCGGCGTGCTGTTCGTTGACGAGGCCTACTCCCTGGCCAACGGCGGCTACACCGGCGGCGACGCGTTCGGCGCGGAGGCGGTGCAGACGCTGCTGAAGCGGGCCGAGGACGACCGCGACCGGCTGGTCATCGTGCTGGCCGGCTACCCGGCGGACATGGACCGGTTCCTGCGCAGCAACCCCGGCCTCGGGTCCCGGTTCAACACCCGGGTCACGTTCCCCAGCTACAGCGCCCGCGACCTGGCCGAGATCGCGGTGCTGCTGGCCGAGCAGGCGGGCGACATCTTCGAGCCCGACGCCGGGCAGGTGCTGGAGGAGATCTTCGAGCAGGCGGTCCAGTCCGGCCGGCTGGACGAGCTCGGCAACGGCCGCTTCGCCCGGTCGCTGTTCGAGCGGGCCTGCGCCTACCGGGACGTGCGGGTGGTGCGCCTGGGCCTGGGCGAGACCGCCACCGCCGAGGAGCTCACCACCCTGACCACCGCCGACGTGCACGCCGCCTTCACCGAGCTGGCGGCTCAGTAGCGGCACCGCCCGGTAGCTTCCGTCCCCCGGCCGGCATAGTCACAGGTCAGAGGGCGCGGCATAATGGCCGCCGTGGCTGGACAGTGGAATTTCTGGGTTGACCGGGGCGGCACGTTCACCGACGTGGTCGCCCGCCGCCCGGACGGCACCCTGGTCGCGCACAAGCTCCTGTCGAGCAACCCCCGCGCCTACCGCGACGCGGCCGTGGCGGGCATCCGGCACCTGATCGGGGCCGCCCCGGGCGAGCCGCTGCCCGCCCGCGAGATCGCCGCCGTCCGGCTCGGCACCACCGTCGCCACCAACGCCCTGCTCGAGCGCAAGGGCGAGCCGACCGCCCTCGTCATCACCAGGGGCTTTCGCGACGCGCTGCGGATCGCCTACCAGGCCCGGCCGCGGATCTTCGACCGCCGCATCCTGCTCCCGGAGATGCTCTACGAGCGGGTCATCGAAGCCGACGAGCGGCTCGGCGCCCACGGCGAGCTGGTCCGCCCGCTCGATGCCGCCGCCATCGCCGCGAGCCTCCAGCGCGCCTGGGACGACGGGCTGCGCTCGGTCGCCGTCGTCACCATGCACGGCTACCGCTACCCGCGGCACGAGCGCGAGATCGCGGCGGTCGCCCGTGCGATCGGGTTCCCCCAGGTGAGCGAGTCCCATGAGGTGAGCCCGCTGATGCGGCTGGTCGCCCGGGGCGACACCACCGTGGTTGACGCCTACCTGTCGCCGATCTTGCGCCGCTACGTCAGCGAGGTCGCGACCGAGCTGAGCGGCATCCGGCTGCTGTTCATGCAGTCCAACGGCGGCCTGGCCGACGCGGCGAGCTTCCGTGGCAAGGACGCGGTCTTGTCCGGCCCGGCCGGCGGCATCGTCGGCATGGCCCGCACCGCCGCCGCGGCCGGCCTGGACCGGGTCATCGGCTTCGACATGGGCGGCACCTCGACCGACGTGTCGCACTACGCGGGCGAGTTCGAGCGGCAGTACGAGACCCAGGTCGCGGGCGTCCGGATGCGCGCCCCGATGCTGTCCATCCACACCGTCGCAGCCGGCGGCGGGTCGATCCTGCGCTTCGAGCGGGGCCGCTACCAGGTCGGCCCCGACTCGGCCGGCGCCCAGCCCGGGCCCGCGTGCTACGGCAACGGCGGGCCGCTGGCCGTGACCGACGCCAACGTGCTGCTGGGCCGGGTCCAGCCCGCGCACTTCCCCCGCGCGTTCGGCCCCGGCGGCGACGCCCCGCTCGACGCGGCCGCCACCCGGGCGGCGTTCGCGGAGCTGGCCGCCCGCACCGGCGACGACCGGGGGCCGGAGCAGGTCGCGGCCGGGTTCCTGGAGATCGCGGTCGCGAACATGGCCAACGCGATCAAGAAGATCTCCGTCGCCCGCGGCTACGACGTGACCCGCTACGCCCTGTCCACCTTCGGCGGGGCGGGCGGCCAGCACGCGTGCGCCGTCGCCGGTGCCCTCGGCATGACCCGCGTCCTCATCCACCCCCTGGCGGGGGTGCTGTCCGCGTACGGCATCGGGCTGGCTGATGTCCTCGCGATGCGGGAGGCGGCCATCGAGGCCCCCCTCGACCAAGCTTTTTCCAGCAGGGGACCGGCCGCTCTGGACGCGCTGGCGATCTCGGCCTTGGCGGAGCTCGGCGGCTCCCCCGGGGACGTGGCGGTCACCCGCCGGGCGCACCTGCGCTACGCGGGCACCGACACCGCCCTGATCGTGCCGTTCGGCCCGGTCGCGGACATGCGAGCGGCCTTCGAGGCGGCCTACAAGCGCCAGTTCTCGTTCCTGATGCCCGGCACTGGCATCATCGTCGAGGCCGTCAGCGTCGAGGCCGCCCGCGCCGACCAGGCCGCGACCGGCGAGGAGATGATCGGTTCGCAGGCCACCCCGCCGCCAGGACCGCTCGCCAGCACCGGCCCGGCGGCGGCCGATGAGCAGGTGCGGATGTTCACCGAAGGGCGATGGGAGCAGGTCGGGCTGTTCCGGCGGGCGGGCCTGCGGGCCGGGCAGCAGGTGGCCGGCCCCGCGATCATCGCCGAGGAACTGGCGACCACGGTGGTGGAGCCGGGCTGGCGGGCGACGGTCACCGAGCGGCTGGACCTGCTGCTGGAGCGGGTCGCCGCGCGGCCCGGGGCGGCGGCGGTGGGGACCGCGGCGGACCCCGTCCTGCTGGAGATCTTCGGCAACCTGTTCATGTCGATCGCCGAGCAGATGGGGGTCCGGCTGCAGGCGACCGCCCACTCGGTCAACATCAAGGAGCGGCTCGACTTCTCGTGCGCGATCTTCGACTCGGGCGGCGGGCTGATCGCGAACGCGCCGCATATCCCGGTGCACCTGGGGTCGATGGGGGCGTCGATCCGCGTGGTCCGCGAGCGCAACCAGGGGCAGATGAAGCGCGGCGACGTGTACGTCCTCAACGACCCGTACCACGGCGGCACCCACCTGCCCGACGTGACCGTGGTGACCCCCGTGTTCGCCCGCGACGTGCTGCCCGGGGAGCCCGCGGCGCCGGGGGCGGGGGAGGCCAGCGCGGCGGAGCCGGGGGAAGCCGAGCCGCTGTTCTACGTGGCCTCGCGCGGGCACCACGCGGAGATCGGCGGGATCACGCCCGGGTCGATGCCAGCGGGCAGCACCCGGGTCGAGGACGAGGGCGTGCTCATCGACAACTGGCTGCTGGTGGAGAACGGGCGGCTGGCCGCCGACGAGACGATCGCCCTGCTGCGGGGCGCGCCCCACCCGTCCCGCGACCCGGCTGCCAACCTCGCTGACCTGCGCGCCCAGGTCGCGGCGAACGAGCGCGGCGTCGCCGAGCTGCGGCGGATGGTGGCCGAGTTCGGCCTCGACGTCGTCTCGGCCTACATGGGGCACGTGCAGGAAAACGCGGCCGAGGCGGTCGCGGAGGTGATCACCGCCCTGTCTGACGGCTCGTTCGCCTACGAGATGGACAGCGGCGCCACGATCGCCGTCGCGGTCACGGTCGACCGGGCCGCCCGGACCGCGACGATCGACTTCACCGGCACCTCCCCCCAGGTCGCGGACAACTTCAACGCCCCGTCCAGCGTGGCGATGGCCGCCGTCTTGTACGTCTTCCGCACCCTCGTCGGCGCGGGGGGCACGGGGGGCCGCTCCCCCGGGGGGCAGGGGGAGATCCCCCTCAACGCCGGCTGCCTGCGCCCGCTGCGGGTCGTCATACCGCCCCAGACGATGCTCTCGCCCGCGTACCCGGCCGCGGTGGCGGCCGGCAATGTCGAGACCTCCCAGGCCATCACGGGAGCGCTCTACGCCGCCCTGGGCGTCCAGGCCGAGGGGTCGGGCACGATGAACAACGTGACGTTCGGGAACGAGCGCTACCAGTACTACGAGACCGTCGCCAGCGGCTCCGGCGCGGGTGCCTGGTTCGGCCCGGCCGGCGCCGGCGCCGGCGCCCCCGACGATAGCGACGATAGCGGCGCTCAGGGCCTTAACGGCGCCGGGGGATTCGACGGCACCGACGTGGTGCAGACGAAGATGACCAACTCCCGCCTCACCGACCCCGAGGTGCTGGAGTGGCGCTACCCGGTCCGGCTGGAGTCCTACGAGATCCGCCGCGGCTCCGGCGGCGCGGGCCGCTGGCGCGGCGGCGACGGCGGCACCCGGCGCCTGCGCTTCCTGGAGCCGATGACGGTCACGACGCTGAGCGGCCACCGCCGCGTCCCCGCCTTCGGCCTGGCCGGCGGCTCCCCGGGCGCCCTCGGCCGGCACTGGGTCGAGCGAGCCGACGGCACCGTGACCCCGATGTCCGGCTGCGACTCGGTCGAGCTGGCCGCGGGCGACGTGTTCGTCCTGGAGACCCCCGGTGGCGGCGGCTTCGGCGCCCCGGACGGCGCCCCGGACGGCCCGCCGGGCGGGGCGCGGGCGGGCGGCTAACGCGACGTGGCCCCTGCTCCCAGAGCGGGAGGCAAGGGCCACGCGGGCTAACCGCCGTTCAGGCAGCGCCGCCGGGCGCCGCCGCCGGGAGCGCCGCTGCGAGTTCCGCCGGTTCCACAAGATGGTGGTCCCGGTCGAGTTGTAGATGAACATGTTGCCGTCGGGCTGCACGGCTAGGTAGGCGCCGGCGTTGCCGGACGTGTGGGAGGACCACAGCGCCGTGCCGGTCGAGCCGTAGACGACGAGGTTGCCGTCGGTCTGCATGCCGACCTGAGCGCCGCGCGGGTAGCCGCCGGTCGCGCTGCCGGTCGTGCCGGTGGACCATAGGGCGGTGGCGCCCTGCCGCAGCACCAGGTTGCCGTCGGGCTGCATGTTAAGTGCGTAGACGTCGCCGGTGCAGGAGAGGACCGACTGCTTCGGGTACATCCCCTGGCCCGAGCCCAGCAGGCCGCAGCCCGTCGGGGCCACCTGTGGCGTCAGCAGGACGGGCGGCTCGCTGATGCCGAGCACGCTGTCCAGGTGCAGGCCGCCGGAGCCGAAGTCGCTTTGCAGCGTGCTGGTGGTGTCGGTGCCGAGGTCGAAGCCGCCGGGCGCGGACGGCGGGTTGTCGCTGGAGCTGCAGCCGCCCGCGGGGATGCCGACGTGCCGGGCCGTGTCGACGTTGCCGGTGACCGTCCAGCTGGCGACCCGGTTCACGGTGAAGCCGTAGCCGACGTTCTCGCCCTCGATGGTGTTGCCGGTGACGGTGCCGCCCGTGTTGACGTAGCCCATGCTCGTGTTGGTGCACCCCCAGATGGGCGGCCCCATCCCCAGGCCCACCTTGATGAACGCTCCCTGGCCGTCGATGACGTTGTGGGTCACGACGGTCCCGGTGTAGTCGCCGCTCCCGTTGTCGGCGGGATCGACCATGTTGATGCCGCCGAGCAGGGTCTTGCTCACCGCGGTGATCGTGTTGTCCTCGATGGTCGATCCCGGCGCCCCGAAGATGACGATGCCGCCGTCGGTGGCGTTGGTGATGGTGTTGTCCTCCACCAGGCTGTCGCCGCACCCGATCGTGATGCCGTCGGACCAGGCGCTGTTGGTGTCGGTGCCCGCGTCGTGGACCTGGTTGCCGGTGACCGTCGCGCCCTCGCAGGTCGGCCCGCCGTTGTTCGGGGCGCCCTGGTAAACGTGGATGGTGGAGAACCCGCGGGTGTCATAGGCGTTGACGTCGTGGACGGTCTGCCCGGTGACGTTGCCGCCGAGCTGGATCAGCGCCTCGCCGTGTGGCAGGACCTTGGTTTGGTTCTCCAGGTTCCCGTCGACCTGCACGTCACTTGCGGATACGGATATTCAACGGGTCCTCCTTCTGTCGCGTTACGCCTTTTAAATAGCTCGGCGGGCGGCAAGAAGTAAGTATAGGTAAAGGTTCTCCGCTGGCGCCAGAGGACAATATAAATAACTTACTAAGGGTGCTGTGGCGTGAATTATTGATGAACTGTCTTTGCCTGGCAGGGGCGCTGGCGCCCGAATTACGGAATGCCAAGTAGAGGAATTCGCGCGCTGCGCCCCGTGTTCGGGGCGTCCCCGCGCGATGTCCCTCCGCGACCGGTTCGCCTGATCAGCCGGGGTAGCAGGCGCCCTGCACGGACCGGACGGGCCGGGCGGCCCTGCGGGCAACGGCCGCCCGGGAAAGGGCGCGAGCGTCGGCGCCGGCCCCGGCCGAATCTGGTAATTCACCCGGCCTGGTCATGCGCGGATGCGCCCGTTGGCCGGTGGCCCGGGGAGTGGTAATGACGTGATAATTAGCTGCGGATGATCGGCTGAGCCGCGAAGGGGCTGCGGCGCGTGAATCCGCCTCAATTGCGGAGCCGTCTGGCCGTGGGTCGCGCTCCTCGGGGCCGCGATCCCGGCGCCTGCCGCCGACGGGGCCTGCCGCACGCGATGCATCAGGATCCTCCAGCAGGTAAACAGAAAGCCTGGAGAATGAAATCACGACCCTGGCCGCGCGGCAACGAGTTTTTGCCCTCGGCGGGCCCGGCCGCCCGGGGCAGGCCCGGCCGCGGGCGTTAGATCTCCAGGTCGCCGAGGCCGTTGTCGAGGTCGTCCAGGCCGGTCGTCAGGTCGCGCAGCAGGGACGCCAGGACTTCCTTGTCGTCGCCGGCCGCGTCGAGGACGTCCATCAGGGCGTGCAGGACCAGGTGGCGGTCCTCGCCGGTGTCGAGCAGGGCCTGGGCCGCCGTCCACAGTTCCGCGGGGTCGCCCCGCCACAGGCGGTCGGCGATCATCAGGTGGCGCTCGATGTGCCGGCCGACGCCCGCCGCGCTGGGGCTGCCGGTCTTGGTGTCGTGGTCGGCCGCCAGCAGCAGGCGCCGGTCGGCCGGGTCGGCCGGGTCCAGCTTGGACAGGTCGACGCCGCCGTGGCGGCCCTCCAGGATCGGGAAGATGAAGGCCCGCCGGGGCAGCGCCTCCAGGTCAGAGTCGGGCAGCAGGCGGCGGACGAGCTTGTCGGTCAGGCCGAAGTCGGCCGGGTCGTGGTAAAGGCGCGAGAACATGCTCATCGAGTCGAAGACGACCTCGACCACCTCGCTGATGTCGGACTGCCGCCAGCCCCGCTTGCGGCCGCCGAAGCGCACCCAGGCGGCCAGCACGAGCGGGATCGCCTCGCGGTCGGTCGAGGTGAGCATCACCTTGCGCGGCACCCACTCCAGCAGGAACCGGCGGGCCTTGGCCGGGCTCATCCGCAGCGGCCGCCCGGCGTCCTGGTCGCAGCCGAAGTCGATGATGTGGTCGGCGCAGCGGCTCGCCGCCCCGCGGTCCGACAGGTCCTCGGCCTCGTCCGAGCCGAGGAACTCGGCCGCCAGCAGCGCCCGCTTGTCCCTGGACCAGGGCCGCCTGGCCCGCAGGCCCCGCCCGGCCGAGGGCGGCAGCGCGCGGATCCGGGACCGGATGAGGGCGTGCCGGGAGGCGAACGTCTCGGCCACCGGGGGGTCGGTCGCGGCGTCGGTCGCCGCCAGGGCCTGCTCGAGCGCCTTGCGGGCCTGCGGCGGGTCGATCGGGCGGAAGGCCTCTTCCGGGCCGGGCACCGCGCCGCCCGCGGCCTCGATCCCGGCCTTCTGGTGGCAGTGGTCCAGCAGCTTGTCGACCTGGGAGGTCACCCAGCCGTCGCGGATCATGCCGTCGGTGTTGTGGTCGATGACGGAGACCAGCGCGTGCGGCTCCTCCCCGGCGTAGCTGAACACGCAGATGATCTCGTCCTGGTCGCCCCACTTGTCGGGGTTGACGTAGCACTCGGCCGAGCGCACCGCGCCCAGGTAGCCGGCCCAGGCCGGCGCGCGGACGCCGTCGTCCAGCATGGTGATCGCGGCCCGCTCGGCCACCACGGCCTGGCGGGGGGTGCCGAGGCAGGCGACGCCGGACAGCAGCGCGAGGGCGACCGGGCTGGGCTGGCTCGCGGCGTACTCGACCAGGCCCTCGCCAATGAGCCGCTCCACGTCCGGGGTGTGCTTGCGCTGGTCCCACCAGGTGCCGAGCAGCTCGCTGACCATGAGCTCGGCGTCTAGGGGGCTGCGGACGGCGAGAAGCTCGCGGGCCGCGCGCAGCAGCTCACGGAAGAGGGCGGTGGGCACCCCGCCAGGCCCAGGGGGCTGGGAGCGGCCAGGGTCGCCGGGGGGCTGGCTGCGTCGGCTCTGCGGACTCACCCTGATAGCCTCTCAGATCTGGATATGTGATCGCTACGCTACGGCCTGCTGTCCGTGTGGTTTCATCGAATCGGTCAGCGGGCCATACCTCATCCGCTATAGGAGAATCTACCCATGTTGTCATGTCGTTGCGGCCAACACCGCGCCGTCATCATGACGTAATTCATCCTGAGTCCTTGGGCGTAGCTGGCAGCGCGAGTATCCGGTTTATGGCACGCTTAATCTGAATGACTGCTGTGCGGCGGCGTCGTCCACGCTGCCTCGGGATCCCCGCGGCCGCGGGCTGGCCGCCCGCGGCGGGAAACGGAAGGAGCCGCCGGTGGCAGGCACCTGCACCAGGGACTTCAAGCGCGATGCAAGGCATGGCAGGGGCGCGGGATGAGCGCGGGCACGTCCGCGCCGGAGCAGTGGGAGGCCGGGTTGGACCCATCCGATTCCGGGCTTCCCGACGCCATCTTGCGCGATTCCCCCACGGGCGTCGCGTTCCTCGGGACTGACCTGCGCTTCGCCTGGGTGAACCCGGCCCTGGCCCGGTTGTACGGGCTGGACGAGGCCGACTTCCCCGGCCGCGGCCTGGCCGAGGTGTGGCCCGCGGTGGACGCCGCCCGCGCCCAGGAGGCGATCGCGCGGGTCCTGGCGCACGACAGCGCCACCGTGGAGACCCTCGCGGCCGGCGGCCAGGCGGGCCCGGTCGTGCGCGTCTTCCACTGGTTCCCCGTGCACGACGCCGGCGGCGCTGTCATCGGGGCCGGCCTGATCATCTCCGGGGTGGCCTCCACCTCGCCCGACGAGGAGGCGCTGCGGCGCAGCGAGGAGCGCTACCGTGCCCTGGTGCAAGGCGGCGCCCAGGTGGTGTGGGTGGCCTCGCCCGACGGCGACATGATCGAGGACTCGGCCGACTGGCGGATGATCACCGGCCAGTCGCCGGAGGAGTTCCGGGCGGCCGGCTGGCTGGAGTCGCTGCACCCGGAGGACCGGGACCGGGTCGAGCGGGACTGGCGCGGCTGCCTGCGCACGGGCCGCATCTTCGAGGACCGGTTCCGGATGCGGACCCGGGGCGGCGGCTACCGCCACTACGACGTGCACGCGGTGCCGGTCGAGCGGGACGGGAAGATCGCCGAGTGGGTCGGCGCGTGCACCGACGTGACCAGCCAGCGCGAGGCCGAGGAGATGCGCGGGCGGCTGACCGAGCAGCTGTCGGCGGCGGCGCTGCGCACCGCCCGGCTCCAGCAGGCCACGTCGATGCTGGCCGAGGCGCTGACGGTCGAGCAGGTGGTCGAGGTCATCACTGAGGTGGGCCGGACCGCGATCGGCGCGCTGCGCTCGGCGGTCGCGCTGCTGGACCCCGAGACGCTGCAGCTGCGGGTGGTCAACTCCGACGGCCTGCCGTCGGCCGGGTCGGACGCGGCCGGGCGGCGGCTGACGATGGACACCCCGTCGGTGATGACGCGCGCGATCGCGACCCGGCGGCCGGTCCTGATCACGGACCCGGACGACCTCGGGCGGCAGTTCGAGGGCGAGGCCAGCGTCGCCGACACCGGCGACGAGCGCTCCTGGGTGGGCCTGCCGCTGCTGGCGGCCGGGCAGCCGCTGGGGGCGCTGCGGTTCTCGTTCAGCTCGGCGCGGCGCATCAGCGAGGAGGAGCGGGTCTTCCTGGAGGCCCTGGCCGGGCAGTGCTCGCTGGCGGTCGAGCGGGCCGAGATGTACGAGCGCGAGCACCAGACGGCGATGACGCTGCAGCGGTCGCTGCTGCCGGACAAGCTGCCGACGGTCCCGGGGCTGGCCCTGGACGCCCGCTACCTGCCGGTCACCCGGAACATGGACATCGGCGGCGACTGGTATGACGTGTTCCGGCTGCCCGAGGGGCGGATGGCGGTCACCGTCGGGGACGTCATGGGCAAGGGGCTGACCGCGGCGGCCGGCATGGGCCGGGTCCGCAACGCGCTGCGCGCCCTGGCGCTGACCGACTCCCGGCCGAGCGCGGTGCTGACCGGGCTGGACCGGCTGTTCACCGCGACCGAGCAGGAGGAGCAGGTCACCACCGTCACCTACCTGGTGATCGACCCGGCGACCGGGGAGGGCCTGGCCGGCAACGCCGGCCACCTGCCGACGCTCCTGATCGGCCCGGACGGCAAGGCCAGCCTGGACCAGACCGGGGCCGGCACGCCGCTGGGCTGGCCGAGCCCGCGCCGCCAGCACGCGTTCGCGATGGCCCCCGGCAGCACCGCCGTCTTCTACTCCGACGGCCTGGTCGAGAACCGGGTCCGCGGCCTCGACGCGGGACTGGACGAACTGGTCCGGGTGGCTTCCAGCGCCCCGGCGGAGATGCTCGGCAAGCCCGGGCAGTTGCTTCAGTACCTGGTGGACCATATGCTCGCCGGCCATGAGCAGGACGACGACGTCACCGTCCTCGTCATGCACGTCACCGCCGCGGCGGGCGCGGGCGTTGACGTGGCCGCGCGCCCGGGTGATGCTCATGGTGCACCCGGCAACGGGAACGGTGGTCCCGCCGGCGGCCAGGATGGAGCGCCGGAGGCACGGCGGTGACGGGAGCACGGCGCGAGGCTGCGCCGCAGCGTACAAGGCACTCCCAGGTGGCACCTATGGTTGTGAGAGGGAGGAGGCGGGCGGGTTGGCACTGGTGTCCGAGACAACCACGGGAAGCCTGCTTCCCCACGCGATCCTGGCGTCGAGTCCCTCGCGGGAGGGCCACATTATCGCTTTGCGAATGCTGCTTAGCCAAGCAACCCAGCGAAGGAAGAGGTGACCGTGGTGGCGAGCGCTGCCAATTCCGCGGCGCGCAAGCGCTCCCGGCCGTCCGGAACCGCGGGCCGGGACTCGCGGGTGCAGGAAGTCGTCCCCGAGCAGCCGTCGCCTCCGGCAGCGCCCGCACGCGGCGTCGCCGGCCGCCGGCCGGCGAAGGGCACGGATGAGCTGGCCGCCGAGGGCCCGCCCGGTGCCGATCTGACGGTTGTCGGCCCGGTCGGCAGCGGCGGCGCTGCCCTGGCTGACGCGGGCGACCTCGATGATGCGGGCGACCTCGACGAGGGCGACCTCGCGGGGGCGGACCTGGAGAGCTTCGAGGACATCGCCGTCGAGGACCTGGAGGATGACCTCAGCGAGGACCTCGCCGGCGACCTGGAGGTTACCGAGGCCCCCGAGGAGGCCGTCCCCGAAGTGGCCGAGGCTGAGGCCGAGGGCGCGCCGGCCAAGCCGGAGGGCAAGGCCGAGGGCGTCGAGGAAGAGATCTACGTCTTCGGCGACGATGACGACGACCTCCCGGCCGCGCAGGTCGCGGTCGCGGGCGCGACCGCCGACCCGGTCAAGGACTACCTGAAGCAGATCGGCAAGGTCCCCCTCCTCAACGCCGAGCAGGAGGTCGAGCTGGCCAAGCGCATCGAGGCCGGCCTGTTCGCCGAGGAGAAGCTGGCTGAGGGCAAGGGCCTCACCGACGACCAGCGGATCGACCTTGAGTGGATCGCTGAGGACGGCCGCCGGGCGAAGAACCACCTGCTGGAGGCGAACCTCCGGCTCGTCGTATCGCTCGCCAAGCGCTACACCGGCCGCGGGATGCTGTTCCTGGACCTGATCCAGGAGGGCAACCTCGGCCTCATCCGCGCGGTCGAGAAGTTCGACTACACCAAGGGCTATAAGTTCTCCACTTACGCGACGTGGTGGATCCGGCAGGCGATCACCCGGGCCATGGCCGACCAGGCGCGGACGATCCGCATCCCGGTCCACATGGTCGAGGTCATCAACAAGCTCGCCCGGGTCCAGCGGCAGATGCTGCAGGACCTCGGCCGTGAGCCCACCCCGGAAGAGCTGGCAGTCGAGCTTGACATGACCCCGGAGAAGGTCGTGGAGGTGCAGAAGTACGGCCGCGAGCCGATCTCCCTGCACACCCCGCTCGGCGAGGACGGCGACAGCGAGTTCGGCGACCTGATCGAGGACTCCGAGGCGATCCAGCCCGGCGAGGCCGTGTCGTTCACCCTGCTGCAGGAGCAGCTGCACTCGGTCCTCGACACGCTGTCCGAGCGCGAGGCGGGCGTGGTCTCGATGCGGTTCGGCCTGACCGACGGCCAGCCGAAGACGCTGGACGAGATCGGCAAGGTCTACGGCGTCACCCGCGAGCGCATCCGCCAGATCGAGTCCAAGACGATGTCCAAGCTGCGCCACCCGTCCCGTTCACAGGTGCTGCGCGACTACCTGGACTAACCCGCCCAACGGCAGAACCGCCGGGCAGCCGACCACGGCCGCCCGGCGGTCTTCGCTTCCCGGTCGCGGATGACCCGGTGTCCAGTCGACGGCGTGCACGGCAGAGCGCGGGCGCCGTCCAGGCTCCGCCTGGCTGGCGCCTCCGCCTGGCTGGCGCCTCCGCCTGGAGAACCCTCGCAACCCCTCGGCTGTCCGAGGCGGGGCTCCGCAACGGCTCCGAGTCCCGGCTCCGCTCATCCCCGGCCCCCGGCTACCCCACTTGCTGATAACAGCAAGGTTTATCCGGGAGGATTTTCCGGTTGCGTAAGATTTGCCACGCTATAGCGTGGTAAATCTTCCACGGTAATCGTCGCGTCTGATAACAGCAAGACAAGTGCCGTACGAGCGGCTGGCCGCCGGGCGGCGGCCTGGACCCGCGGAAAAGGGCACGCCGACCGAGGCAACTGCCTGGCCGGCGCACTTGAACGCTTGTGGATAGTAGGACGGGGGCTTGCGGGCAGGCAGATCCCCGGCTTGCCACCGACGCGGGCCTGTGGCCCGCTCCGGGGGTTCCGGGGCTCGTCCTTCCGGGTTAGCTCGCGTTGTCCTTGCTGAGACGCTGTGTCTCGTCCTGGATGTCGACGGCTACCTTCGCCAACGCCGCGGCGTGCTCCCTGCCGTGATGCGCGCAGAAGAGCAACTCTCCGGAATTGGGGAGCAGGACGCGGACGTATGCCTGGGCGCCGCACCGATCGCACAGATCGAGGGCGGTCAGCGGCTTCGTGGGGGCTATTGCTCCGGTCAACGTCGCCTTCCTCTTCTCAGTGCCTCCGGCTCGGGGCCAGAAGCGCCGGTTAGCTGTCTGCTTCTTACAGCACAGCACAACACCTACCCCGGCGTCAGCCTTCCCCGGGCCGAGGTATGTACGCCACAAGCGAAACCGCACTTGATCGCCCTAATCAGCCACGGCTGACCGGCGCGATGCCCGGTGACGACACCACCGCGGGTAGTCGGCGATGAGTTACCCGTTGCGGTTGGTGGCGTTCTACCCGTCTCGTGCCGGTGTGACACGTATGCCACGAAGTGGGCCAGTGCGCAGAACCCCATCGCAACCTCGGTTAATCTCGTAAACTGCCGCGCCGCCAAGGGCGTTCGCGGTCGCGTGAGGGTACCCTGGCGTGAGACCCTAGTGTCGCATACGCTTTCGAGAGGAGAGCTGCAGCCCGTGTCCCCGGTCACCAGCGCCGAGCGGACGGCTGAGGCGCCCGCCCCCGCCGAGTCGTACACTGCCAGCCAATTGTCGGTGCTCGAGGGCCTGGAGGCTGTCCGCAAGCGTCCCGGCATGTACATCGGGTCAACCGATGATCGCGGACTGCAGCACTGCCTGTGGGAGATATTCGATAACTCGGTCGATGAGGCCCTCGCCGGCCACTGTTCCCGGATCGACGTCGTCTTGCGGGCCGACGGCTCGGCCGAGGTGCGCGACAACGGCCGTGGCATCCCGGTCGACACCGAGCGCAAGACCAAGCTGAGCGGGGTCGAGCTGGTCCTGACCCGGCTGCACGCGGGCGGGAAGTTCGGCGGCGGGTCCTACACCGCCTCCGGCGGCCTGCACGGCGTCGGCGCGAGCGTCGTCAACGCGCTGTCGGCCCGGCTGGACATCGAGGTTGACCGCGGGGGCCATACCCACGCGGCCAGCTTCCGCCGCGGCGTCGCGGGCGAGTTCGCGGCCGACGGGCCCGGCGCGAGCTTCACCAAGCGCGGCGGGCTGCGCCAGGTGGCGACGGTGCCGGCCCGGCGGACGGGCACCCGGGTCCGGTTCTGGCCCGACCGCCAGGTGTTCCTGCGCGACGCCGCCTTCAGCTACGACTCCCTGGAGCAGCGCGCCCGGCAGACCGCCTACCTCGTCCCCGGCCTCACGATCGCGATCGCGGCCGACCCGGGCGCGGCCGGCGCCCCCGACGGCGAGCAAGGCCCGTCGGCCGAGTTCCGCTTCGACGGCGGCATCAGCGAGTTCTGCCAGCACCTGTCGAAGGGCGAGCCGGTGACCGACGTCATCCGGATCACCGGCGAGGGCAACTTCACCGAGACCGTCCCGGTGCTGGACGAGCGCGGGCACATGACCCCGACCGACGTCGAGCGCGTCCTTGAGGTGGACGTGGCCATCCAGTGGACCGCGGGCTACGACACCGTCACCCGGTCGTTCGTCAACGTGATCGCCACCCCGCACCACGGCACCCACGTGACCGGCTTCGACCGGGCCATCCTGAAGACGATCAACGACCAGCTCCGGGCGACCAAGACGCTCAGGGCCAGCGACGAGGCCGTGGTCAAGGACGACGTGCTTGAGGGCATGACCGCCGTCGTGTCCGTGCGGGTGCCCGAGCCGCAGTTCGAGGGCCAGACCAAGGAAGTCCTCGGCACCCCGGCCGCGACCAAGATCGTCCAGGCGGTCGTCAGCGCCCGCCTCAAGGACTACCTGGAGAACCCCCCGCGCGGGGCCAAGCTCCAGGTCAAGGCCGTCCTGGACAAGATCGCGGCCGCCGCCAAGACCCGGATCGCGGCCCGTGAGCACCGCGAGAACCAGCGCCGCAAGACCGCCCTCGCCAGCTCCAGCCTGCCGGCGAAGCTGGTCGACTGCCGGCTGGCGGACGACCGCAGCGAGCTGTTCATCGTCGAGGGCGATTCGGCCCTCGGCACCGCCAAGCTGGCCCGCAACTCCGAGTTCCAGGCGCTGCTGCCGCTGCGGGGCAAGATCCTCAACGTGCAGAAGTCCTCGCTGGCCGACATGCTCAAGAACGCCGAGTGCGCCGCGATCATCCAGGTGCTCGGGGCCGGCTCGGGCAGCACGTTCGACCTGGACTCGGCCCGCTACCAGCGGGTCATCCTCATGGCCGACGCCGACGTGGACGGCGCCCACATCCGGACGCTGCTGCTGACGCTGTTCCACCGCTACATGCGGCCGATGCTGGAGGCGGGCCGGGTCTTCGCGGCGGTCCCGCCGCTGCACCGGATCGAGCTCAGCAACCCCGGCAAGGGCCACGACAAGTACCTCTACGCCTACTCCGACCAGGAGCTGCGCCGCCGGCTGATCGAGCTGGAGGGCAAGGGCAAGCGCTGGAAGGACCCCATCCAGCGCTACAAGGGCCTGGGCGAGATGGACGCCGATCAGCTGGCCGAGACCACGATGGACCCGCGGCACCGTATCCTGCGGCGCATCAGGATTGAGGACGCCGCCGCCGCGACGGGGATCTTCAGCCTGCTGATGGGCACCGAAGTCGGCCCCCGCCGCGACTTCATCGTGGCCGGGGCGGCCGAACTGGACCCGTCCAGGATCGACACGTGAGGCTGAGGTTCGAGCGCGGCTTGGTGTTCAGCCGCGCGGGCAAGCAGAGCATCGTCGCCGGGGCGGCAGAACTGGGCCCGTCGCGCATCGACGCCTGACGCGGCCTCCTCTTAAGCACCGCACGTAGCAGTAGCACCAGTAGCACCAGACGCACTGACGCATAGCCAAACACCCATACGAGGACCGGATGCCACCACGCCGCGGCAGCACGCCCCCGCCGCCCACCGATGACTTCGAAGAGAACATCGTCGACATCGACGTCGCCGAGGAGATGCGGGGCAGCTACCTCGAGTACGCCTACAGCGTCATCTACTCCCGGGCGCTGCCGGACGCCCGGGACGGGATGAAGCCGGTCCAGCGGCGGATCCTGTACATGATGAGCGAGATGGGCCTGCGCCCCGACCGCGGGCACGTCAAGTGCGCCCAGGTCGTCGGCGCGGTCATGGGCCGCCTGCACCCGCACGGCGATAGCGCCATCTACGACGCCCTCGTCCGCCTGGCCCAGCCCTGGGCGATGCGGCTGCCGCTGATCGACGGCCACGGGAACTTCGGCTCGCTCGGCGGCGACGACTCGCCCGCCGCCATGCGGTACACCGAGTGCCGCATGGCCGAGGCCGCCATGGCGATGGTGGAGTCGATTGACGAGGACACCGTCGACTTCGAGCCGAACTACGACGGCCAGGAGATGGCGCCCGCGGTCCTGCCCGGCGGCATCCCGAACCTCCTGGTCAACGGCACGGCCGGCATCGCCGTGGGGATGGCCACGAACATGGCCCCGCACAACCTGACCGAGGTCATCGCGGCCGCCCGGCACCTGGTCAAGCACCCGGACGCCGGCCTTGAGGCGCTGATGAAGTACGTCCCCGGCCCCGACCTGCCGACCGGCGGGAAGGTCGTCGGCCTCGACGGCGTCAAGGAGGCGTACGCGACCGGCCGGGGCATCTTCCGCACCCGCGCGACGACGCGGATCGAGCAGGTCAGCCCGCGCAAGACCGGCATCGTGGTCACCGAGCTGCCCTACAACGTCGGTCCGGAGAAGGTCGTCGCCCGGATCAAGGACCTCGTCACCGCCAAGAAGATCAACGGCATCTCCGACATCAAGGACCTAACCGACCGCAACCGCGGCCTGCAGCTGGTCATCGAGGTGCGCAGCGGCTTCAACCCCGAGGGCGTCCTGGCCGAGCTCTACCGGCTGACCCCGATGGAGGAGACGTTCGGCATCAACAACGTCGCCCTCGTCGACGGCCAGCCGCGCGTCCTGGGCCTGCGGGAACTGCTGACGATCTACGTCGACCACCGGCTCGACGTCACCCGGCGGCGCAGCGAGTTCCGCCGCCGCAAGCGCCAGGAGCGGCTGCACCTGGTCGACGGCATCATCGTCGCGCTCCTCAACATCGACGAGGTCATCCAGGTCATCCGCACCAGCGACGACTCGGCCGAGGCCAAGCGGCGCCTGCGGGAGGTCTTCGACCTGTCCGACGTGCAGGCCCAGTACATCCTCGACACCCCGCTGCGCCGCCTGACCCGCTATGACCGGATCGAGCTGGAGCGCGAGCAGGAGACCCTGCGCTCCGAGATCGCCGAGCTGACCGAGATCATCGAGTCCGACGACCGGCTCCGCTCAGTCGTCAGCGGCGAGATGGCCGAGCTGGCCAAGAAGTTCGGCACCCCGCGCCGCACGGTCCTGCTCGAGGGCGGCGAGGCCGTCATCGCCGCCGTCCCGCTGGAGATGGCCGACGAGCCGTGTGCCGTCGCCCTGTCGGCCACCGGCCTGCTGGCCCGCCTGCCGCTGCCCGCGTCCGCCAACGGGGACAGCGCCGGGCGCCCCGCGAGCACCGGGAGCGCCGCCCGCCCGACCGCCCACGCCCTGGTCGCCTCGCAGGTGACCACGAGCACCCGCGGCACGATCGGCGTGATCACCTCGGCCGGGCGCCTGGTCAAGGCCAGCGTCATCGACATCCCGCTGTCCCTGGGGAGCACCCCGCCCGCCGACGGCAAGGCCCCGGACGGCAAGGCTTCAGGCGGCAAGGCAACGGACGGCAAGGCCCCCGGCGGCAAGGCCCCGGGCGGCAAGGCGCAGGGCGAGCCGTCCGTGGCCGGCGGGGCGCCGCTGGCCGAGTTCGTGACCCTGGAAGACGGGGAGCGGGCGATCGCCCTGGCCGCGCTCCCGGCCGAGGGGACCGGTGACCTGGGCCTCGGCATCGCCCTCGGCACCACCAGCGGGACGGTCAAGCGGGTTCAGCCGGACTACCCGGTCAACCGCGACGACTTCGAGCTGATCACGCTGCGCGAGGGCGACGAGGTCATCGGCGCCGTCCAGCTCGCCAGCGAGGACGCCGACCTGGTGTTCATCACCTCCGACGCCCAGTTGCTGCGCTTCGCGGCCGCGAGCGTCCGCCCGCAGGGGCGCCCGGCCGGCGGCATGGCCGGGATCAAGCTGGCGGACGGGGCGCGGGTGCTGTGGTTCGGCGCGGTCGCGGCGGCGGGGGATGGCGTGGCCAGTAGCCGGGCTGCTGATGCCAATGACGTGGTCGTGGTGACCGTGGCCGGACGGTCCGGGGCGCTGCCCGGGGCCGGGGGGGCGAGCGTGAAGGTGACGCCCTTCGCCGAGTACCCGGCCAAGGGCCGGGCGACCGGCGGGGTGCGCTGCCAGCGGTTCCTCAAGGGCGAGGACGGCCTGGTCCAGGCGTGGGCCGGGCCGCGCCCGGTCATCGGCCTGACCGAGGCGGGGACGGTGGTCGACCTGTCGGCGATGGAGGGCAGGCGCGACGGTTCCGGCACCGCCCTCACCCGCCAGCTGGCCTACCTCGGCACCAAGCCGTAACGAGGGCAGCCGCCAGGCCCCGGGGAACGGGGCCTGAGCGGCTACGGGACGGGCGGTACGGCCTGGTGCGGCCACCAGCCGTACAGGAAGGCCAGTAGCAGCGCGCAGGCCGTCAGGGCGGCCCAGAAGGCCCAGGACGGCAATCGCGCGGCGAGGCCGGGGAAGATGCCGAGCGCGGTCCACGCCAGGCGCGGCGTCGGCCCGGGGGCGGTTGCCATGACCAGGGACAGGGCCGCGAGCACGGTGTAGAGGCTCACCGGGAGCGGGACCCGGGCCTTGACCATCGCCACGATCCCGGCCACGAGCACCACCGCCGTCACGATGACGAGCACGTTGAACAGCGGGTGGCTCCGGGTGCCAGGGTCGGTCCAGGTCAGCACGCGCGCCTCGTGGCCGATCCAGTCCGCCCGCTGCCGCCAGCCACCCGCCTGGTCATCGAACCAGAACCAGAAGCTGTGCTCGTCCCCCGCCAGCAGCGCGAAGTACCAGGCCATGCCGAGCGGCGCCAGCGCCGGGGCGATCAGCGCGGCCCACTCGCGCTCGCGCCTGATCGCGCGGACCGCCATGACCGCCAGGACCGGCGTGAGGATGATGAGGCTGGGGTGCACGGCCGAGGCGAACAGCGCCAGCAGCCCCGACAGCAGCCACTTGCGGTTCAGCACCGCCAGCAGGCACAGGGCGGCCAGGGCGTTGCCCATCGGCTCGGGGTAGTACAGGCCGAGGGTCATCGCCCCCGGGAACGCCACGTACAGCAGCGCGGCCCGGTCGGCGATCCGGCGCCCGGCGAAGTGCGCGACCAGTGCCCAGACGGCGACGGCCGAGACCGCCCCCATGACCACCTGGACGATGATCTCGGCCGGGAGGTAGTCGTGGTTGGTCATGTCGCCCACGGTCTTGGCCAGCAGCGGCATTACCGGGAAGAACGCCGCCCGGGCGGCCGTCGGCGGGATGCCGTGCCGGCCGGGGTAGCCGTTGACGGTGATCCAGTTGTAGGTGCTGCCGTCGGCGAACTGGAAGTACCGCACCCACGGCCAGGACGTGCCGGCGATCGCGTTGGCGACCTGCCAGGCCGCCAGGAGCAGCCCCCACGCGGCGCCGAAGGCGATCAGCGGCAGCAGCCACCCAGCCGGGAGCCGGTCGCTGAGCGCGGCCGGGCCGCGGGCAGGCTCCGGCTGCCGCCCTGCCTCGTCCCGGACCCTTGGCTCGGGCATCGCCGCACTTCCCACGGTCCTCATCCTCATGACGCAGGGGGCTCCCGTCGGGGGAAACCCGCAAAACGACTCCGAACAGTTAACCGCATCCCGGTCACGGGACGGCCGCGGTCAGGCGGCCCGGCAACGGTCAGGTGGCGGAGAACCCGCCGTCGACGAACAGCGTCTGGCCGGTGACGTACGCGCTGGCGGGGGAGGCGAGGAACACCGCCGCCCCGGCGAAGTCCGGCGGCTCGCCGTTGCGGCCGATCATGGTCCGCGCGGCCAGGGCGGCCGACCGGACCGGGTCGGACGCGACCGGCGTCGTCATCGGGGTGGCGACGAAGCCGGGGCAGATCGCGTTGACGGTCACCCCGTCGCGCGCCCACGCCTCCGACTGCGACCGGGTGAGCGCGGTCAGGGCCGCCTTCGACGGGCCGTAGGCGCCGCTGTCGCCGAAGGCCCGGTGCGCCTGCTGGGAGGTGACGTTGATGATCCGCCCCCAGCCGCGGGCGGCCATGCCCGGCCCGAAGCGCTGGCCGAGCAGGAACGGCGCCGTCAGGTTGACCTCCAGGATGCGCCGCCAGTCGCCCTCGGTCAGCGCCGCCAGCGGCGGCCGCAGGTTGATCCCGGCGCAGTTGACGAGGATGCCCGGCTCCCCGAACGCGGCCACGGCGGCGGTGGCGGCCGGGGCCACCGCGCTCGCGTCGGCCAGGTCGGCGCTGACCCAGGCGGCCTCGGCGCCGTCCGCCCGCAGCCGTCCGGCCGCGTCCGCCAGCCGCCCGGGGTCGCGGGCGACGAGCACGACCCGCGCCCCCGCCCGCCCGAGGGCCGACGCCATCGCCGCCCCGATCCCGGAACTGCCGCCGGTCACGACGGCGACCCGGCCCTCCAGGGAGAACAGGGCGCCGAGGAAGCCGCCCACGCTACAGGACGGGGCGCGCGCCGATGAGGTTCATCGCGTGCCCGGCGAGCCGGTGGCCGCTGGCGATGGCCTCGGCCGGCGGCTTCTTGTCCAGCCACGGCGGCAGGAACCCGGCCACGAAGGCGTCGCCCGCGCCGGTCCCGTCGATGACCCGGTCGGTCGGCGGGGCCGGGACGTGCACCGGGGGGCGCCCGTTGGCGTAGAACAGCGCCCCGTCCGGGCCGAGCTTGATGACGACCTGCGGGTACCAGGCGGTCAGGACCCGGGCGGCCTGCTCGGCGTCGTCGCGGCCGGTGAGGATCTTGGCCTGCTGGGTGTTGACGAACAGCAGCACCGCGTGGCTCGACAGCTCCAGGAACGGCTCGGCCCCGACCCGGTCCAGCGGCGCCGCCGAGGCCCCGTCGACCGAGGACGACATGCCCGCCCGGCGGGCGTAGTCCAGGGCCGCCAGGGCGGCGTTGCGCGACCCCTCGGCCAGCAGCGTGTAGCCCGAGACGTGCAGGTGGGCCCCGGGCACGAACAGGTCGTGGGGCAGGTCGTCGGCTGACAGGGCGGCGTTGGCGCCCGGGTCGGACAGCATCGTCCGCTCGCCCTTGTGCG
>DATBEM010000112.1:0-1840 GCA_036276115.1 Trebonia sp.
GGCCGCGAGCCGGCCCGGGGTGATGTTCGTGGACGCGCCCGTTTCGGGCACGAAGGGCCCGGCCGAGCAGGGCCAGCTGGTCATCCTCGCCTCCGGGCCGCAGCAGGCGGCGGACGTGCTCCGGCCGGTGTTCGGCGCGATCGGCCGCAAGACGGTCTGGCTGGAGGTCGCCGGGCAGGGCAGCCAGCTGAAGCTGGCCGTCAACGCCTACCTGTCCATCCTGGTTGAGGGCGTGGCGGAGACCATGGAACTGGCGGACCGGATGGGCATTCCGCACGCCCAGGTGGCCGAGGTCATTGAGGGCGGCCCGCTGGACGCGCCCCTCGCCGACGCGAAGCTGCACAAGATGGACCGGCGTGACTGGTCGGCCGAGTTCCCCCTCGAGTGGGCGCTCAAGGACGTCGACCTGGCGCTCGCCGCCGCCGAAACCGGGGGCCCGCTGCCGCTGCTGTCGGCCCTGTCGCGGCAATGGCAGAGCGCGGTCGCGGCCGGGTACGGCCGGGCGGACATCAGCGCAGCCCGCCTCGCGCTCGGCGGGGCCCGGCCTGCCGCCCGGTCCGGGGAGTCTTCGGGGGCCGGGGACCCATCGCGGGCCGCGGATCCATCGGGGGCCGGGGGCCGGGCCCAGTCCGGCGCCCGCGCCGGGGCGTGACCGCTACCAGGCCGGCCGACGGCCCAGCCGTCGGCAGCACGGCGTGGGGGCGGGCCCTGCAGACACCGCTGCGGCAGTTCCTGCGGACCGAGACGGGAAGCGCCGCGGTCCTGCTCGTGGCGACCGTCGCGGCACTCGTCTGGGTCAATATCGCCCCGTCGTCGTATGACAGGGTGTGGGGCACCTGGCTGTCGGTTAGCGCCGGCGGCTTCAGCGTCTCGGAGTCGCTGCGCTACTGGGTGAACTCCGGCCTGATGACGTTCTTCTTCCTGGTGATCGGGCTCGAGGCGCGCCGCGAGTTCGACATGGGGGAGCTGCGCCGGCGAAGCCGGCTCGCGCTGCCGCTCGCGGCCGGTCTCTGCGGGATGATCGTGCCGATCGCGATCTACCTGGGCTTCAACGCGGGAAAGCCGTCTCTGCATGGCTGGGGAACGACCATGTCCACCGACACCGCGTTCGCGCTTGGCGCGCTGGCCCTGGTCGGCCGCCGGCTCCCGGACCGGGTCCGCACCTACCTGCTCACCTTCGCGGTCGTGGACGACCTGGCCGGGATCGTCGTCATCGCCGTCGTCTACAGCGGGCGCATCGACGTGCCCGCGCTGCTGGTGGGGCTGGCGTTCCTGGCCCTGGTGGCGCTGGCCCGGCTCCGCGGCGCCCGCTACGGCCCGCTGTACCTGGTGCTCGCGCTCGCCGCGTGGGTGGCGTTCTTCAAGTCGGGGGTGGACCCAATCGTGGTGGGCATGGTGGTCGGGCTGCTCTCCTACGCCCGCCCGGCGGAGCGCACCGACCTCGAGCAGGCCTCGGAATTGTTCCGCTCTTTCCGCGAGCAGCCGACGCCGGAACTCGCGAGTGCCGCCCGGGAAGGGGTGCGGACGGCCCTCTCGCCCAACGACCGGCTGCAGGAGATCTACCACGTTCCTTCCAGCTACGTGATCGTGCCGATTTTCGCGCTCGCCAACGCCGGCGTCGCGATCAGCGCCAGCTTTCTCGCCCGCGCGTTCTCCTCGCCAGTGACGCTCGGCATCGTGGTCGGCTACCTGGTCGGCAAGCCCGTCGGCACCTTCGGCGCCGCGTGGCTGGTGACCCGGGTCAGCCGGGGCCGGATTGTCCCGCCCGTCGGCTGGGCGGCCGTTGGCGGCGCCGGGGCGATCGCGGGGGTCGGCTTCACCCTGTCGCTTCTGATCGCGT
>DATBEM010000113.1:0-59575 GCA_036276115.1 Trebonia sp.
CGCGACGCGCATCCTGGAAACCGACCACCTGCTGGCGTTCCTTGACCACCGGCCGCTATTCAAGGGTCACACCTTGCTCGCGCCCAAGCAGCACATGCGACTGCTGTCCGACCTGCCAGCCGCCATGGCGGGCGAGTTCCTGACGACCGCGCAACGCCTTGAGCGCGCCGTCGAGGACGGGCTCGGCACCAGCGGCTCGATGATCCTCGTCAACAACGTGGTGAGCCAGTCGGTGCCGCACCTGCACCTGCACGTGATCCCGCGCGAGTTCAAGGACGGGCTGCGCTTCTGGCTCGGCCCCCGGCACCCCTACGCCGACACGGGCGAGGCGCAGGAGTATGCCGGGAAGATCCGGGCCGCCCTCGACCGGGCCGGCGGGGACGAATTTGGCAGCACGCCTGACAGTACTGGCGCCCCATCCGACATCTAAGATCCCATCCGTAACGCTCAGCCTGGCCGAGAGTCCGGTAGGATAGGACAAAGCGTCACAAAGTAGGATGTAACGGAAGAATCGGATCTCCTATCTGAACGCCTGGCGCTTGGCCCATAATTGGCAAGAGCGCAGCGTGCACAATCTTCAGGAGTCGCCCGTGACGTCCGGCAAAAGGGTGAGCCGTAATGGCCCGCCGGCGAACGCGACCGCGAACCCGGCGGTACGGACCCTCATCTTGGGCATCGACCGTTCCGGGATGATCGTCCAGCACGACCGGACCGCCCCGCTGATCCTCGCTCGCGAGTCCGATGACCTGCTCGGGGCGCACCTCAGTGATATCACCACCGAGGCTCACGAGGCGCGGCAGGCAGCCGCGCTGAACGGCCACGCCGCCGTCAACGGCAGCAAGCGGGGCGCCCACGAGGCGCCAGCCCGGGCGGGTGGCCGTGGCCGGGGCCGGTCGGCGGTCAAGGACTCGATCGCCAGCCTGCTTGACGCGGTCGCGAACGAGCGGGAAGCCTCCACCATGCTCACGATCGTCACCTCGGCCGCCGAGGCCACCGAGGCGGTCGTCAGCGTCCGGCCCATGCACGGCGGGGCGGAGGGCACTACCCTCGCGGCCCTCGCCACGCTGGCGATCCCGGCGCCAGTGGACGAGCAGTTCGCCGATCCCGGCATCATGCGCACGATGCTGCTGCACGACACCTTCCAGGAGATCGAAAGCACCCTGGACTTCTCCGAGCTCGCCAGCCGGCTGATGGACAAGCTGGTCCCGCACTTCTGCACGGCGGGTGACCTGCTCGTGCTGGAGAGCCTGGTCGGCGACGACGAGTTCCCGACCAACAGCCCGGACGCCAGCCACCCGCTGCGCCGCCTCGCGGTCAAGCACCGGCGCAGTGACCCGGCCTGGGCGTCGGCCTTCCCCAGCGGGGAGATCCTGCGCTACCCGTCCGGCTCCCCGTTCGTGCGGTGCATCGAGTCAGGCCAGCCGGTCCTGGAAGCGATCGTCACGGCCGAGGACGCCCGGCGGCTATCGCGGCAGTGGCGCCGCAAGCCGGTGGCCAAGCTCCTGTCCGGCGTATCCATGCTGATCCTGCCGCTGATCGCCAAGGGCCGGACCCTCGGGTTCTTCGTCTGCACCCGGGAGCCGGGCACCCACCGGTTCAGCGAGTACGACACCGACATCGGCACCCAGTTCGCGGCCCGGGCCGCGGGGCTCATCGACGCGGCCCGCAAGTACAACCGCGAGCACGCCACCGCGCTCACGCTGCAGCGATCGATGCTGCCGCGCGACCTGACGTTCCCGTCCTCGGTCGACGTGCGGCACCGCTACCTGCCCGGCTCGGAGCTGGTCGAGGTCGGCGGCGACTGGTATGAGTCGATCAGCCTCCCCGGTGCCCGGGTCGCGCTGGTCATCGGCGACGTGGCCGGGCACGGCGTGCGGGCGGCGGTCACCATGGGGCGGCTGCGGACCGCCATCCAGACGCTGGCGATGCTGGAGCTACCCCCGGCCGAGTCGCTCCAGCAGCTGGACGAGCTGATGGTCCGGATGCTCGCGCGGGCCGAGCCGCACTTCGCGACCTGCATTTACGCTATCTACGACGCGGTCACGGGCGAGATGGAGCTATCGAGCGCCGGGCACCTGCCGCCGCTGCTCGTCCGCCCCGACGGGACCAACACCTTGCTGGAGATCCCGCCCTGCCCGCCGCTGGGCGTCGGGATGGCGTCCGAGCTGCCGGGCGAGGGCTACGAGACCAAGCGGATCATGGTCGAGGACGGCAGCCTGTTCGTGCTCTACACCGATGGCCTGGTGGAGGACCGCGAGAAGGACATCCAGGTCGGCCTGGACTGGCTGCAGGCGACGTTCGGGCCGAATGCACCGCAGGAGTCCCTTGAGGACCTGTGCAAGGCCACCTTGCGCGAGGTCTACGAGGTGCACCACCAGCGCGACGACATCGCCGTGCTGATCGCGCGGCTGCGCCGGATCCCCGAGGACAACCGGATGATCTGGCAGCTCGCGCCGGACGAGACGTCGGCCCGGCAGGCCCGGATGCTGATCCGCGACCCCATGAAGCGCTGGGGGCTGGAGGACCACATCCCGGTTACCGAGCTGCTGGTCTCCGAGCTGGTGACCAACGCGGTCCGCTACGGCTGCAAGAGCGAGTTCAGCACTGGGGCCGACATCGAGTTCCGGCTGATCCTTGAGGGCGGCCTGATCTGCGAGGTATCGGACCCGTCGCCCGCGCTGCCGCGGGTGCTGCAGGTCGACCGGGACGCGGAGAACGGCCGCGGCCTGCACGTCGTGTCGCAGCTGTCGCACCGCTGGGGATCGCGCCGCACCCTGGGCGGCAAGGTGGTCTGGTGCGAGCAGACCGTGCCGGACGAGGTCTTGCAGGCCGCGGGCGCGGTCCCGGTCACGTCCGAGGTCAACTCGCCCGACATGATCATGGAGGAGACGCTCGAGCTCGACCTGGACGCCACCGGCCCGATGCCCGCCCTGGAGGACACCGGGCCCATGCCGACGCTGTAGTCTCCCGGGGGGCGGCCCCCCGTCCCCCCCGATCCGGGCGCCCTTCGGCGCGCCGCCTTCCCTCGCCTCCGCTCCCTCGTTCCCCGGTCGCTCCGGCTCAGTCCAGGCGGCGCGAGGCGCCCTCCTCGACAACCGGGTCCGCGCCCGCTTGGCAAAAACCGCCAGCTTAGCGGGCACTCCTCGCACCTCCCCGGGGGGGAGGGCTTCAGCTCCCGCCGGGCTCAGCGGCCTACTCGACGGTGACGCTCTTGGCCAGGTTTCGGGGCTTGTCGATGTCGCGGCCGAGCTTGGCCGCGGCGTGGTAGGCGAACAGCTGCAGCGGGATGTTCAGCAAGATCGGCTCCAGCTCCGGCTCGGCCCGGGGCACCCGGATCACCGCGTCGGCGATGCCGTCGGGCAGGTGCGGGACGCTGGTCAGCGCGATGACGGGGCCGCCGCGAGCCTTGATCTGCTCGATGGTGGAGATGTTCTTGGCGACGAGGTCATCCGAGGGGATGATGACCACGCTCGGCATGTCCGGGCTGATGAGCGCGAGCGGCCCGTGCTTGAGCTCGCCCGCCTGGTACGCCTCGGCGTGGACGTAGGAGATCTCCTTCAGCTTCTGCGCGCCCTCGCGGGCCACCGGCCACGCCCGCACCCGGCCGATGAAGAACATGTGTTCGGCGGCGGCGAACCGCTGGGCGGCGGCGGCGATGTCGTTCTCGGCGAGGAGGATCTCCGCCACCTGGGCCGGCAGGTTGCGCAGCCCGTTGACGATCCGGTCACCGCTGGCGGAGGACAGGTCCCGGACCCGGCCCAGGAGCAGGCCGAGCAGCGCGAAGTTGACCGCCATGTTCGTCAGGGCCTTCGTGGAGGCGACGGCGACCTCCGGGCCGGCGTGCAGCAGGACGCCGTGCCCGGTCTCGCGGGCGATGGAGCTGCCGACCACGTTGACGGTCCCGATGACCTGGCCGCCCTTGCGCTTGAGCTCTTGCACGGCCATCAGCGTGTCGCTCGTCTCGCCGGACTGGCTGACCGCCACGTAGAGCGTGCCGGGGTCCACCACCGGCGAGCGGTAGCGGAACTCGCTGGCCGGCTCGGCCCCGGCCGGGATGCGAGCGAGCTCCTCCACGATCGTGGCGCCCATCTGCCCGGCGTAGTAGGCCGAGCCGCAGCCGAGGAACTTGACCTGCCGGATGGAGCGCAGCTCGCGGGCGTCGAGGTTGACCCCGCCGAGGTGGGCGGTGGAGAAGCGCTCGTCCAGGCGGCCGCGCAGCGCCCGCCGGATGGCCTCCGGCTGCTCGTGGATCTCCTTGCTCATGTAGTCCGGGTACGGGCCAAGCTCGTAGTCGTCGGCGTTGGCGTCCACCGTCATCGGCGCCTTGCGGGCCCCGCGGTCAACGCCGGGATCATGCAGCGAGCGCGTCGTGTAGTCGTCCGGGCGCAGCGTGGCCACCTCGCCGTCCTCCAGGTACACCACCTGGCGGGTGTAGCGGACCAGGGCGGCCACGTCGGAGGCGACGAACATCTCGTTGTCGCCGAGGCCGAGGACCACCGGGCTGCCGTTGCGGGCCACGACGAGCTGGTCGGGGTTCTTGGTGTCCATCACCACGAGGCCGTAGGCGCCCTCGACCCGGGCCAGCACGCGGCACACGGCGTCCTCCAGCGAGGCGCCCTCGTCGGCCGCGAGCTCGGCCGCGATCATGTGGGCCGCCGCCTCGGTGTCGGTGTCGGTCGCCAGCGCGACGCCAGCCGCCGTGAGCTGGTCGCGCAGCTCCTCGGCGTTCTCGAAGATGCCGTTGTGGACGATCGCGATCCGCCCGGCGGCGTCGGTGTGCGGGTGGGCGTTGACCTCGTTCGGCTCCCCGTGGGTGGCCCAGCGGGTGTGCCCGATGCCGACGGTCGCCTTGGCCGGCTCGCGGAGCCTGGCCCGCAGGTCGGCGACCCGGCCCGGCGTCTTGGTCACCTGCAGCCGCCCGCGGTTGACGACGGCCACGCCGGCGCTGTCGTAGCCCCGGTACTCAAGTCGCTGCAGCCCCTCAATGAGGACCGGCGTCACGTCCCGCTTGCCCACGTACCCAACGATTCCGCACACGACAGTCGTGCCTCCTGTCAGCCGTAAACGCGTATGACCCGCTACCTGAGCACAGTGAGCTACCCGTAGACGATGCGCCGCAGCTGGCGCTCGGACAGCTCCGGGGCCCCGAAGCGGCGGGTGCCCAGCTCGGCCACGATCCGCGGCCATATGTTGTCGTTCTTCCAGTGCATCGCGCGCATCTCGCCGTGCCGCCGGCGGACGAAGTCCTCGGCACTTTCAGCGAAGTACGCGGCCACGTCCGCGACGACCCGGGCCGCGGTCGCCTCGGGCAGCCCGGTCGAGGCCGCCACGTGGCGCACGAGATCCGCGGGGAACTGCTCGCCTGCCTTGTCGGTCATGACCTATCCGATGATGCCCACTGTGTCTGATGGTCAAGCCGATAATGCCATCGCAGCCCAGAAACGGCAAATCCCTGCCCGATATCGGGCAGGGATTTGCCGTTAGGCCCGGAGAGGCGCCTACGAGCCGTTTCCAGTCAGGGTGAAGTGCCAGCTCTGGGCGGGGCAGTAGGTGGTGCTGCTAGCCGCCTGATAGGGCGAGCTGAGCTGCACGGTCCCGGTCCACGCGGTCCAGGCGCCGTTAGCCACCGCCCCGGACTTAGGGGCAACGTGCACGCTGATCGTGTTGTGGGTGTGGATGCTCCCGCACTGGGTCACCTCGGCCGTCGTCGTGCCGGAGTAGCCGCCGCTGGCGGGGGTCAGCCTCATCGTGAACGGCCGGACGGAAAGGTCAGGCGGGGCGAACTCGCCGTCGTCGGTCAGGGTGCAACTGGTGGTGCAGGCGGCGGTGAAGTTCCAGGTGTCGGTCCAGTGCTCGCCGACCGATCCCCACGAGCCGCTGCCCGGGGTGCTGGTGACCTTCCAGGTCAGCGGGACCGAGCCGGACAGCGGCGGGTGCAAGGTAGCGGCGGCGAGGTTGGCCGACGGGGCCGACGTGGCGCCGCCCCAGCGGGCCGTTACCGACACCTGGTACTGGTCCCCGGCCGTCAGGTGCGAGAACGTGTAGGAGGTGACCGACCCGGCCACGCTCCCCTGGGCACTGCCCCCTACGTAGATCGTGTACCCGTCGGGCGTCGGGGCCTGCGGCGACGGCGCCCAGGTAACGAGGAAGGTCGTGTAGCTGGGCTTGGACACCGCCAGCTTGACCGGCGGCGGGGTGATCGTGGTGACCGAGGCCTTCGTCGACTGGGCCGACTGCCCGCCGCCGCCGGACGCGGTGACCGCGTACTGGTGGGTGCTGCCCGGGACGAGCCCGGAGTCGGTCCACGAGGTCGCGGTCCCGGAGACGGTGCCGGCCTGCTTGCCGTCCCGGTAGATGAGGTACTGGCCCGGCTTGCCGCCGCCCTTGGCAGCGGTCCAGGCGACGGCGGCCGTCGTCGCCGTCGGCGAGGTGACGTGGACGGCGGTCGGCGCGTTTGGCGGCGGGTTCCACGGCTGCCACACCAGCAGCCCGACGATCAAGCCGACGAGCGCGACTCCGCCGGCCGCCAGGCCCCAGATCGGCGGCCGGCGCCGCTTGGCCGGCGGCGGTGGCGGGGCAGGCTGCGCAGGCGGTCCCGGCGGCCAGCCGGGAAATGGCGCAGAAGTGTCATAGGACATGCAGGCGACCCTCCCAGGTCGACGTCGCCCCCCCGGGCACCTTGTTAACGTGCGCTACTGCTTACGAGGTTCCATTACATACAGACATGTTTAGTCACCGCAAGGCGTTTCGGAACGCCTGCGCCGAGTCGTGACCAATGCGACAGCGCGGCTGCCCGGGCGCCAGTGCCGCCCCGCCGCCAGGCCCAGGCGGGCCGTTCACCCAGGCGGGCGGCGGCTTGCCTGACAAAGTCCGGAAAAAGTCGCGCGAAAGTTGTTGGCTCCGGGCGCCCCGGCGACTCTTACATGCGAGGCGGGGAGGAAGTGGCATCCGCGGGGGGCGCGCGAGCAGGGCGCACTCCAGTGGGACGCGCGGTGCGCCAACAGGGGCGCGCACTGCTCGTGGGTGGCGGGTGCCACCAGGCAGGGGAGCCCGGCGGGTCCCGGGCCGGCGTTGAAGGGGGTGCCGGCCCGGGCCGTCGGGCACGCCAGTGGCCGGGCGGGGAACGGCGCGGGCGCCCCGCGGCTGGGCCGCGCGGAAAGCCTGGCAGGCCCGGGGGCGCGGCGGGCAGGCCTTTGCCGGTTATCAGTAATTGCCTGGAGTTGCCTGAGTCGCGAGCGACCGATGCCGGGAGCGTGCTACTGACTGCCCGGGACCTCCGGGCGCCCCGGCAGGCCGGCCTGGTCGGCCGCGGCCCGGCCGGACCACCAGCCCTCGGCGTCGCTGACCCGGGCGGCGCGGCCCCGGGCCAGCCGCCCGCCGAACAGGTCGCCGACCGCGTCATCGACGGCCTCCCGGCGGGCCGCGAGGAACGGCACCAGGGCGGCCCCCGTGGCGGCGGCTGCCGCCGGGCCGCTGACGCCCGGCTCCGCATGCCCCGCGCCCGCGCCTGGCCCGCTGCCGGCCTGCTGTTCAGCCGCCGCGTCGCGCTCGGCCCCGGCCGTCGCCTCGGCGAGCCGCTCCCCCACCCGGGTGGCATAGGAGACGATGAACGACTGGCGGAAGGCGCGGGTCCGCGACCGCCCGAGCTCGTCCTTCTTGCCGCCGGCCCGGGTCATCGCGGCGCTCGCCTGGACCAGCAGCGAGGTGAAGACCAACTCGGTCGCGTCGAGGTCGGCCGGGAAGCCGACCACGGTGGCGAGGCCGACATCGGCCGCCCACACCACGCGGCAGCGGTTCGCCCCGGCGACGACGCTCAGCAGCGTCGCCTTCGCCTCGTCGTAGGGGTTGTCCACCGGGACCCGGCGCCCACCGGGCTCCTCGCGCGCCCCCGCCCGCGCGGCCAGCAGCGCGTGGTCGATGCTGTGCTTGGCCATGAGCTGCTGCGCCCGGGCCGACAGTGCCTCCGCTTCCCCGGTGAACTCGGTCGACTCCGCCTTCGCGAGCAGCGCGCGGATCTTGCCCAGCATCCGGTCATCCACCCGGGCCAGCCGGGGCCGGGCGGGAACCGGCCCCGTGAAGGTGCCGGGCAGCTCGATGAGCCTTTCCAGGGACCGCAGGCCCGCCAGGACCGGCAGCGCGCGCAGGGCGACGTCAACCGCGGCGGTCGGGTCGGCCTCGCCGGCGACGGCCCGCCAGGCCGCCAGGTAGTCTGCCTCGGCCGCGGCCGGCGCGGCGGTGGCCAGGGCGGCGACCTGGGCCGCCCAGCGCGGGGCGACGCATCCGGGGGCGTAGGACCGCATCTCGGCCGCCACCATGTCGGCCGTCATCGCCGCGTGGGCGGCCGACCGCTCGCGCCCGACGTGCCGGACTAGCTCGGCGGGCTGCCAGCCCCGTTGCCAGGCGGCCGTCACCTGGGCGCGCAGGTAGCCCGCGAGCAGGCGGCTCACCTGCCCGGGCCAGCCATCGCCAGGGTCGCTGGCGAGCTGGTCCAGGCAACGGGTATAGCAGCCCTCGTCACCGTCGGACTGGGCCCGCAGGGCAGCCGAGATCAGCCCGGCCGCCCGTTCCGCCGGGGAAAGGGGCTGTTCGGGAGAAGCCGGCGGCGCCGGGGCGGCGGGCGGCCGCGGGCGGGCACCGCGCTGCCGGCGCCGGGTCTTGCCCGCCTTGCCCATGGCCCGCCCCTTTCCTGCGTCCCGCTCACCGCCCCCATTGTGCCCGCGAGCGGGTGGGTGACGGGCTCCGCGGGGGCCAGATCCGCGAAGCCCGGCGCTCATTATCGCGCGCTCTTATCCCACAGGACACACAAGTCACATAAGTCGCGACCGGCCGTTCGCGGGCCGCCGGGGCCTATCCGGGCAGGACGGCGGACGTTGGCTCGCCGGCGGCCGGTTCCCCCGGGTGGCCGGCCACGGCCGCGTCGCGGGCGCCCGCGCCGGCCAGGATCTCCTGCTGGCGCCGGCGCAGGAAGGACACCCGGGCGAGCTTCTCGGCGATGTCCCGGTGATGCCGCCGCAAGACGGCCACGACCCGGGTCGCGTCCACCCGCTTCTCAGTGACGGCGCGCGAGCGCATGATGGCGTTGACCGCCTTGACGACGCGTCCCCACAGCCGGCTGGCCGCCAGCCCCGCGATCACGACCCCGAGCCCCTCGGCCGCGATGACCGGGACGAGCAGCGCCCGCGTCACCCGCGGGACCGGCGGCGGGCTCCCGGCCCCGAAGGGCACGAGCGCCGGGGAGTACCGCAACGACCGGGCCACGTCCCGCGGCACCAGCGGGTCAATGACGGTGTCGAATTCACGCATTCGCGGCATGCATTCAGGATTACATGGCGCCCCGCTCGCGCACAGGGCCCAAAGGGCGCCGGGGAATCGGCGCGCTATTGCCGGCGCTGGCCGCCCCGGCTTAGGTGAGCGGGGGCATTGCCCGCCAGGGCGCCCAGACTGGGGCGGGATCCACCAGGACGGTCGCCCCGGCCTGGGCCGCCGGCCCCGTCGTCGCCTCCGGCGCGGCCCGGCTGGCCGGGGCTTCCACCCGGCCCGAGGTGTAGTGCACTCCCCCGTCGGCGGTGAGGGCGCACAGCACCTGGCGGCGGTCGCGCCCGGGGGTGAGCATCGGGCTGGCGGCGATGGCGGTCACGCGGGCGGCCAGGGACGGGGCCGCCCCGAGGGCCTCGTGGTGCACCTCTCCCATCTGGTCGAGCACGAACAGGTCACCGTCCCCGCCGCCGGGCGACAGCGCCACGTCCACCGCCGATGCCGCCGGGCGCAGGACCGCCTGCCAGTCCTGCCACTTGCCCGAGCGGAACCGCCGGGTCCGCCAGACGTCGCCGCCGGCCACCGCGACGAGCTCGGGCACCCGCCCGTAGCAGGCCGCGATCGCCGAGACCGGCCTCCCGCCCGGCCCGGGGATCGGCGCCCACTCCGGGTCGCCCGACAGCGCCCGGTGGTGCACCTGCCCGGTCGCGTCGAGGGCGAACACGTCCCAGAAGCGCGGCATCGAGTGCGCCGCGAACGCCAGGTCGGTGACGGGGGCCGGCAGCGGCCGCATCGCCTCCCACAGCGACCACCCGCCGTTCACGACCTCGGCCCCGGCCGTCCGGCCGGCGGCCCGGTCCTGCCAGCGGAGGGTATCGCGCAGCGTCGGCACGGGGCCGGCCTCGTCGGCCTCGTCGGCATGCAGGCAGTGGAAGACGGTGCCGCCGACCGCCACCGCGACGGCGCGGTAGTGCTCGTAGGTCGCCCGGTCCCAGTTGGCCACCGCCCGCGCGGCCCCGACCGCGACGGCGGCGACCTTCCCCTCCGGCAGCATCACCCGCCGCCAGCGGTCCCAGTCGCCGCCGGGGAGGAGAGACACGCGGCTGAGGGTGCGGTTGTCGCTCAGCCGGAACGCTTCGAAGCCGCCCGGGGAGGACCACAGGCACCCCAGCGGCGCGGTCACGCTCACCCGGGCGGGCAGCGGGGCCGCGGGCGGGGCGGTCGCCGGCACCCCGTCCGGGGAGCTCAGCATCTCGCGCAGCATGCGGCGCAGGGCCGAGGAGACGGCCGCCGCGCTCGGCGGGCGGCGGGCCGGGTCCTTGGCCAGCAGGGCCATCACCAGGTCGCTCAGCCGGCGGGGGCCACCGACCAGCTGCTCGCGAGGCGGCGGCGGGATCAGCTGCATGTGCTGGCTGATGACCTGGGTGAGGCTCCCGTTGAACGGCGGCTTGCCGATCAGCATCTCGTACAGGACGCAGCCAAGCGCGTACAGGTCCGTCGCGGGCGTCGCGGGCAGCCCCTCCCACCGCTCGGGGGCCATGTAGAGCGGGGTGCCCATCGGCCGCCCGATAGCGGTCAGCGTCGGCATGTCGTTGTCCCGCGCGATCCCGAAGTCGCCGATCTTGACCCGGTCGCCGGGCGAGACGAACAGGTTCTCCGGCTTCAGGTCCCGGTGCACGATGCCCTTGTCGTGCACCGCCGCGAGCGCCCCGGCCGTCTGCCCGGCGATCAGGATCGCCCGCGTGGGCGCCAGCCCGTCCGGGTTGTCGTTCAGGACCTTGCGCAGGTCCTGTCCCGGCAGGAGCTCCATGACGAGGAACAGCTGCCCCTCATGGCGGCCCACGTCGTGCACGACGGTGATCCCCGGGTGCTGCAGGCCGGCCGCGATGATCGCCTCCCGCCGGAACCGCTCCAGCATCTCGGCGTCGCCGAGCTCGCTGAGCATCAGCTTGATCGCGACCTCACGCCCGAGAATGCGATCCTGGGCACGCCAGACCTCGCCCATCGCCCCGCGCCCTATCTCGCGGTCGAGGCGGTACCTGCCCCCCAGCTCCATCCCGGACTCCACCGCTGCTCCGTCCACCCCCGTCCAGCCCGCGCGGCAACGAGTTATTTAAGTAAGTTCATATCATTCGCGCCCGGCTCGCACCCGGACAGCCGCAGGCACCCAGCCAATATCCCCACTAGTAGGGAATTCGATACGCTCTGTTACCGAGGGCAGGCCGACGCCGGCCAGGCGAGGTCACTGAGGGTTGGCATTTCCGCACGTGATTCGGTGCGCACTATCATTGGCACGGGAGAGTGCAATTGCAGCGTCTTAACGTTCTGTGACGAACGCGTAGAGTGACATCGATAGACATAAAGAAGCGGCGGCGGGATCCACGCGAACGGACTCCATCGTGCTGGCGATCTCGACCACCAGCTGGCTCGCCCGGACGGCGCCAGCCCGGCACACGCGGTCACGGCCGGCCTGCTTCGCCTCGTACAGGGCCGAGTCGGCCGCTGTCAGCAGGTCACTGAACTCGCACGGCTCACCGCGCTCCATGGCGGAGACGCCAATGGAGATCGTGACCCCCACGCACTCGGCCCCCGGATGGTCGTCGACCGGCACCGCCAGGTTCCCGATGTGCGCGCGGATCCGCTCGGCGATCTTGCAGGCGTCGTCCTCGTCGGCCTGGGAGAGCAGCAGGACGAACTCCTCGCCGCCGAACCGGCCGACCTTGTCGTAGTCACGGGACTGCGCCTTGAGCCCGTCCGCGACCGCGCGCAGGACGCGGTCGCCGACTAGGTGCCCATGATTGTCGTTGACCCGCTTGAAGTGGTCGATGTCCAGGATCGCGAGCGACACCGGGTGGCGCATGCGGACCGAGCGAGAGATCTCGAGCTCGGCCTCCCGCTCCCAGGTGGCCACGTTCAGCAGCCCGGTCTTGGAGTCCATCCGCGACTGGGCGACCAGCCACGGGTGAACGAGGAACCGGCGAACGAGGAGCACCGTCGGCAAGGCGATGAACACCAGGGCCGGGCTCAGCCCCATCGCGAGGGTGATGAGGACGCCCAGGTCAAGCTCGACCAGGAGCCCCTGAATGGAGTCCCGGTTCCACTCCATTCGCAAGACCCGTGCCTGCGGGTCGGTCAGCTTCACCGCCCCCGCGATCATCAGGACCTGAAGGCGCCCGCCGACGACATAACAGCCGGCTACCACCGCCGCCCAGGTAAAGGCGTGGATGCCCGACCCGACCGTCGGCCCGGCGATTGACGCCGGGACCGCCCGGAACACCAGGGACACGGCCGCGTAGCAAAGGCTTATCGAGCCGGCCGTGAAGACCGTCCGGTGCACCACCCCGCGGTGGACCCACAATTGCAAGACCACGAAGATGGGAATGGCGACCAGCGCCGCGTACACCGGCGGGAGCAAGATGGCGGTCGGCAGCACCCAGACAGTCGTGAAGTCCTTGGTCACGCCCCCGGTGGAGTACATGATCCGCGGGGTGGACCCGACCGAGATAACGCCACAGCACATCAGCAGCACGAACTTGCCGAGGTCGGCCAGCTGCCAGTCCATGTAGGCGGCCGAGACCCCGACGAGCACGGCGGCGGCCAGCGGCACCGCCGCCACGTAGCAGCGCAGCGGGACAGGAAGCTGCCACCAGCGCCAGTCCCTGACCGCCAGGCATATCCGAAGGCGGCTGGTGAGGGACGATGCTTCCATCTTCCACCGTTCCGTCTGTGACACCGGAGGCTTCCTTCTAGTAACAGCTCACCGTAAATGACTAGCTGCGTATAGCTACCATAACCCATCCTTGCCGGTCGAGGTAGCCATTGATGCAAGTTTCACGGACATCGCCGGACAGACAGGCGCTTAATGGTGCGTGTCGGCGATGGCGCGGATATGAAATCGCGTCAGAGGTAGAACAGTGGACACGGAGGCGAACTGCGTCTGCTGTGGCTGGAGTGAAGGAGAGAGAAACATGCGCAACGCCATTTGGTACTGATGTGGCAGAAGTTACGTCCGAGATTACTGAGAGAGGAGTCGCTCCGATGCGTGACACCTGGGTCTGAACCGTAGCCATCCGCTAACCCCGTGACCGAACCATCTGGACCGGTCCCTGCCTGGCAACCGGGGCCTCCCGGCCGAGATGCCTCGCAGAGTGGCGCCCGACGACCGGCGACATGCGCCGCCAGCTGAGCGCCAGACCACAGGCGACGACGGCACCGAGTCCACCCGCTAGCGCTACCACCGTCGAGGGCGGTACCACCTCGGCGACCGCGCCAGCTACCGCGAACATGACCCCCTGGCCCACGAGCAAGGCCGCGTTGGCCAGGCCGAATGCTTGAGCCCGACGTTCGTTTGGCACCCGTTCAACGAACGCGGTATTAGCGGCGATCTGATACACCGCGAAGGTGTTGGAGAGGCAGAAGATCGCCATGGAGACGGCGAGACTTGGGCGGAGGACCGTCAGCACGAGCGCCAGGCAGGCGCACACGGCCATCGGTCCCATCCAGCGTAGTCGCGTCAGCGGCCCGATCCGCTTGGTGAAGTACGGCATCGCCACCACCGAGCCGATCTGAGTCGACGCGATGAGCAGGCCGGCAGCGACCGGTCCTCCGTCAAGTCTTCCCGCGTAGGGTGCGGCTAGCGAGGCAGGAATCTCGTAGAAGGCGGCCAGGCAGGCGATCAGCAGCAGCGTCCGCAGCGCCTTGTCCCCGAAGACCAGGCGGGTCCCCTGCACCAGGTTGGCCAGCGCCCCCGGGCCCGCCGAGGCGGCTGCCGCGCCGCGCGACTTGATCCCCAGCTGCAGGATCAGGCCGGAGACGGCGAACGACGCGGCATCGACGCCCAGCCCCCACCGGGCGCCGACCAGCGCTACGATGAGGCCGCCGACCGCGGCGCCGACCACGACGAGGACGCGGAACGTGGACTGCAGGGCCCCCGCCGCCAGCGGGTAGGTCTCCCGCGTGACGATGTCCCGGATGATCGCGGAGCGGGCGGAGTCGAAGGCGGGCCCGACGGCCGTCACCGCGTAGAGCAAGGCGATGAGGGCGTCCAGGGGCATCCGGGGGATGAGCATGACGGCCACGAGGACCATCCGGACGGCATCGGCGGCGACCATGACGGTCCGGCGCGGGAAGCGGTCCGCCAGGCCCGACAGGAACAGGGCACCGACGATGTACGGCAAGGTGCCCGAGGCGAACGCTACGGCCGCCAGCAGCGGCGAGTGGGTGCGGTCATAAATCAGCAACGTCAGCGCGACGAGTGCCAGGCGGTCGCCCCCGACCGACAGTATCTGGGATGCCCACAGGGCGCGGAACTCGCCCACTGCGAACACGTCGCGAAAGGACGCACGTTGTGCGGGCCCCGAAGCGAGGGGCCGGCCTGCGGCGCGGCTCATGGCTTGACCTTTCGCACCGGCTAGGGAGCGTGAACTGCCACGCAGGGGGTTCTGCCGGTTACTAGAAGCCATTATTTACTGAGATATAGACATCGCGTGCAAGATCCGTCACAGTTGGTACCTGCGTGGCGAAGTTGATACCTATGAACTATCCATCCGTCAGATGACGTAGTTCTAAGTAACTAGTAACGCCATCGGTACGGTAGGTGGGATAGTACTCCCTCCACTCTCATGCCCCCAGGTCCGCACCGCCCCTCCGCTCACGCGCAACTACCATCGCATCATCTGTCGCTAATTGCTCTGCAATTATCAATGGCATCAGCAGCGGTGGGTGCGGTGCCGGAGGGACCGGCCTCGTTCTGAAATCGGGCGGCTAACTAGTCCGCTATGACTAGAGCCAGTCGCATTTAGTACTTAGACCATGACTGTGAGTGAAAATAATGCCCCGCCTCCAGGTCCTCGACGAGGCCCGGGTGCTCGGGCCGCCAGTCCGGCAACTCCCGCGTCGCCTGGCTGGACGTGGGGTTGTCGAGCTGCGCGACCATCCCCGGGAAGCCGAAGTGGGCGTCCGCGTCGGAGGCGGGGATGCTGGCGGCCGGCACGCCCGCGTGCCGGCCGATGATCTCGGCGATGACCCGGAACGCGATGCCCTCGTCGGCGATGGCGTGGGCCACGGTCCCGGCCGGGGCGGACTCCAGGGCGAGCCGGTACAGGCGGGCCGCGTCCAGCCGGTGCGCGCCGGGCCAGCGGTTGGCCCCGTCGCCCACGTAGGCGGCCACGCCCTTCTCCCGGGCGATGCCGATCAGCCGGGGCACGAAGCCGCCGTCGCCGGGGCCGTGCACCGAGGGCGCCAGGCGCATGACCGTCGTGCGCACGCCGCGGTCGGCCAGCGCGAGCGAGGTCGGCTGACGGAGCGGACGTTCTACCGGTACTTCGCGGACAAGCGCGAGGTGCTGTTCTCCGGCCAGGAGGCGCTGCTCGACATCATGGTCAGCGCGATCGCGCAGGCGCCGCCGGGGGCGCCGCCGATCGACCTGGTGGCCGCCGCCCTGAACGCCAGCGCGGTCGTGCTGCAGGAGCAGGGCCCCGCCAGCGCCCGGCGCCGCCAGGGGGTCATCGCGGCCAACCCCGAGCTGCGCGAGCGCGAGCTGAGCAAGTTCGCGCAGTTCGGCCTGGTGATCGCGCAGGCGCTAGCGGATCGCGGCGTGCCGGGCGCGATCGCCAGCCTGACCGCCGAGACGGGCATGGCGGTGTTCCGGGTCTCCTGGGACCGCTGGCTCAGCGGCCTGGATGTCCCCGGCGAGCATGATGACCCCGACGAGCATGACGGCGATCCCGGCGGGGCGGACCTGACCACGGTCATCGCCGGGTCGCTGGCGGAGCTGCGGGCGGTTACCGCCGCTCGGGCCTGACGACCGCGACCCCCAGCACCCGCCGGGCAAGGCTGGTCAGCCCGCCCCGGACACCCGGCCCGAACTCGGCCGGCTCGCGGTGGATCCCGGTGACGATCACCAGGAACAGCCCGGCCCCGCCGGCGACGGCGCCGACGCCGATCGCCAGCATCATCAACGCGACCATCCTGGGCACCTTTCCCTCGTCGGCCCTGCGCATTTGCCCCGCATTTGCTGTCCGATCCGGCCAGCGCCGCGTCGCGGCGCCCGCCGGTAACCGCTCAACGAGCAGCGGTCGCACAACGTGCCCCACGATCACACCAATCCCGATAGCACCAGGCACCCCTTAAGGGGATCACGTCGGCGATAGTGACTGGTAATGGCTGGCTTTGCGACCAGGTTTTCGCTGATGCTAAACCCTGGGAGCCCTCGCGGAAAACTTTGCCGTTGCCGTCAGCTCGTATGCCGGCGCGATTATTGCAATTTTCACTGCATCACGTGGTTTCCATTTCAACGTGGCCAAGTTATACTCAATGTGACCGAAGCGTTGCTTAATGCATCGGACTGGAGAGATGATCACAAACAGGCGGTGATCATGTATACGGCAGAGGCCAGCGTGGCCCCGGGGGCACTGGAACCGGGAGCCTGGCTGAAGCGACAGCGCAAGGCCGCGGGCCTCACCCAGGAGGACCTGGCCGAGCGCTCGGGGGTAAGCGTCCGGGCGATCGCTGACCTGGAACGGGGACGGACGCGCAAGCCCTACCCGAGCTCGCTGCGGGCCATCGTGCGCGCCCTCGGGCTGCCCGACGCGGCCGGGACCGACCTCGTCGCGCGGTTCCGGCTGTCCGGGCCGGGCCCGGCCACGCCCCTGGCACCCCCGTCGGCGCCAGCGGAGCACGTCCGGGGGCATCCCCCGGAGCACGCAGGGCCGGCGCAGGCAGGGCCGGCGCACCCGGTGCCCGACGAGGCGGAGCAGGCGCCGGCCATTCCCCGGCAGCTGCCCACCGCGGTCGCCCACTTCGTCGGGCGCGCCCGTGAGATCGGCGAGCTCGACGGGGCACTCGCCCAGCTCGACTCGGGGCAGGCCGGCGCCGTCGTCATCGCCGCGATCGGCGGGACCGCCGGCGTGGGGAAGACGGCGCTCGCGCTGAACTGGGCGCACGGGGTCGCCCAGCGCTTCCCTGACGGCCAGCTCTACGCGAACCTGCACGGCTTCGACACCTCCAGCGCGCCGGCCGACCCGGCCGACATCCTGCGCGGGTTCCTCGACGCGCTCGGCGTCCACCCGTCGGCGCTGCCGGCGGGCCGCGACGCCCTGGCGGCGTTGTTCCGCAGCCGGATCGCCGACCAGCGGATGCTGCTCGTGCTGGACAACGCCAGCGACGTGGCCCAGGTCCGGCCGCTGCTGCCGGCCTCACCGGGCAGCCTCGTCGTCATCACCAGCCGCCGGGAGCTGACCGCGCTGGCGGCCTCCGAGGGCGCCCGCCTGCTCAGCCTCGACGTGCTGACCGAGCCGGAGGCCGACGAGCTGCTGACCGCCCGGCTCGGGCCGGGCCGGATCGCGGCCGAGCCGCAGGCCGTCCGGGACCTCGCCCGGCTGTGCGCGCGGCTCCCGCTGGCGCTGTCGGTCGTCGTGGCCCGGGCGGCGGCCGCGCCCCGGCTGCCGCTGTCCGCGCTGACCTGCGAGCTGGCGGAGGCGGCGGGCCCGCTGGACGCGCTGGACGCCGGCGACCCGACCGCGAACGTCCGCACGGTCATCTCACTGTCCGACCGGCACCTGTCCGACCGCGCCGCCCGGATGTTCCGGCTGCTCAGCCTGCATCCCGGGCCGGACATCACCGCACCCGCGGCCGCGAGCCTGGCCGCCGTCGGCCTGGCCCCGGCCCGGGCGGCGCTGCGCGAGCTGGCGAGCGCGAGCCTCATCAGCGAGGATGTCCCGGGCCGGTACGCCTTCCACGACCTGCTGCGCAGCTACGCGGTCGAGCAGGCGCAGGGCTCGGTACCCGATGGCGAGCGGCGCCGGGCCATCGTCCGCATCCTCGCCCACTACCTGCACAGCGCGCACGCCGCGCGAGTGCTGCTGTACCCAGGGCACGACACGATCCGGCTCGACCCGCCCCCGCCGGGGGTCCGGCCCGAGTCTCATCCCGCCCAGCCGGCCGCCCTGGAATGGCTCGACGGCGAGTACGCGGTCTTGCTGAAGGTGATCGAGCTGTCGGTCCTGGAGAAGATCGACGACTACGCCTGGCGGTTCCCGGTCGTCTTGTGGACCTATTACTACGTGTGCGGGCACTGGCACGACGCGGCCGCGACCCAGCACGTGGCGGTGGAGGCGGCCGGGCGGCGGGGCGAGCGCAACGGCTTCGCCCGGGCGATGCGGGGCCTGGGCGGGGCGCTGGCCCAGCTGGGCGAGTACGCCGAGGCCCGCGAGTGGCTGCAGCGGGCCGGGGCGATGCTCAGCGAGATCGGGGACGCCGTCGGGCTGGCCCGCACGAAGCTGATCATCGGCCAGTCGTATGAGTACCAGGGCCGGTACGCCGACAGCCTGCGCTGGATGGACGAGGCGCTGGGACTGGCGCTGGCCGTCCCCGGCGACGCCGACATGCAGCTGGTCCGGGCGGCGGCGCTGAACAATTCGGCCTGGTGCCGGGTGCACCTCGGGGAGCTGGAACTGGCCCGGGACCGCTGCCGGGAGGCCATCGACCTGTGCCGCTGCCTCGGGTACGTGCCGGGCGAGGCGGGCACCTGGGACACGCTCGGCTACGTGAACCAGTCCCTGGGCGACTACCCGGAGGCCGTCCGCTGCTTCACCCGGGCGCTGGACCTCGGGACCGCGATGGGCAACCGGCTGCTGATCGCCAACACCCTGGGGCACCTGGCGGAAACCCACCAGGCGGCCGGGAACGCCGCCCTGGCCCGCGATGCGTGGCTGCGCGCGCTCGACATGTACACCGACCTGCACCACCGCGACGCGGACAAGGTCCGGGCGAAGATCCGCGAGCTCGGCCCGCGCTAACTCTGCCGGTAACTTCGCCGGGGACCCCGCCTGGTTCACCGGTGCTCCCGGCACCATCCTGGTCTAGGTAAGGGGAACGCGAACAGAGAGGAATCAGCCGATGCGCGACACGTGGACGTAAAAGTGTCCCAAACGGGATCGAGATCCCTCGCCGGGCGAGACACAATCGTTGACGGGCCTACGGTGCCCACGGCGATATGAGGGGGGATCTTCCATGCCAGATCTCGTGCCGCTGCCGGGAAGCGAGCGGGCCGGGCTGCCAAGCGCAGTCGCGACGGGGGCCGCGCTCGACCCGCAGCAATCCATCACCATCACGCTCGTGCTCCGCCGCCAGTCTGGCCTCCCGGAGCACCTGGTAACGGGGCCGCAGACGATCAGCCCGGATGAGCTGGCGCAATCGTACGGGGCATCACCGCAGGACGTGGCGCTGGTCCGGTCGACCCTGGCGGGGCTCGGGCTGGCCGTGGACGACGTGCACGCCGGCTCGCGCCGGGTCAAGGTGTCGGGGACCATCGGGGCGCTGTCGGCCGCGTTCGGTACCTCGCTGACCGAGGTCACCTCCGACCACCTGGGGACCGGGCCCGCCACCCACCGCTACCGCACCGGCGGCCTGTCGGTGCCGGCCGCGCTCGGCCCGGTGGTCGTGGCCGTGCTCGGCCTGGACGACCGGCCGGTTGCCCGCCCGCAACTGCGGGTCTCCGGCCGCGTCCCGTCCCCGGCGGCCGGCATCGCGCCCGCGGCCCCGGTCCCGCTGACCGCGGTCCAGGTGGCCACCTTGTACGGCTTCCCGGCCGGGACCGACGGCAGCGGGCAGGTCATCGCGATCATCGAGCTCGGCGGCGGGTACGCCCCCGCCGACCTGCAGCAGTACTTCAGCGGGCTGGGCTTGCCGGTGCCGGCCGTATCGGCCGTCAGCGTGGACGGCGGGGCGAACGCGCCCGGCCAGGACGGGGCCGCGGACGGCGAGGTCGCGCTCGACATCGAGGTGGCGGGCGGGGTCGCCCCGGGCGCGGCCCAGGTGGTGTACTTCTCGACCCAGGCGACCGACGCGGGCTTCCTCGACGCGGTCTCGGCGGCGGTGCACGCGACCCCGACGCCGGCGGTCATCTCCATCAGCTGGGGCGGCCCGGAGCCCTCGTGGTCCCAGCAGGGCCGGGCCTCGCTGGACGAGGCATTCCAGGATGCGGCCGCGCTCGGCAGCACGGTCACGGCGTCGGCCGGGGACAGCGGGTCCAGCGACGATCCCCAGCACCCGGACGGCCCGGTCCAGGTCGACTTCCCCGCCTCGTCCCCGTACGCCCTGGCCTGCGGCGGGACGACACTGGTGGGCGACCCGGGAGGAGGCCAGATCGTCTCGGAGGTCGCCTGGAACGAGCTGGCCCACCAGGAGGGGGCCGGCGGGGGCGGCCTGAGCACGGCGTTCGCGGTGCCGTCGTGGCAGCAGGGCGCGGCGGCGGCGACCGAGCTGACCGGGCGGGGCGTGCCCGACGTGGCCGGCAACGCCGACCCGCTGTCGGGCTATGAGGTGATCACCGGGGGCCGACGGCAGGCGATCGGCGGCACCTCGGCGGTGGCGCCATTGTGGGCTGGCCTCATCGCCCGCCTCGCGCAGGCGACCGGCCGGACGTTCGGCCTGCTCCAGCCGGTGCTGTACCCCGGGGCAGGCCCGGGAGTCACCGCCCCCGGCTTCCGCGACATCACGTCCGGCAGCAACGGCGCCTACGCGGCCGCCCCCGGCTGGGACCCGGTCTCCGGCCTCGGCTCCCCCGACGGCACCGCCCTCCTGGCCCGCCTCCTGGCCCCCGCCAGCCCCGAAGACCCCATGGACTAGGGCGCGTCCGGGCGGTCTCCGGTGGCCGACGGGCCGGGCGCGGGCGCCGGGACGGCTGAACCGGGCCGGCCCGCAGGCGACCGCCCTACAGGACGTCGTGGCCGGGGTGGGGGCCGGCTGGGATGGTGCCGAGGCGGCCAGCCTGGAAGTCCTCGAACGCCCGGGCCAGCTCCTCGCGGGTGTTCATGACGAACGGGCCGTAGGCGGCGACCGGCTCGGCGATCGGCTGGCCGCCGAGCAGCAGGATGTCCAGGGCCGGGGACGGGCCTTCCATCACCCGGTCGGCGGCGAACGCCAGCGACGACCCGGGACCGAAGACCGCCAGCTGGCCCATGCGCAGCGGGCGCCGGTCCGGCCCGACGGTGCCCGAGCCGGCCAGGACGTAGCCGAGTGCGTTGTAGTCCGGCTGCCACGGCAGCCGCACCCGGGCGCCGGGCGCGACGGTCGCGTGGACCAGGGCGATCGGGGTGTGGGTGACGCCCGGCCCGTCGTGCCCGCCAACCGAGCCGGCGATGACCCGCAGCAGGGCGCCCCCGTCGGCCGAGGTCAGCAAGGCGACCGAGCCGGCCCGGATGTCCTGGTAGCGGGGCGCCGTCATCTTCAGGGCGCGGGGCAGGTTGACCCAGAGCTGGAAGCCGTGGAACAGGCCGCCGGACGCGACCAGTTCCTCCGGCGGGGCCTCGATGTGCAAGATGCCGCCGCCCGCGGTCATCCACTGGGTGCCGCCATTGGTGATCAGCCCGCCGCCCCCGTTGGAGTCCTGGTGGCGCATGGCCCCGTCGATCATGTAGGTCACGGTCTCGAAGCCGCGGTGCGGGTGCCAGGGGGTGCCCTTGGGCTCGCCCGGCGCGTACTCGACCTCGCCCATCTGGTCCATGTGAATGAACGGGTCGAGCAGGGCCAGGTCCACTCCGGCGAACGCGCGGCGCACGGGGAAGCCTTCCCCCTCGTACCCCGTGGGGGCGGTGGTGACCTTGATGACCGGGCGCTCGCCCTCGGGGCCGGGATCGGCCACCCTCGGCAGGACCAGGAGGTTATCGACGGTGACGGCAGGCATGGCGTGCTCTCCTACGGGTGAGTCGGCTGACGACGGTGGTGCTGCGGGTCCTCGCGCGCTTACCCGGCCCAACGTCTTTTGAATATTCAACATTCCGCTAGAGCGGCAGGCCGGCCTCCAGCAGGGCGAGGGCCTCGTCGATGCGCCGGGCGGACTCCGGGCCCTTCAGCAGGTCGACGGCGCCGGCGCCGGCGGCCTGCGCTTCCTCCAGGACGTGCTGCGGCATCGTGACCGACATGATCACGCCGATGACCGCGCCCGCCAGCGCCCGGACCGGCAGGTCACCGGGGTCGTGCCCGCTGCGCCGGGCGATCGCGCCGGCGATCAGGTCAATGCTGCGGGCGAACTCGTTCATGGCGCGGGCGCGGATGTCGGGCTCGGTCACCATCAGCCGGGTGCTCTGCCGCAGCAGGTCCCACTCCGCGTCGGTGAAGGAATCCCAGGTCTCGCGGGCGGCGGCGCGGATCGCGGGGACGGGCGGCAGGCCGGGCGGCTGACGCTCGAGCGCGGCGATCAGCCGGGAGTCCATGTCGTCTTGCAGGACGAGGTCTTCCTTGGTCGGGAAGTAGCGGAAGAAGGTGGACGGCGACACCTCGGCCGCCGCCGCGATCTGCTCCACGGTGGTCGCCGAGAACCCGTGCTCGCGGAAAAGCCGGAGCGCGTGCTCCCGGATGGCAGCACGCGTCCTGGCCTTCTTGCGCTCTCGCAGCCCGCCGGGGGCCGTCGCTTCCGTCACGGTGTCGATTCTGCCTGCTCCGTCGCCGGCCCGTCGACTTGCTCGCCATCGCCGCGCGGACCGGTCGCGACCAGGGGCGCCACCGCGAGGGCGGGGTCGGCCGCAAGGCCGGTCGCCGGGCCAGCCCCAGCGGCACCGCGCCGGGGCAGGAACACCGCCGCGAGCAGGGCGGCCGCCAGCGCGATCCCGCCGCACGTCCACAGCATCATGTCCATGCCGTGCACGAACGCCGCCTGCACGCTGGCCAGCAGGGACGGCGAGCCGAGCTGGCGGGCCACCGCGACGCCGCCGGCCACGCTGCCGCGAGCGGCCGCGGCCGCGCCGCCGGGCACCCCGTGCAGGGCCCCGCCGAGCGCGGCGGTGTACCCGTTGCTGACCAGGGTGCCGAGGATCGCGACCCCGATCGTGGCACCCACCTGGCGCAGGGCCGAGATGAGGGCGGACCCGGACCCGCTGCGCTCGGCCGACAGCTCGCCGAGGGCCACGTTCATCGCCGACGGCATCACCAGGCCGAGGCCCAGCCCGGCCACCGCGATCCACGCGGCGGCATAGCCAGTCGAGGACGAGGCCCGGGTGAGCGCCCCGAGGGCCAGCCCGATCGTCATGATCAGGTACCCGGCGGCCACCAGGCCCCGGGCGCCGGCCACGGCCGGCCGCCGCGTCCCGCCTGGTCCCCGGCGCGCCTCGGTCAGCCGGCGGCCGCCGATCATGCCCACCAGCATGCCGCCGATCAGCGGCAGCAGCCGGATCCCGCTGCCGAGCGCGTCCGCCCCGCGGACCTCCTGGAAGTACTGCGGCATGGCGAACAGCAGGCCGAACATCGCGAAGGAGACGACGGTGGCGAGGATCGTGCCCCAGCGGAAGCCCGCCGACTGGAACAAGCGCAGGTCCACGAGCGGGTGCCGGCCGCTGCGGGCGATCCGGCGCTCCAGGGCGACGAACGCGACTCCGGTCACGGCCCCGGCGAGCATCGCCCCGAGGGCGACGCCGCTGCCCCACCCGTCCTGCCCGGCCCGGATGAACCCGTAGGTCAGCGCGGCCAGCCCGGCGCTGGAGACGATCAGCCCGGCGAAGTCGACCGTCAGGCGCGCCGACGAGCGCGACTCCGGCAGCAGGAAGACCACCGCGACCAGGGCGATCAGCACCACCGGCACGTTGATGAGGAAGACCGCTCCCCACCAGAAGTGATCGAGCAGGTAACCGCCGACGATCGGCCCGACCGGGAAGCTGAGCATGGTCGTCGCGGACACCACGGCGATCGCGCTGCCCATCTCCTCGCGGCGGAACAAGACCGGCAGCACCGACAGGGCCAGCGGGAAGATGGCGGCCGCGCCCAGCCCGAGCAGGCACCGGGCCGCGATCAGCTCCCCCACGCTACTGGAGTACGCGCAGGCCACGGAGCTGAGCAGGAACACCGCGAGGGCGATGAGCATGACCTTCTTGCGCCCGAAGCGGTCGCCCAGCATCCCCGCGGGCAGCATCACCACCGCGAGGACCAGGCTGTAGGAGTCGGAGATCCACTGCAGGTCGCCGGTCGAGGCGTGCAGGGTGCCGGCGATCGTCGGCAGCGCCAGGTTGAGGACCGTAAGGTCCAGCCCCACGACGAGCACGCTGGCCCCGATGGCCGCGAGCGCCCACCACCGCCCCGACGAGCCGCGCGCGGCCGGGCTGGCTGAGTTCATGACAGTTACCACCTTCCGGCAGTCAATCCAAAGTGGAAGTTACACTCAAAAGATAGACACACCGACATGATGGTGTCAACCATGACCCGGCGTTCATGTGTAAGACGGGGCCATCCGGGCAGCGGCACGGTGTGGGCAAAAGCGGCGAAGAGCATGAAAATAACGGTTCGGGCGCCAAAATAGGCGCCGCCCCCGCTGAGCCCGCTACGGACGCCCGCTGCCCGTGGCCGGGCGCCATCGTCGCCGGTGCCGCCGTGACTGAGGGACCCCGGGGACGCGAGCACCGCGTCCGCTATCCCCCGGCTTCACCAATGCTGGGCCTCAGGGGGCGACTGGGACGTAGCGAAGGTCCCTAACCCGAGGTAATTTCCCAAGGAGTCGCCTTGCGACACTTGTTCACGGAAGATTTCTCCTGTCCCACTGGTTAACATGCATGTCATGTTCCCTAACCTCTTGGTTACGTAGAGATGACTGGATCACTAACTCTGGCGGCCAGAGCCGCCTACATCCTCCGAGACAACAGCACCGGCCTCATCACCAAGGCATCCCCGCACCTGTACCCGCACCAGTGGAGCTGGGACGCCGGGTTCAACGCGATCGGGCTGGCGGCCGTCGACCTGCCCCGCGCCCGGCTGGAGCTCGACTCCCTGTTCGCCGGGCAATGGCGCAACGGCATGGTGCCGCACATCGTCTTCGATCCCGACGCCACCGGCTACTTTCCCGGCCCGGACCACTGGCAGTGCGCGGTGATCTCCGACGACGCCCCGGAATCGCCTCCGACCAGCGGCATCACCGACCCGCCGGTCCATGCCATCGCGGTTGCGAGGATCCTGGAGGTGGCCGCCGCTCACGGCGGCCGACAAGCCGACGAGACGATGGACTGGGCGCGGGCGATCTACCCCAAGCTGCTGAGCTGGCACCGGTTCCTGGCCCGCGAGCGGGCCGACGAGGAGACCGGGCTGATGACGCTCTTCCACGGCTGGGAGAGCGGGACCGATAACTCGCCCCGCTGGGACGTGCCCTACGCCAACGTGGTTCCCGGCCCCGACCTGCCGCAGTACACCCGCAAGGACAAGGCGCACGTCGCCAGCGCCGCCCAGCGGCCGACCGACCACGAGTACGACAAGTACCTGTGGCTGATCGAGGAGGGCAAGCACGCCGGCTACGACTCGGCCATGCTGCGCCAGATCGGCAGCTTCCAGGTCGGCGACGTGCTGTTCACCGCCATCTACGCGGTCGCCAGCGACCTGCTGGCCGACCTCGCGGACCGGCTCCGGCGCCCAGCCGACGCGGCTGAGGTCCGGCGGTACGCCGCCGCGGCCCGGGCCGCGGTCTTCGCCCACGTCGACGATGAGTCGGGCCTGGCCGCCGACGTGGACCTGCGTACCGGCAAGTGGCTGCGCACGCAGACCTGCGCCGGGTTCGCCCCGCTGATCGCCGGGAAGGTCCCCGAGGACCTGCGGCGGCGGCAGGTCGACCTGCTGCTGGGGAAGGAGTGGGCCGGGCACCCGGCGCTGCGGTGGCCGCTGCCGCCGAGCACCTCGCCCGACTCGCCCGCGTTCGACCCGGCCTGCTACTGGCGCGGCCCGGTCTGGCCGGTGTTCAACTGGCTGCTGTCATGGGCGCTGCACCGCGACGGCGAGGAGGTCCTGGCCGACAAGCTGACGGCGACCGCGATCGCCCAGCTGGAGGACGGTACCTACGCCGAGTACTACCACGCCCTGACCGGCGAGCCGCTCGGCAGCCTGAACCAGTCCTGGACGGCCGCCACCGCCCTGGACTGGCTGCTCGCCAACGACTGACGGTGCTTCCCGCCCGGCTACGCCAGGCCAGGCTCGGCCCCCGGCGCGCTGGAGCGCCTGCGGCTTGGATCAGCCGCGCGCCAACCGGTTCAGGCGGGGAGGCTGAGCCGGGGGTACACGCGGCGGGCGTTGCCTTCGTAGATCTTCGCCCGGTCCTCGTCGCTGATCCTGGCGGCGTCGATGTAGCGCTTGGTGTCGTCCCACGGCGCCCCGGTCCGCGGGTTGTCGCCGCGGACGGCACCGAGCATCTCCGACGCGAACAAGATGTTGCCGGCTGGCACCACGCTGGTCAGCAGGTCGATGCCGGGCTGGTGGTACACGCAGGTGTCGAAGTAGACGTTGCCGAGCACGTTGTCGTCAATGGACGGCAGCTTCTCCCTGGTCGCCAGCCCGATGAACCGGCCCCAGTGGTAGGGCACCGCCCCGCCGCCGTGCGGGATCACGAACCGCAGGGCCGGGAACCGCTCGAACAGGCGGCCCGAGACCAGCTGCATGAACGCGGTCGTGTCAGCGTTCAGGTAGTGCGCGCCGAGCGTGTGCGCGGCCGGGTTGCACGAGGTCGAGACGTGGATCATCGCCGGCACGTCGAGCTCGGCCATCGCCTCGTACACCGGGAACCAGTACTCGTCGGTCAGGGGCGGTGAGCTCCAGAACCCGCCTGACGGGTCCGGGTTCAGGTTGCAGCCGATGAACCCGAGCTCGGTCACGCAGCGCCGCAGCTCGTAGACGACCGGCGTGAGCGAGCCGCCGGGCACCTGCGGGAGCTGGCACACCGGGGCGAAGTTGCGCGGGAACAGCCGCGTCACCCGGTGCACGAGGTCGTTCGACGCCTGCGCCCAGGCCACCGCGGTCGGCACGTCGGTGACGTGGTGCCCCATCCACGAGGCCCGAGGGGAGAAGATCGTCAGGTCGATCCCGCGCTCGCGCTGGATCCGCAGCTGGTTGCCCTCGATGCTGTCCCGGACCTCGTCGTCGCCGATCGACGGCAGCTGCGGAAGCTCTGGAATGCCGGTCCCGCCGGTGAGCCGGGCGGCCAGCGCGTCCCGGTAGGAGCCGAGGCCCGCCGGGGTCGTCGTGTAGTGCCCATGAATGTCCACGATCACGGCAACCAACCCTATCCTCGCCGCCCTGGCCGCCCCCCGGGGGTCCGGGGAGTCGGCCCCGGACCCCCGGACCCGGTTGTTGAGGAGGGCGCCTCGCGCCGCCTGGACTGAGCCGGAGCGACCGGGGAACGAGGGAGCGGAGGCGAGGGAAGGCGGCGGGCCGAAAGGCGCCCGGATCGGGGGTCCGGGGGGGCCGCCCCCCGGGTCAAGCCGTCCCCTGGGTTAAAACCCCTGGGGGAAGCGGAAGATGCGCGTCGGGTCGTAGGCCTTCTTCACCGCCTCCAGGCGGGTGGTGTTGGCGCCGTAGTACGCCGACCGCCAGTTGGTGGTCAGGTCGGGGTCGATGTAGTTCTGGTAGGCCTGCCCGCTGGCGTAGGGCCGCATCGCGGTCCAGAACGACCGCAGCCAGGCGTGCTGGTTCGCCGCCCCGGTCCCGCCGGTGCCGCTGGACCAGTTCGTCGTGTACTGGGCGTCGAACAGCGAGGTGCGGTGCACGAACGCCGTCGCGCTGGGCGAGACGCGGTTGATCGCCCCGCCCAGCGCGTCCAGGGCGATGCCGCCGGAGCCGCCCGCCGCCCCCGCGACCGGCGGGAACTTCTCGATCCAGGTCAGCATGGTCCCGATCCCGGCCGAGGTGAGCGGCCGGTTGAAGAAGTCCGACTTCGCGTACTGCGGCACCCGGGGGAACGTGCCCGACGGCCCCTGCGAGGGCAGCCTGCACGCGGCCACGGTCTCGCCTGAGCAGCCGGCCTCGTACAGCATCGCGTCCAGGTACGACGAGTGCGGGGTGACGATCGCCTCGAACGGGTGCGGGCCGACGGCCGAGTAGAGCTTGCCCAGCAGCGTCAGCAGGGCGCTCTCGCTGCCCAGGTAGGTGCCGCCGACGGTGACCCCTTCCGAGCCGTGGGTCGCGGCCGACAGGTGCAGGTTGGACCACAGGGCGTCGGGAGCGGTCGGCGCCCACGACTGCCAGCCGCGGACCACGTCGGCCGCCTGCGACCAGTTCCAGCGCAGGAAGAAGGTGAGGATCGGGGTCGTGGCGAACGTGCTGAACGTGAACTGGGTCACGACCCCGAAGTTGCCGCCCCCGCCGCCCTGGCATGCCCAGAACAGGTCCGCGTGCTGGGTGGGGGTCGCCTGGTAGACGGTCCCGTCCGCGACCACAACGTCCACCGAGGTCAGGTTGTCGCAGGTCAGGCCGTGCGCCCGGCCGGTCACGCCGATGCCGCCGCCGAGCGTCAGGCCGGCGATGCCCACCGTCGGGCAGGAGCCGCCCGGGATCGCCCGGCCGTGCGCGGCCAGCCCCGAGTACACGTCGATGAGCTTGGCCCCGGACCCGATCTCGGCGGTCGTCCCCGACAGCTTGACCACGTTCATCCGGGTCACGTCGATGATCAGCCCGGCGCACGATGACCAGCCGGCGTAGCTGTGGCCGCCGGAGCGGGCGGCCACCTGGACCCCGAACTTGCGGGAGAACGCCAGGCAGGCCTGGACGTCCTGGAAGGTGGCGCAGTACGCGATCCCGGCGGGCGTCAGCCCGTCGAACCGGGGGTCGTACAGCTCCTTGTCGAGGTTGTAGCTCGCGTCCCCGGGGCGGACCAGGTGCCCCTGGAGGTCAGTCTTGAGGGCGGTCCAGTCGGCGGGCGCGGGCCCGCTGGCGGCGCTGGTGTAGGCGAGCGGCGTCACCGTCGCCCCCGGAGACGCTGGATTGGCCAGTGCGGAATGGCGCGCGAGGCCAGCCCCAGTCAGGGCGCCCGCGGCTACGGTCGAAGTCCCGGCGATGAACGCCCGGCGAGAGGTCAGTCGGCTCACACCAGTATGACGACGGTCACCCCCGGATGGTTGCGGGCCGGCCGCACCGGGCAGGCTGCCCCCGTCATTCGAATTACTCTAAGTATTAATTGAATGACGTTAAGTAGTTAAGCACGGAGGGGACATCGTGTCTGCCACACCGCCGCTGGCGGCCGCCGCGCGGCCGCGCCCGGACCCGGGCGATCGGGGCAAGCCCCGCCACCTGGGGCTCGCGCTCGTGGTGATCGCCACGGCGCAGCTGATGGTCGTGCTCGACGCGACCATCGTCAACGTCGCGCTGCCGCACATCCAGGACGCGCTGCACTTCTCCGGCAGCAACCTCGAGTGGGTGGTCAACGCCTACACGCTCGCGTTCGGCGGCCTGCTGCTGCTCGGCGGCCGGTCCGGCGACCTGCTCGGGCGGCGCCGGGTCTTCATGTTCGGCATCGCCTTGTTCACCGTCGCCTCCCTGCTCGGCGGCCTCGCCACCAGCCAGGCCTGGCTCCTGGCAGCGCGGGCGGCCCAGGGCGTCGGGGGCGCGTTCGCCGCGCCGACGGCGCTGTCGCTGATCGCGGTCACGTTCCCCGAGGGGCGCCCGCGCAACCGGGCCATGGGCGTGTACGCGGCCATGTCGATCTCGGGGGCGGCGGTCGGCCTGATCGCGGGCGGGCTGCTGGTCAACTACCTCGACTGGCGGTGGGTGCTGTTCGTCAACGTGCCGATCGGCCTGCTGGTGCTGGCACTCGCGCCGCGCGTGCTGGCCGAGTCCCCCCGCCAGCGCGGCAACTTCGACCTGCCCGGCGCGATCACGGGGTCGGCCGGCCTGGGGCTGCTGGTGTACGGGCTGTCCAGCGCGGCGACCACGTCGAACGGGGTCTCGCACTGGGGGGACACGAAGGTGGTCGCGTCGCTGGCGGCCTCGGTGGCGCTGCTGGTGCTGTTCGCCGTGATCGAGGCGCGCAGCCGCCACGCGCTGGTGCCGACCCGGGTGGTGGCCAGCCGCGACCGGTCGGGGGCGTACCTGATCAGCTTGTGCATCGGGACGGCGCTGTTCGGGGTGTTCTTCTTCCTGACGATCTTCACCCAGCAGGTATGGGGCTACAGCCCGTTGCGCAGCGGGATCGCGTTCCTGCCGATGGTCGTCACGATCATGGCCGCGTCGGCCGCGGCGTCGCAGCTCGTTTCCCGGATCGGGGCGCGGCCGCTGATGATCGGCGGGCCCGCGATCATGGCGGGCGGGATGTACTGGCTGTCGCGGCTGGGCGAGAACAGCTCTTACGCCGGCGGCATGCTCGGGCCGATCATGTGCATCGCGGTCGGCCTGGGGCTGGTGTTCGTGCCGGTCTCGCTGGTGTCCCTGGTCAAGGTGGCCGATGACGACACCGGCGTCGCGTCCTCGCTGATGAACGCGGGCCAGCAGGTCGGCGGGTCGGTCGGGCTGGCCCTGCTCGGCACCGTGGCCTGGTCGGCGGTGGCGTCAGCGGCCGCGGCGGGCGCGGCCGCCCAGAAGGCGGCGGCCGCCGCCGCTGCCCGGGCCGGGCGCCCCGTCAACCTGACCCCCGCCCAGCTGAAGGCGCAGCAGGTGGCGCTGACCAGCCACTCGCTGGCCCATGGCTTCTCCCACGCCTACTGGCTGTCGGCCGGCGTCTCGGTCCTGGCGGTGATCATCGCGCTGATCCTGATCCGGGTGAAGACCTCGGACCTGGCCGGCGTCAGCCCGGCGGCCGGCGCCTAGCACCCGTGAACACGCCTGGCCGCGCGCCCCGGCTAGCCAGCGGCCCCCCGCCGCGAGGCAGACACGGCCGCCGAGGCACGTATCTTGCTGTTATCAGGAGGGGTACGGGGATTGCCGTCGATTAGCCGCGCTGGTGAAGCCAATCGACGGCAATCGAGGCAGCCGGGCGGCCGGGCGGCCGGCCAGGAAACGCCCCGGGGGACCCAGCGCCCCGCCACGGCGCCGCGGGGCACGCCCGAGGATCGCCCCCCGGCAGGCTCCCCCGCCGGGGCGGCCTAGGCGAGCCCGCGGGTGAACTCCCGGCCCGCCTTGCGGCGGCTGGCCGTTACTCGCAGGATGAACAGCCAGATCAGCGGGGGCTCAAAGATCAAGACAGCGACAGCGCCGCCGATCACGTTCCCGATGGGGGCGCCGTGCCAGACCGAGCCGGTGATCTGCTGCTGGACGGCCGCCTTCTGCGGGTCGGCCGGGTCGTAGACGACCGTGACCGGGTCGTAGGGGTCGATCGGCCAGGTGATGCCGGCGATGCCGGGGTCATCCACCGTGAGCTGCTGCCGGGTCTGGCCGACCGGGGAGAACGACAGCGCCGCCCGGTCGTGCTCCTCCTCGTCGCCATCGGAGTCGGTCGTGTAGTAGGGGTCGTTGACCACCGTTCCGGCCACCTGGACGCCGTGCTGGCGCAGGTCCCGGACGAGGGCCGCGTCGCGGTAGCCGTGCGACAGGGAGACCCCGGCGATGATCGGGCCCCAGATCAGCAGCAGCGGGATGGACAGCGCGACCATGATCGTGACGATCGTCCCCAGCACCATGGCGGGCGTCTCGACCCGCCAGAACCGGTCCCACGGGGCCGGCCCGCCCGCCCGCAGCGAGGCAACCAACCAGCGCAGCCCGTCGGCCAGCACCGACCGGATCGCGTAGAACAGCCAGATCCCGCCGAGGACGCCGCCGATCGCGAGGGCGATGCCGATCAGGTCACGGATCCCGCCGATGCCGGATGGCAGCAGCAGCGACAGGCCTACCCCGGCGAGGGCGCCGCCAATGGTCATGAGCAGGGCGACCGCGAACGCGGTGATGCCGAGGACGAGCCAGCCGCGCGGCCGGGTCCGCAAGACGGGGGTGCCGCGCGGCAGCGACCGGCGGGTGCGGAAGTGCGCCGTCAGGCGCCCCGTCGGGTGGGTAAGCGAGCGGATTCGCAATTTCTTGCGCAGCTCCTCCAGGCCCGGGCCCCAGGGGCCGCGTGCCCACAGCAGCGGCGAGCCGGAGTGGCCGATGAGGGCGAGCGAAGCGGCCGCGACCTCACCCTTGGGGCCTCGCCGGACGTAGGCCTGGATGGTGGCGATCTCGCTGGCCGGGACGGCGATGCGCTGGTGGCCGAACCCGTAGGCGGCCAGGGTCGTGCCCTCGGCCCGCAGCCGGACCGGCATGTCCCCGAGGACGCTGGCCTTGCCCTCGACCGGGTAGGCGGTCAGGATCGTGGGATCAGGCTCGCTGCTCAGCGTGCCAATCGGAACCGCGTGCACGAATAACATCATAGGCCGCAATGAGCGCAATGATCCGAGAGCGCGAGCGCGCGGCGGCCGGTCCCCGCCCGGCTGGCCAGGGCTGGCGGCCGGCTTAGAGCGCCCTGATCCCGGCGAGCACGCGGGCGAGCAGGCCCTGGTCGGTGACGGAGCCGGCCGGGGCGGCCACCCGGACGTCAGCCAGGCCGTCGTGGACGAGGTCGCCCAGCAGGACCCGGACGACGCCCAGCGGCAGAGCCAGCGCCGAGGCCAGGTCGGCGACGGTGGCCGGGCGGGCGCACAGCTCCAGGATGCGGCGGCCCTCAGGGCTGACGGGCGGCGGGCCGGGCTGGCGCCCGGTCGGGGTGATGACATCGATCAGGTCAAAGCGGAGCCCGACTCGCGGCCGGGTCCGCCCGCCGGTGACGGCGTAGGGCCGGGCGACCGGGCCGGCGTCCCACTCGGCCCGGTCGTCATGTTCGCTCACTGCCGCTGTGTCTCCTGGCTCGACTGCGTCTCCTGGCTAGACGGGTACGGCGCTCCGCTAGACCGTATCGCGAACCGGGAACCGGGGGTCGGCGATCATGTGCTGGCCGACCCGCTTCACCAGGACGGCGAGCTCGTAGGCGACCTGGCCATGGTCGGCCTCGCCGTCGGCCAGCAGGGCCACGCAGGTGCCCCGGCCGGCCGGGGTGATGAACAAGACGGCGGTGTCCATCTCAATCGTGGTCTGCACGACCTCGCCCGAGCCGAACTTACGGCCGGTGCCGTGCGCGAGGGCCTGCGCGCCGGCGCTGAGGGCGGCCAGCGTCTCGGCGTCAGCCGGGGACAGCCCGGGCGAGCGGCCGAGCGCCAGCCCGTCGGGGGACAAGATGACGGCGTTGCGCACCCCGCCCACCGAGGACGCCAGGTTCTGCAGGAGCCAGTCCAGTTCGTGCATGCCGCCTCCGCCTGCGCTCATCGCGTGTTCCCGTTGCCGTCGGGCCAGCCACCCGGGCCCTGCGGCTCCGGTCCGTGGTCGCCGGCGCCCGGCCCGGCCAGGCTGCCTTCAGCCGGGCCGCCCTCAGCCGGGCCGCCCTCAGCCTCGCGGCCGGTCCGCAGCCCGCGCTGGATGGAGGACAGCAGCGCCCGGGCCTGCTCGGGCGAGCGCCCGCCGCGCGCCCCGTCCCCCGCTCCGGGACGGCTGTCGCGTAGCTGCGGGGCCATGCTGGCCATCTTCTGGCGCCGGGGCAGTCCGCCGCCGGCGACTCCCGCCGCCTGGCCGCCGCCATCGCCGGCCAGGCTGGCGCCCGCCGGGCTATCGGCCGCCAGGTCGCCCGCCAGGTCACTGCCCGCCAGGTCACTGGCCGCCAGCCCGTCGCCGGCCAGGTTAACGGGGAAGCTGGGCTGGGCGGCTGGTGCGGGCGGGACGGGCGGCCTGCCCGGTGCCGGGGCGTCCTGAAACGGGGCCGGGTGACCGAACGAGCCGCGCCCCCCGTTGGCGGGCCGGCTCCGCACGGGGCCGGAGTACCCGCCGCCGAGCGTGCCCTCGCTGGCGTAACCGTTGCCGGCGAAGCGGTCGCGGACGAAGGGATCATCGCCGAAGGGGCCGCTGGCGCGGGCGGGGACCGCCTCGGCCGGGCCAGGCTGGGCGAGGTCGCCCTGGGCGGAGCCGGCGTTGGCAGGGCCGGCGTAGCCATTGCTCGCGTGGTCGGAAGCGGAGGCGGCCCGGCCGGCGTAGCCAGGGTCATCGCGGCCAGAGCCGGCGAAGGCACGACCGCCAATGGCCGGGCCATCAGGGCCGGAACCCGCGAAGCCGCGATCGGCGTGGCCGGAAGCAGAGCCGGGACGGCCGACGTGGCCAGGCCCGTCGTTGCCAGAGCCGGCGAAGCCAGGGCGTTCATGACCAGAGCCCGCGAAGGCACGGCCGGCGGAGTCACCATAGGCATGGTCAGCTCCCTCGGGGGCACCGCCGGCGAAAGCCGAACCAGCACGGCCGAAGCCGGCCAAGCCAGGGCCTTCGAAGCCAGAGTTGACGTAGGCGGGATCCGCGTTGGCGGGGCCGGCGTAGCCCGAGCGGGCCGAGCCGGGGCCCTCGTAGCCGGCACCGGCGTAGGCGGGATCCGCGTTAGCAGAGCCGGCGTAGCCCGAGCCGGCATCGGCTGGATCGTAGGCCGGGCCGGCCGGGAAGACGCGGGCAGGACCGGTGCCGCTGCCGGGCCCGGCGAGGCCGCCCGGGTCGCCCAGGCGGCCCGCGCGGCGCCCGGCCGCCTCGCCCGCACTGGTTCCGCCCGCACTGGTTCCGGCTGAGCTGGCTCCGATTGCGCTGACCGGGCCGGTCCCGCCGGTGGCGCCGGTGACGCGGCGGCTGGGCGCGCCGGCGCCGGGCGCTTCCCGGGCGGCGGCCGCCGCTTCCTCCTGCGACACCACGAGGTCGGGCGGGAGCAGCGCGATCGCGGTGGTGCCACCGAAGCCGGACTCGCGCAGCGACACCGAGATCCCGTGCCGGACCGCGAGCCGGCTGACCACGAACAAGCCGAGCTGGTCGCTGTCGGCCAGGTCGAACTCCGGCGGCTGGGCGAGCCGCTCGTTCAGGCCGTCGCGGGTCGCGGGCAGGATGCCCAGGCCGCGGTCCTCCACCTCGACTACGTAGCCGCTGGCGACCCGGCCCGCACGGACTTGCACGCGGGTCGCCGGCGGCGAGTAGGCGACCGCGTTCTCGATGAGCTCGGCCAGCAAGTGGGTCACGTCGGCGACGGCCGTGCCTGACAGGTAGTCGGGCGAGTCAGTGACCAGGTCCACCCGGACGTAGTCCTCGATCTCGGAGACCGCGCCGCGCAGGACCTCCACGACCGGGACCGGGTGCTGCCAGCGACGGCCGGGGGCCGCCCCGGACAAGATGATGAGGCCCTCGGCCTGGCGGCGCATGCGGGTCGTCAGGTGATCCAGGCGGAACAACTGGCTGAGGGCGTCGGGGTCTTGCGTCCCGCGCTCCATCTCGTCCAGCATGCGCAGCTGCCGCTGGACCAGGGACTGGTTGCGGCGGGCGAGGCTGCGGAACACGTTGCTGACGCCGGTGCGGAGCCGGGCCTGCTCGACCGCCGCCTCGACGGCGGCGTACTGCAGCACCGACAGCGCGTCGGCGGTCTCGGTGACCTCCCGCGTCTTGGTCCCGAGGTCGAGCGGCGGCGCCTCGGCGCTCACGTCCACGTCGTCGCCGGCGCGCAGGCGGCGCACGACGGCGGGCAGCCGCTCGCCCGCTACCGCCTGGGCCACGCCCCGCAGCCCGGTCAGCTCGCGGGCGATGCGGCCGCCGAAGCGCAGCAGCAGCCAGGCCGACACGATGACGACGAGCAGGCCGGCCCCGCCGATCGCGTAGAGCCGGTAGAGGATGAGGTCGCCCTGGCGGGAGTCGGCGGCGCTGGTGGCCGCGCCGCTGGCGACCTCGGCCGTGATCAGCGGGCCATTGGAGTCCAGGACCGTCCCGGTCACGCGCTGCAGCTCCGGCCCGGTCACCGGCAGGTGGCCGGGACCGTGCGCCGTGACCTGGTCCTCCAGCGTCGTCAGGGCCTGGTACTGCGGGCTGGCCAGGGCCGCCTGGTAGGTGTCGGTGCTCACCTGCCAGTACAGCGGGATGGTGGCGTTGGCGAACTCCGCCTTCTGGTCCTCGTAGGCGCTGGCGAACTGGGCGTACTCCTGGGTGGTGAGCGTGCCGCCGCCGGCCAGCGCCCCGCCGAGCAGGGCATCGACCTCGGCGGCGGACTCGATCCCCTCGCCCCCGTACACCTGGGCCTGCGACTCCTGGTAGGCCGGGACCGACGTGCTCGGGTTCTGCAGGCTGATCACGTAGGGGATGACCGCGCCGAGGACGGCGTTGTACTGCTCGAACGTGCCGATCCCGTCGTGGCTGCCCGCCTCGACCCCGGCCCGGATGCCGGTCAGGCTGGCGAGCTGGCTTTCCAGGGCGATGGCCTCTGGCCGGACCGTGGCCGGCTCAATCCCGGACGCCTTCTTGTCGGCCGCCTCGAACGCCGCCGCGGCGGCGTCGGTCCGGGCGTAGCCCGCCCGCAGGTCGGCCAGCGGGATCGCCCGCCCGGACGACGCCTGGTAGGCGAGGGTCTGCGCCCGCTCGTCCTGGAGGGCCGCCCCGAGGGTGCGGACCGGCTCGTTCACCTGGTTGTTGACGGACGCGGCGTGCTGGCTGGCCACGGCGGACCCGATCGCGCCGTAGGCGGCGTAGGCGTACAGCCCGGCCATCGTCAGCAGCGGGAGGACCAGCAGCCACGCGATCGTGGACCGGATCGACCGCTGGCGGCGCCGGTTCGCGCTGACCGGGACGCCCTTGATGCGGAACGAGCCGGTCGGGATGTTGCGGGTCGGGCGCTGGCCCGGCGGCCGGCGGCCCGAGCGGTGCTGGCCCGGGCCGGGCACGCGGGCGGGATCGACGTAGTCGGCGTAGCCGTCCCCCTGCGGCACGAGCCGGGCCGGGCCGCGCCCCGCCTCCTGCTCAGCTGATCCCGATCTCATCAGGCATCCCGTCGTTGTAGAGCGGCGGCGCCGGCGCAAGCCGAAGGGCCCTCACCGCGAGTGACAAGTAAGACCGCGTTCTAACGTGTGTAGTTCAACAACGCTAGCATCGGCCGTCGCAGATGTAGCACATATTGCCGATATGCGGGATAACTGCCCATTCAGGGCCTAAACGCCCTATTAGGGCAGCGTGCGGGGCAGGTAGCCCACGCGGTGCGAGTGCGCCTTGTGCCCGGGTTAGCTTAATGCACCCCCGCTCGCGGAACAGGTGCCTTGCGCACCACAAGTGACCAAGCCGGCCGGAATCCCGGTCCGTGCGGGAATCACGGTTGCTTGGCCGAACCCCAGTGCTTACCGAACCCCTGTGCTTACCGAACCACAGTGCTTACCGAACCCCAGTGCTTACCGAACACAGTGCTTACCGAACACAGTGCTTACCGAACCACAGTGCTTACCCGAACCTCAGTGCTTGCGGGCGACCACGCCGTAGACCGGGACGGCGTGGTCGGCGCTCGGGTCGCCCGGGTCGGGCCGCCACCCGGCGACCGGCAGCAGGCCGGGCGGGACCAGGTCGAGGCCGTCCACGAGGGCGGCGACGCGGGAGCGGGAGCGGAGCGTGATGGGCTGCGCGGGCATCATCGAGTTCCACTGCCGGGCCGCCTCGGCCAGGTCCGGGTCCAGGTCGCTGGCCAGGTGGTAGAGCGCGACGTAGCTCCCGGCCGGCAGCGCCGCCAGCAGCGCCGCCACCACCCAGGCGGCCTCCGCGTCGCCCTCGACGTAGGCGAGGGTGAACAACAGCAGGACCGCGACGGGGCGGCTGGCGTCCAGCGTCGCGGCGGCGCCCGCCACGATGCCAGCCGGGTCGCGGACGTCCGCGTCGACGTAGCCGACCGCGCCCCCGGGGGCGGACCGCATCAGCGCGCGGGCATGCGACAGCACCATCGGGTCGTTGTCGACGTAGGCGATCCGGCACTCGGGCGCGATCGCCTGGGCGACCTCGTGAGTGTTGCCGACCAGGGGCAGGCCGGTGCCGATGTCGAGGAACTGCCGGATGCCGGCGTCGGCGACCAGGAAGCGCAGCAGCCGCCGCTGGAAGGAGCTCACGGCCGGGGCGATGCCCGCGATCGAGGGCGCGGCCGTCGCCAGGACCCGCGCGGCCTTGCGGTCGGCCGCGAAGTTATCCCGCCCGCCGTACAGGTAGTCCGTGACGCGGGCGGCGTTCGGCACCGTGGTGTTGATCAGGGCAGCCTTCGCCCGCCGCGTCTCGTCTTCCCCCCAGTCACCAACCATGGCCGCTTCTCCCCCAGGCCCCGCCACGGCCTTCCGTACCAGTATGCCCCGGTTTGCCCCTACGGGGCCCGGTGCTGCTTGCCCGCTGAGGCCCGGTAGATCTCCTCGACCGTCGATTCCAGCTCGGCGTTGAACGCGTCGTCACCCTGCCCCTCGGTCAGCCCCGCCAGCAGCGCCCGCGAGAAGCTGGCGATCATGACCGGGTCACGGGCGAGCAGCGCGCACGCCTCGGCCCGGCTGTACCCGCCCGACAGGGCCAGTACCCGCAGGACGCGCGGGTCGGCCGCCAGGTCGCCGTACAGGCCGGGCACGGTCGGGATGGTGAGCTTGAGCATCACGACCGAGCCGCCGGGCAGCTGCCCGATGCTGGCGGCCAGCGCGTCGCGCAGCAGCGCCTCGGCCTCCTGCTTGTGCGGGCTGTCGATGCTGACCTCGGGCTCCATGATCGGGACGAGGCCGGCCGCCATGATCCGGCGGGCGTAATCGGCTTGCTGCGCGACGATGGCCCCGATCCCGCTGGGACTCGCGTCCTTGATCACCGAGCGCATCTTGGTGCCGAAGACCCGGTGCCGCCGGGCGCGCGCGAGCAGGTCATCGAGAGCGCCAATGGGCTTCATGAGCTGCACGCCGTCCTGCTCGGCAGACAGGCCCGCGTCCACCTTCAGGAACGGGACGACGCCCTTGCGCTCCCACAGGTACGCGGCCGACGGCATCCCTGCCACCTCGCGCTCCATGGTCTGGTCGAACAAGATCGCCCCGAGGATGCGCGTCCCGTCGAACGCCGGGCTGGCCAGGACCCGGGTGCGCATGGCGTGGACGATGTCGAACATCTGCGCGTCGGAGCTCCAGCGGCTGGCATCGACGCCGTACTCCGCCAGCGCCTTCGGCGTGCTGCCGCCGCTCTGGTCCAGGGCGGCGAAGAAGCCGTCGCCGGCGGCGACCTTGTCGTACTGGGCCGTGTCGTACTGATCCTTGTCCACGACCTTCATTCTGGCACGGACCTGGGCCGGAGCCCGGCACCGTGGCCCGGGGCGGCTTACGGGCGGCTTACGCGGGCACGCTATTGAGGGGCTGCGGGGAAAGGGGGACTGAAGTGGATGCTGTAGCGCTGCTGCCCCTGGCGTTCGTCATGATCGCCGGGCCGCAGATCGTCACGTCCGTCATCCTGGCCGCCAGCGACCGGTGGAAGGCCGCGTCGGCCGCCTACGTGGCGGGCGGGACGCTCGCGATCACCGCCGCGTACACGATCTTCTACTTCATCGCCCACTCGGCCGGCCGCTCGTCCGATAGCGGGCACAAGAGCTCGAATCACGCGCTGGACATCGCTGTCCTGGTGATCCTCGCGATCTTGCTGGTGCTGGTCTTCCGGGCCCGGCACCGGGGCACGCCGAAGTGGATGACCAAGCTCCAGTCGGCCCGCCCCCGGTTCACGCTGATCCTGGGCCTGCTGCTGCTCGGCATCTTCCCCACCGACCTGGCCAGCTCCGCGACCGCGGGCACGCGGCTGGCGAGCGACCACTCCCCGTGGGCGTACGGGCTGCCGTTCCTGGCGCTGACCGCGTTCCTGCTGGCGCTGCCGGCCCTGCTGGTCGTGACCCTCGGCGCCCGGGCGGAGCGCTGGCTGCCGGCCGTCCGTGACTGGATGAACGCCCACTCGTGGATCATCAGCGAGGCCGTGATCGCGTTCTTCATCGCGAGCACGATCCAGAAGCTCCTCCAGTAGCGGGCGGCGGGCCTGCCCCGGGGGGCCAGCCGGGCCCGTGAAAGCGAAATACGCCACCCTGACCACCGTTGCCAGGCCGGTGGCGTGCGCTTCACCCGGCGACGACGCGAGACCAGCGGCCCCGCCGCGCCGATCGTGGCGGCCCACGGCCGCGCCGGCGGCGTCGGGGCTGGGGCTGCGGCTGGGCTTGGAGCTGGGGCTGCGGCTGGGGTCGAAAGGTTGGAGGCCAGCCAAGGAAAAGCTGCCACTCAGCCCCCCCACCCCAAGCCAAGCAAGGACCCGACGGGGGAACGGCAGCCAAAGCCTCCCGGGACCAGCCCGGCAACCCCCAGCCACGCAGGGGCCTGAGCCGGGGGCCCGGGGGGTCGCCCCCCCGGGTGAAATGCGAAAACGCCCCCTGGTGCGCAAGCACAGGGGGCGTCAGAGTTTTCGCGCTCTGGGGGTGAGACTCGAACTCACAACCGTTCGGTTAACAGCCGAATGCTCTGCCGATTGAGCTACCCCAGATCAAGTTATCCGCGCGTCACGTAACCGCCCGGCACGGCAGGCCGAGCGTTCAGGTGCTGCGCCATAAGCGTAGCGCACGGCGGGGGGTGCGTGTTCCACCGGAACGCGCATAGGTCGGCCGCTGCGGGGAACTTGCAGCGTTATCACGTACGCAGCCGAAGGGACGCCAGATGCGCTATCGCGTCGTCTTCCTGGCAGGGGTGGCGGTCGGCTTCATCGCCGGCAGCCGGGCCGGCCGGGAGAGATACGACCAGATCGTCAAGTACAGCCGGAAGGCCTGGCAGAGCCCACCCGCGCAGCGGGCCTACCACGCGGCTTCCGCCAAGGCCGAGGAGCTGTCGAAGTCGGCGGCCAGCTCGGCCGTCGGCAAGGCGGCCGAGCTCGGCAAGTCGGCCGCGGCCAAGGCACCCGGGGTCGCCCGGACGGCCCGGGAGCGGGTCGCCCGGATCAACGTGCCCGGGATTCCCACCCCCAAGGGGCCCTCGGCCGGGCCGGGCTCGCGGTTTCGCCCCGCGTCGCCGGCCACGCCGCCAGCCCCGGCCCGGTCCGCCGGGCACCCCTCAGTGAACGGCAACAGCCACGCCGCCACGCACAACGAGGATTAGTCGAGGTACTCCCGTAGCAGGAGGGCGCGGCTCGGGTGGCGGAGCTTGGCGAGGGTCTTGGACTCGATTTGCCGGATCCGCTCCCGGGTCACGCCGAACTCGCGGCCGACTTCCTCCAGCGTCCGCGGGTGCCCGTCCAGCAGCCCGAACCGAAGCTGGATGATCCGCTGCTCGCGGTCGGACAGGTCGCACAGGACGCGGTCGAGCTGGTCCTGGAGCATGATGAACGCGGCGGCCTCGATCGGGACGACAGCGTCGGCGTCCTCGATGAAATCCCCGAGATCAGATTCCTCCTCGCCGATGGGCGACTGGAGCGAGACCGGTTCCTGGGCGATCCGCTGGATCTCCGCGACCCGCTCGGGCTCGATGCCCATCTCGGCGGCGATCTCCTCGACCGTCGCCTCCCGGCCCAGCTCCTGGTGCAGTTGGCGCTGCACCCGGGCGAGCTTGTTGATCGTCTCCACCATGTGGACCGGGACCCGGATGGTGCGGGCCTGGTCGGCGATGGCGCGGGTGATGGCCTGCCGGATCCACCAGGTCGCGTAGGTGGAGAACTTGTAGCCGCGCGTGTAGTCGAACTTCTCGACCGCGCGGATGAGCCCGAGGTTGCCCTCCTGGATGAGGTCGAGGAAGACTAGGCCGCGGCCGATGTACCGCTTGGCGATCGACACCACGAGCCGCAGGTTCGCCTCGATGAGCCGTTGCTTGGCGCGCACCCCGTCGGCGGCCAGCCACTCCAGGTCGGCCCGCTCGGCGCCCAGCAGCGGGTAGCCGCCGTTGAGCTTCTCCTCTGAGAACAGGCCCGCCTCGATCGTCTTGGCCAGCTCGACCTCGCCTTCCGCCGTCAGCAGCGGGACCCGGCCGATCTCTCTCAGGTAGATGCGAACGAGGTCGTTGGTCTGCGGCGAGCGCCCGGTCTTGATGTCCGGCTCGTCTGCGAGCCGGACGTCTGGTTCCTCCTCAACGCCTTCCTCGATGCCGCCGGCCGCGATCTCGATGCCCTCATCGGCAAGGAGGCGCACTACCCCGTCTAGCGCGTCTGCGGTCAGCTCGGCCCGGTCTATAGCGGCGGTGACGTCCCCCATCGTCACAGTGCCCCGTGCGCGCCCGAGCGCCACGAGGTCCGTCATTTGCTGTGCTAGCGATGGTCCGCTCGATAGTACGGTCAGGCTCACAAGGACCAGTGTGCGGCACGCACCCCTCATTCCGGGGGGCCCAATTTTTTCTAGTGTGTAACCAGACGGAAACCCAGCTTAGAGTTTCCTGTGACTTTTCATGGCTCCAGCCGCGAGCTTCGCTAGCCTCCGGTCGCCCGCTTGAGCAGGGCCTGGCGACGCTGCTCAAGGGCCATGAGGTCGCCGAACTGGCGGTTGTAGCCGGCCTGCTCGTCCACCGGGTTCATGCGCTGCAGGCGGGCCTTGGCCGCGGTGATCTGGCGGTTGACGGCCAGCTCGGCGACGCGGGCGAGGATCACGTCCACGTAGGCCTCATCCGGTTCCCCGGCCACCTGGACCTGCTCCACGATCAGCTCCCGCAAGAACGCGCGAGCCTGGTCGTCGGGAGCCTCCTCGATCAGCCGGGCGGCCCAGTCGCGCAGCCGGCCGGCACTGACGACGCCGCCGCACTTGGCGACCAGGGCCGCGAGCCGCGCGTGCCGGGCCACCATGAACGCCTCGCTCCCGAGGGCGTCGAACGTCGGCCCGCACAGGGCGGGGACCTGGACGGCGAGCTTCAGCGCCTCCCGCTCGACCCGCAGGGCCGGGTCCGACCGGTCGTAGCGCTCGGCCACCGCCCCCGCCAGCCCGCCGGGGGCGCCGGGGGCGCCGGCGGCTCCGGCCGGACCGCCTGCCCCGCCACCCGGGCGCCGCTGGGCGGCCGGGGCGCCGCTGCGCGGCGCGACCCGGGGGCCGGAGTGCTGGCGGACCCGCTGCAGGACGAACCGCTCGTTCATCATCCCGAGCCAGCGGTCGAGGTTGACCGCGTACCGCCCGCGCAGCCCGGCGTCCTTGATCTTGGCGACGATCGGGGCGGCCTCGTCCAGGGCGGCCAGCTGCCCCTCGGTGGTGTCGAGGTTGTGCTTGTCGAGCGCTGACCTGATCGCGAACTCGAACAGCGGAACCCGCCGGGCGACCAGGTCGCGGACCGCGCCGTCGCCCCGCGCGAGCCGCAGGTCGCATGGGTCGAGGCCGTCGGGCTGGACGGCGACGAACGTCTGGGTGGCGAACTTCTCCTCCAGGCTGAAGGCGCGCAGGGCGGCCTTCTGCCCGGCGGCGTCGCCGTCGAAGGTGAAGATGACCTCGCCGTCGGACCCCTCGGTGTCCATGATCAGCCGCCGCAGGACCTTGACGTGGTCCTCGCCGAACGAGGTGCCGCAGGTAGCGACAGCGGTCGCCACCCCCGACAGGTGGCACGCCATCACGTCGGTGTAGCCCTCGACGATGACGGCCTGCCGCCGCTTGGCGATCTCCCGCTTGGCCAGGTCCGCCCCGTACAGCACGTGCCCCTTCTTGAACAGCGGGGTCTCAGGCGTGTTGAGGTACTTGGGGCTGTCCTCGTTCGGGTCGAGCTTGCGCCCCCCGAACGCGATCGTCTCGCCGGTCAGGTCCCGGATCGGCCACAGGAGGCGGCCGCGGAACATGTCGATGAGGCCGCGCTGGCCCCGCCGCGACAGGCCTGCCTTGGTGAGCTCGTCGTCGCTGAACCCGCGGCCGCGCAGGTGCTTGGTCAGCTCGTCCCACGCCCGCGGGGCGAATCCCATCCCGAACCGCTCGGCGTCGGCCAGCTCGAACCCGCGCTGGCTGAGGAACTCCCGGCCCGGCCCGGCGTCGGGGCCGCGGTGCAGCCGCTCGGCGTAGAACTCCTCCGCCGCCCGGTGCGCCTCGGTCAGCCGCCGCCGGACGCCGGTCTCCTGGCCCGGCACGTAGCCGCCCTGCTCGTAGCGCAGGTCAATGTGCGCCCGGGCCGCCAGCCGCTCGACCGACTCACCGAACGTCAGGTGGTCGATCTCCTGGACGAACTTGATGACGTCGCCGCCGGCGTTGCAGCTGAAGCAGTGGTACAGCTCCTTGCCCGGCGTCACGTTGAACGACGGCGTCCGCTCGTCGTGGAACGGGCACAGGCCCTTGAGGTTGCCGCCGCCGGCCGGGCGCAGCTGGATGTACTCCCCGACCACGTCAGCGATCGGGGAGCGCTCGCGAACCGCCGCGATGTCCTCCTGGCGGATGCGTCCGGGCATGCGCCGCCTCCGATCTAGCCGTGCGGCCAACTGTGCGGGCTAACTATGCGGGCCAACTGTGCGCGCCTACCGTGCGGGGATCGGCGGGCTGGGCCCGCCGCGGCCCGCTGAGCGTGCGCGGCTAATCCCGGCCCGTGTTCCCTGCCCCCGGTTCGCCACCGGTTAGCCGGCCCCTAGCAAGCGATTCTAGTGCCGCCGCGCCGCCCGCCCGCCGCGAAGCGCACCGCCGTGACCCGCCGCCGGCCCCGCCCTGGGCTGGCGGCCTGCCGGGCAGCTGGCCGCCAGCCGCGCTTGAGCCCGCCTAGCGGCCGCCTCAAGCTCATGCCTAAGTGGGCCGCAGGCGGGAATCCTCCACTGATATCAGACCAGGTGGGCTGGCCGTTCTGGTTAATCTGGGGGTGCTTGGCGTGGGCGACTTGCTCGTGCTCTGGGACTTGGACGGCACGTTGCTGAACGCGGGCGGCGTGGGCGGGGACTTGTACGGGATGGTTTTCGAGTCAATGTTCGGCCGGCCATGCGAGAAGCTCGCGCCGATGGCCGGCCGGACCGACCGGGCGATCATCCTGGACACCCTCGCCATGGCCGGCGTCCCGGACCCCCGGCGCCTGGTTGACCCCTTCATTGAACGTATCCGGTCTCAGTCCCCGCTGATGTTCGAGGCCGCGCGCCGCCAGGGCCGCGCCCTGACCGGCGCCGCCGAGGCGATCGCGGCGGTAGCCTCGGCCCGCGTCCGCGAGGCAACCATCGGCTTCGCCGTCGCCCCGCCCGCCGCCGGGCCCGCCACTGCCGGGCCCGCCACTGCCGGGCCGCCCGCCGCGCGTCGCCGGCCAGCCGCCCGCCGCCCGGCGGCGGCCGCCGGGGTCGCGGTCAGCGTGATCCCGGCCCCGGCCCACCCGGCGGACGCCCTGCTCGGCAATGCCCTCGCCGGCAATGCCCTCGCCGGCAATGCCCGGGCCAGAATTGCCCTGGCTGACTCCGCCGGCGGGTCATCGCCCGCGGGGAGGCCGTCCGCCGGGGGGACGTCCCCCGCCGGGCCGACTCCCGAGGGACCGTCCGCCGGGACGCTGGCCACCGGCCTCCTGCCGCCGACCGCGCTGCTGGCGCCCGATGGGCTAGCGCGGCCGGACGAGTTCCGCATGCCCGGGGAGCTCCTGGTCCCAGCCGGGGCAGACGCCGAGCACACTGGCGGCGCAGCCGGCGAGGCGCGAGCCGGGCTGGCGCCCGCCCTGGATGGCCCGCTGGTGTATCCCGCCCCGCTAGCCGCCGTCACCCGGCCTGCGGCCGGCGACGGCCCCGCGCCTGCTGGCCGGCCCGAACCTGGTACCCGGCCCGCGGCTGCTGTCGGGCCCGCGGCTGGCATCCGGCCCACGGCCAGGCCGGTCCGGGTGCCGCCCTGCGGGCGGCCCCGGCCCGAGTCCAGGCGGGTGCACCAGTCGGTGCTGACCGGAAACGTCCGCCCGCTGGCGGAGGTCAAGCTGAGCGCGGTGGGGCTACGCCACCTGCTGGACCTGTGCATCGGGGCCTTCGGGGACGACCACGAGGTCCGGGCCGAGCTCGTGCACCTCGCCCGGCGGCGGGCGGCGGCGGTGCACGGCCGCCCGGGCACGGACTTCAGCGGCGAGGCAACGGTGGTGGTCGGGGACACCCCGCTGGACATCGAGGCCGCCCTGAGTGCCGGCGCCCGCGCCGTGGGCGTGGCGACCGGCGGCTACCCGGCTAGCACCCTGCGAGCGGCCGGTGCCCACGCGGTCCTCACCGACCTCAGCAACACCGCCACCGTCCTGGCGGCGCTGCTGTCCTAAGGCCAACTTTCGCACTGCCAGCCCCAGCCGGCTGGCCAGACTTCGGGCAGGGGAAGCCGGGGCCAGACAGGCGGCCGGCGTCCAGGGGGCGGGCGGCGCGGATCAGGTCCCGGATATCGCTGGCCGAGTCCCAGACGTTCACGTTCATGCCCGCGACCAGGCGGCCGGACGAGAGCCGGAACGCGATGAACTCGCGGCCGGCAACGTCGCCCCGGCACGCCTCCGGGTTGGCTCCTAGCATCGCCAGGAGCAGCCGTAACCACGATGCGCAACGACCCTGGCGAACGATGAGCGACGATTACGCTGCGCACGGCCTCAGGCGCACAACCGCCGGTGCCAGACGATGGCCGACCGGTCGGTCAGCGAGGCGACCTGGTCGATGACCACCCGCCGCCGCTCCGTCTCAGACGCCATTTCCGGCTTCGTTCCAGAAGCCGTTCCCGTCGCCGCCGGCCCCGCGTCCGCCCAGGCGGGCCGGAGCACGGGGTCGAACGCGTCCGGGGCGCCGTCGTAGATCGCCAGCGCCAGCTCCGCGATCACCTCCCGCTCGCCGGCCTGCTGGGCCGCGGCGCCCTCGCGGCGCATCACGTAGTGCAGGGCGACCCCCTTGAGGAGCGCGCACTCCAGCAGCTCGCGCCGCGGCACGACCAGCCCGGCCGCGTAGCGGCGCAGCCCGGCCGCGCCGGGCCCGGCAACACCAGGCCGGGCGACACGGTGGCCAGCGCCCGCAGCCTGGCCGGGCGTCGCCTGCTCGGCCGCCCCGCAGAACCGGCCAACCAGCTCGCTGGCCAGGTTCTTCACCGCCGCGAGGGCCGCGAGCCCGCCATCGAACGTGAAGTCCCAGAATGGCTGGGCCAGGAACGCGGCGAACACCTCTTCCAGTTCCGCCCGCGACGCCGCCCACGACGGGTCGCAGTAGGAGTCCAGCGCCACCCCGGCCACCACCGACCGCTCGGCGGGCGAGAACAGCGCCGCCAGCGGGACCAGCCCGGCGTGCAGGCCGTCCTCCACGTCGTGGACGGAGTAGGCGACATCGTCGGCCCAGTCCATCACCTGGGCCTCCAGGCAGCGGCGGCCGGCGGGCGCCCCTTGCCTGATCCACTCGAAGACCGGGAGGTCGGACAGGTAGGCGCCGCACTTGCCGGGCGGCTCGGGGGCCGACGGTTCGCCCCCCGTATCAGCGGCCAGGCCCGGCCGCGCGCCAGCCGGCGCGCGGCCGTAGACCCACGGGTACTTCAGGGCAGCGTCGAGCGCGGCCCGGGTCAGGTTCAGCCCGGCCCCGGGCACCTTCGGCTCCAGCCGGGTCAGCAGCCGCAGCGACTGGGCGTTGCCCTCGAACCCGCCGCACTCCAGGGCGCCGCCGGGCGAGGCCAGGGCCGATAGCGCGTTCTCGCCGTTATGGCCGAACGGCGGGTGCCCGATGTCGTGGGCCAGGCAGGCGGCATCGACCAGGTCGGGGTCGCATCCCAGGGCGGCCCCGAGCTCGCGGCCGATCTGGGCGCACTCCAGCGAGTGGGTGAGCCGGGTCCGGGGAAAGTCCCCCGACCCGGCCCGCACGACCTGGGTCTTAGCGGCGAGGCGGCGCAAGGCCGAGCTGTGCAGCACCCGGGCGCGGTCCCGCTGGAAGTGGGTCCGGCCGGACCTCTTGGCCGGCTCGGCCACCCACCGCTGGGTGTCGTGCTCGCTGTAGGTACCGCCAGGGCTGGGCTCGCCAGGAGAAAGGCTCACATGTCCCAGTGTCGCCTACCGGCTGTCGCTCCCCGTGCTGGCCACCGCCGCCCGGCCGGCCTCCAGCCGGGCGATCGGCACCCGGAACGGCGAGCAGGACACGTAGTCCAGCCCCGCCCCGTGGAAGAACCACACCGACGCCGGGTCGCCGCCGTGCTCGCCGCAGACGCCGAGCTTGATGCCGGGCCGGGTCGCGCGGCCCTCGTCGGCCGCCAGCTTGACCAGCCGGCCAACGCCGCCGGCGTCGATCGTCTCGAACGGGGACACCCCGAAGATGCCCATGCTGATGTAGGGCGTGAAGAACGCGCCCTCCACGTCATCGCGGGAGAAACCCCACGTCATCTGGGTCAGGTCGTTGGTCCCGAAGGAGAAGAAGTCCGCCGCCCGGGCGATGTCGCCGGCGGTCACGGCCGCGCGCGGCGTCTCGATCATCGTCCCGACCGGGATGGCGACGGCCGGGTCCGGCCCGAAGACCGACGCCAGCGCCCGCTCGACCCGCTCCCGGCTGATCTCCATCTCCTGGACGGTCGCGGTGAGCGGGATCATGATCTCCGGCCGGGGGTCGTGCCCGGCCGCCTTGAGCGTCTCCGCCGCCCGCGCGATCGCCCGCACCTGCATGTCGAGCAGGCCCGGGTTGACCAGGGCGAGCCGGACGCCGCGCAGGCCGAGCATCGGGTTCTGCTCGTGCAGCCGGTGCACCGCCTCCAGCAGGTCCTTGTCCTCGTCGGTGACGTCCTGGCCCTGGAGGGCGAGCCGGACCGACAGCTCGGTCAGGTCGGGCAGGAACTCATGCTGGGGCGGGTCAATCAGCCGGATCGTCACCGGCAGGCCGTCCATCGCCAGCAGGATCTCCTCGAAGTCGCCACGCTGCAGCGGCTCCAGGGCGTCCAGCGCCTCCTGCCGCTCCTCTTCCGACGCGGACAGGATGAGCCGCTCGACCAGTTCCCGGCGCTCCCCGAGGAACATGTGCTCGGTCCGCACCAGGCCGACGCCGCCCGCGCCGAAGCGGCGCGCCCGGGCGCAGTCGGGGCCGTTGTCAGAGTTGGACCACACGCCGAGCCGGCGGCGGGCGTCCGCGTGGGCCATGAGGGCGTCCACGGCCGCGACGAGCTCGTCGTCGTCGGGGGAGGTATTGCCCTCGAAGTACTGCACGACGCTGGACGGCTTCACCGGGACCTCGCCCAGGTAGACGTCACCGGTGGTGCCGTCGATGGAGATGAGGTCGCCCTCGCTGACGACGATCCCGTCCGGGCCGGTGAACTGGCGCCCGGCCACGTCCACCTGGAGCTCCTCGGCGCCGCAGACGCAGGTCCGGCCCATGCCCCGGGCGACCACGGCGGCGTGCGAGGTCTTGCCGCCCCGGCTGGTGAGGACACCCTGGGCGGCGATCATGCCGTGCAGGTCGTCGGGGTTGGTCTCGCGTCGCACGAGGATGACCTTCTCGCCCCGGGCGGCCCACTCGACCGCCGTCTCCGACGAGAACACGGCCTGGCCGACCGCCGCGCCGGGAGACGCGCTGACTGCCTTGGTGATGCGGGTGAAGCCGCCCGCCGACAGGTCGAACGCCGGGAACATGAGCCGCGCGAGCTCGCCGCCCGACACCCGGGTCAGCGCCTCGTCCAGGGTGATCATGCCCTGCGCCACGAGCTGGGTCGCGATCCGGAACGCGGCTCCCGCCGTCCGCTTGCCGACCCGGGTCTGCAGCATCCACAGCTTGCCGCGCTCGATCGTGAACTCGATGTCGCACAGGTCCCGGTAATGGCCCTCCAGCGTCGCCATGATCGCCAGGAGCTCGTCATAGGACTTCTTGTCGATGCCCTCCAGGTCCTGCAGCGCCACGGTGTTGCGGATGCCGGCCACGACGTCCTCGCCCTGCGCGTCCTGCAGGTAGTCGCCGTAGACGCCCTGGGCGCCGGTCGCCGGGTCGCGGGTGAAGGCCACCCCGGTCCCGGAGTCGTCGCCGAGGTTGCCGAAGACCATCGCGACCACGTTCACGGCGGTCCCGAGGTCGGTCGGGATGCGCTCCTGGCGCCGGTAGAGGATGGCCCGGTCGGCGTTCCACGAGTCGAACACGGCGTTGATGGCCAGGTCCATCTGCTCCCGGGGGTCTTGCGGGAAGTCCCGCCCGGCCTGCTCGCGCACGATCTCCTTGTAGGCGTGGACGAGCTTCTTCAGGTCGTCGGGCCCGAGGCCGGCGTCGGTCGTGGCCCCGGCCGCGTCCTTGGCGGCGTCGAGCGCCGCCTCGAAGCGGGCGCCGTCGATGTCCAGCACGGTCTTGCCGAACATCTGGATCAGCCGCCGGTAGGAGTCCCAGGCGAACCGCTCATTGCCGGCCTGCTCGGCCAGGCCGCACACCGACTCGTCGGACAGGCCGATGTTGAGGACGGTCTCCATCATCCCCGGCATCGAGAACTTGGCCCCCGACCGCACGCTGACCAGCAGCGGGTCACCGGGGTCACCCAGGCGGCGGCCCATCGCCGCCTCCAGGTCCGCCAGGTGCCGGGTGACCTCCTCGTCGAGCCCGTCCGGGGTCGTCCCCGCGCTCAGGTAATGCCGGCACGCGTCCGTGGTAATGGTGAAGCCGGGCGGCACCGGAAGGCCGAGATTCGTCATCTCAGCCAGATTGGCCCCCTTGCCTCCCAGTAGGTCCTTGAGGTCCCTGTTACCCTCGGTGAAGTCATACACGAACTTTGCCACTACGCACTCCCTCGCGCCGGTGAGAGCCCGTCGTTCGGGTCTCTGCCCAGCTCAGGCATCAAGTATGAAAATCACTCTACCCATAAGGCGCACCTTGACACAGAAATTGACGATGTGTCGTTTACCACCGTGTAACCAGTGGTATAGACCCTTTCACAAATTGGCATAGACCACTGGTGCAGACCGCCGGCTTAGACCTCGCAATGACGTCGGGGCTTTTATGCGATAGCAAGGTAATTCCCCGGCAAAACGCCATGCGCCCTGGGCATGCAACCTTGGCCTCGCGCTAGCGTCTCTTCTACATGCGGACTTCCCGCGGGGACGTGGTTCCCCATCGCTCCCGAGGGCCGGGCGGCGCGGCCGACCGGGTCGCGGACCCTGCAGGCCGAAACCGCCGTCGCCATGGGCAGCCGCACGGACATGTGGCGGGCAAGCCCGGACGGCACGACCGTCACCGGCGAGGTCTACTGGCCGGGGCACGACGAGGCGGGAGTCTTCCGCGACGGCCACTTCACGCCCCTCCCGCTCCCCCGGGAAGCCGCCGTGAGCAGGGACTTCATCGCCATCGTCTTCTAGCGGGCGGTCACGAGGATGTCGCGATCGGCGGGCGGGCGGCCGGCGCTGTTGCGGATACCGGCACAATGGGTGGCAGATAACTTCCGGGAGAGAAGATTCCCTCGGCATGGAGGACACATGGCCACCATCGGGTTGCTGCATCCGGGCGACATGGGAGCCGCCGTCGGCGGCTGCCTCGTGCAGGTGGGGCACACGGTCCTCTGGGACCCGGACGGGCGCAGCCGGGCCACCACCGGCCGGGCGCTCGGGGCCGGACTGGAGGGCGCCGGGCTGAACGCGGTGCTGGGGCGCAGCTCGGTGATCTTCTCGGTCTGCCCGCCGCACGCCGCCCTCGACGTGGCCCGCCAGGTCGCCGGGCGCGGGTTCGGCGGGATCTACGTGGATGCGAACGCGATCGCGGTGGCGACCGCGCGCCAGGTCGCGGCGATCGTCGAGCAAGGCGGCGCGACCTACGTGGACGGCGGGATCGTCGGGCCGCCGCCGGAGAACGCGGGGCACACCCGGCTGTACCTGTCGGGCAAGCTGGCTCCGGAGGTGCAGGCATTGTTTCGCCGGTCGGCGCTGGAGGCCCGGATCGCCGACGGCCCGTTGTTCGCCGCCTCGGCCACGAAGATGGCGTTCGCCGCCTGGACCAAGGGCACCTCGGCCCTGCTGCTGGCCGTGCGGGCGCTGGCCCGGGCCGAGGGGGTCGAGCGGACCCTGCTCGCGGAGTGGGGCCTGTCGCTGCCGGAGCTGTCCGCGCAGTCGGGCCAGGCCGCCCAGGCCGCCGCGCAGCGGGGCTGGCGCTGGGTCGGCGAGATGGAGGAGATCGCCGCGTCGATGGCCGCCGCCGGGCTGCCGAGCGGCTTCCACCTGGCGGCGGCCGACATCTACGATCGCGCGAAGGACGTCCCCGCAGGCGGCAGCACCGCCACCGGGCCCGGCGGCCGCCCGCTCCCGGGCCGGCCGGCCACGCGGAGCGGGGCGGCTGCCCCGGCGGCGGGAAACCTGGACGCGGTCCTCGCCGCCCTCATGGGCTACCAGGCGGGCAGGAGCTCCGACAGGTAGCCGGCCAGCGCGTCGATGCCGATGCGCTCCTGCTTCATCGTGTCCCGCTCGCGCACCGTCACCGCGTTGTCGTTGAGGGTGTCGAAGTCCACCGTCACGCAGAACGGGGTGCCGATCTCGTCCTGGCGCCGGTAGCGGCGGCCGATCGCGCTGGCGTCGTCGAACTCGGTCGTCCAGCGCTTGCGGAGCATCGCGGCGAGGTCGCGGGCCTTCGGCGACAGGTCGGCGTTGCGCGACAACGGCAGCACCGCGACCTTGACCGGGGCCAGGCGGCGGTCGAGCCGGAGCACGGTCCGCTTCTCCAGCTCGCCCTTGGCGTTGGGGGCCTCGTCCTCGGTGTAGGCGTCCATCAGGAACGTCAGCGCCCCGCGGTCCACGCCCGCGGCCGGCTCGATGACGTAGGGGACGAACCGCTCCCCCGACTCCTGGTCCAGGTAGGTGAGGTCCACCTTGGACGCCGCCTGGTGGGTGGACAGGTCGAAGTCGGTCCGGTTGGCGATGCCCTCCAGCTCGCCCCACTCCGAGCCGGCGAAGCCGAACCGGTACTCGATGTCGACGGTGCGCTTGGAGTAGTGGCTGAGCTTGTCCTTGGGGTGCTCGAACAGCCGCAGGTTGTCGGCCTTGATGCCGAGGCCGGTGTACCAGGCGAGGCGGTGGTCGATCCAGTACTGGTGCCATTCCTCGTCGGTGCCGGGGCGGACGAAGAACTCCATCTCCATCTGCTCGAACTCCCGCGTCCGGAAGATGAAGTTGCCGGGGGTGATCTCGTTGCGGAACGACTTGCCGACCTGCCCGATGCCGAACGGCAGCTTCTTGCGGCTGGTGCCGAGGACGTTCTTGTAGTTGACGAAGATGCCCTGGGCGGTCTCCGGGCGCAGGTAGGCCAGGCCCGAGGAGTCCTCGAACGCGCCGAGGTGGGTGCGGAGCATGCCGTTGAACTGGCGCGGCTCGGTGAACGTGCCCTTGTTGCCGCAGTTGGGGCAGGTGAGGTCGGCCAGGCCGTTCTCCGGCTCGTGGCCGTGCTTCTCGGCGTAGGCCTCGATCAGGTGGTCGGCCCGGAAGCGCTTGTGGCAGGAAGTGCACTCGGTCAGCGGGTCGGTGAACTCGGTGACGTGGCCGCTGGCCTGCCAGACCTCGGGGGCGAGGATGACCGAGGAGTCGAGGCCGACGATGTCGTCGCGCTCCTGGACCATGTAGCGCCACCACTGGCGCTTGATGTTGTTCTTCAGCTCGACGCCGAGGGGGCCGTAGTCCCACGCCGCCCGCAGGCCACCGTAGATCTCGCTCGACGGGTACACGAAGCCCCGTCGCTTGCTCAGGTTGACGATGGCGTCGAGGCGGTCACTGCGTATGGCCATGAGGCTCTCCATCCGGCTGGCGGTCGGCGGGCGCGCTACGTGCTCTGTTTATCCAGGCGCGATGCTATCCAGGCGCGATCCGGGTTGCCCGAGCGGGCAACAGAGCCTTAGCTTATGAGGCCCGGCCAGCGAACGCGAACCAGTTAACCGGCCATCTACCGGGCCGTCGGGCGGCCGTTTCGCTACCGGCCGGGGGCGGAACCGGGCCTGTCGCCGGGCTCGGTGACGTAATTCGGGGCGGCCGTGACGTAATTGGTGGCAACCGCCGCGTCGTTGGGGGTCGCCCCGCCGTAGCGGCGCTCGCGGTTGGCGTAGATCTCGCACGCCTGCCACAGGTGCCGCCGGTCGAAGTCGGGCCAGAGGGTGTCGAGGAAGACCAGCTCGGAGTAGGCCGACTGCCACAGCAGGAAGTTGGACAGCCGCTGCTCGCCCGACGAGCGGACCCACAGGTCGACGTCGGGGATGTCCGGCTCGTCCAGGTAGCGGGCGAATAGCTTCTCGTCGATCTTGTCGGGCTTGAGCTTGCCCGCCGCGACCTCGGCCGCGATCGCGGCGGCGGCGTCGGCGATCTCCGCCCGGCCGCCGTAGTTGCAGCAGAACTGCAGGGTCAGCACCGTGTTGCTGACCGAGAGCTGCTCGGCTGACTCCAGCTCCTCGATGACGCTGCCCCACAGCCGCGGCCGCCGCCCGGCCCAGCGGATGCGGACGCCCATCTCGGCCAGCATGTCGCGGCGGCGGTGGATGACGTCGCGGTTGAAGCCCATCAGGAAGCGGACCTCGTCCGGGTGCCGCTTCCAGTTCTCGGTCGAGAACGCGTACGCGGAGATGTACTCGATGCCGAGCTCGATGCAGCCCATGAGCACGTCCATCAGGGAGTTCTCCCCCTGCTTGTGCCCTTCGGTGCGCGGCAGGCCCCGCTGCTTCGCCCAGCGCCCGTCGCCGTCCATGACGATCGACACGTGCCGGGGTACTAGTTCCTTGGGGATGTCCGGCGGCCGGGCCCCGCTGGGATGCGGGTACGGCGGGCGGATTTGCCCCGGGGACTGGCGGGGACTCTTGCTCAAGCGCGCTCCACGTGACGCAGCGACCGGATCGAGTGCTCCAGGTGCCACTGCAGGTAGGCGGCGACCAGGCCACTGCACTCTACCCGGTGCCTGCGCTCGCTTCCCATGGCTTTGCCCCAGTCGCCCTGGAGCAGGGCGATCATCAGGGCGACCGTCTGCGGGCCGGGCGACGCCGAGCCCGGCGGCCGGCAGGACTCGCAGACCATGCCGCCCGCCCCGACCGCGAAGGCCGTCAGCCGCACCACCCGGCCTGACCGCCCGCAGCGGGCGCACTCCTCCAGCGCGGGCGCGTACCCGGCCACCGCCAGCGACCGCAGCAGGTAAGCGTCCAAGACCAGGCCCGGCTCTCTGTCTTCCGGGGGGGCGACCCCCCGGACCCCCCGATCCGGGCCCAGCGAAAGGCCAAGAGCACTGGGCCCTCCTCCGGTGGGCCCGGCTTCAGTCTCGTCAGGATCGTCGGCGGCGAAGTCGCTATCCTCGTCGCCGTCCTGGTCCGGGCCGGCTGACTCGCCGAGGGCGCGCAGGCCGCCGATCAGCAGCAGGAACTGGCGGATGGCGGGCTCCTGCTCGACCGGGGTCAGCTTCTCGGCCGTCTCCAGCATGGCCACGCCGGCGGTGTACTTCGGGTAGTCGGCCGCCAGCGGCATCCCGTACGCCCGGATCACCTCGGCCTGGGTGATCACGTCCAGCGTCCGGCCGTTATGGATCATCAGGTCCACGTGCGTGAACGGCTCCAGCCGGGCCCCGAAGCGCGACTTGGTCCGCCGGATGCCCTTGGCGACCGCTCGCACCCGGCCGTTCTGCCGGCACAGCAGGGTAATGATCCGGTCCGCCTCACCCAGCTTGTGGGTGCGCAGCACGACCCCGTCATCACGGTAAACCTGCATGCCACCATTGTGGCGCGAGCCGGGGCGCTCGACGGTCACTGGGAGGGCAAGACGACCCTCTTGCTGCACACCCTCGGCCGCGAGTCGGGCAAGAGTTCGTTAACCCGCTCGTTGCGGCGCCCTACGGTGACTCATACATCGTCGCCGGCAGCGCCGGGGGCGCTCCCGGGGATCCGCAGTGGGTCGCCAACCTGGAGTCCTCGGCAGCCCGGTCACGATCGAGCTCGGTCCGGACATGGCGCAGGCCGACCACCGGGTCGTCCGCGCCGGGCGGGACGACGACTGGGAGCGGCTGTATGGCGTATGGCGCGCGTACTGGCCGGACGCCGCCGAGTACGAGAAGAAGACGGACCGAAAGTTCCCGCTTGCCCTGATTCCCGTACGCTGACCGGTTTAGGTGATGCCAGCCCAGGAGGCGAGTTGGAGGAGCGCCGGGGAGGGACGGCGCTTGGTGTTGATGAGTGCCTGGATGGTGCTGGTGGCGGCTGGGTTGTAGCGGGTGTGCTGGGGGGCGGCCTGGCGGGCCTGGCAGAGCGCGGTGATGGCCTGGTCGGGTTTTCCGGCCCAGTGGTAGGCGCGGGCGGCCTCGATGTGGAAGTGGGAACGGCGCTCGGCGGGGAGGGTACCTGGCGGATGCCACTGGGAGATGACCTGGAGAGCGCGGGTGGTATCGCTGGCCTCGACGGCGGTGGCGAGCTCGTGGACGCGGACGCTGCTGGGGCCGAACGCGGTCCCGTGGTAGATGCCGTCCGGGAGGTAGCTTGCTGCGGCGCGGGCCTCGGTCATGCGGTCTGCTGCCTCGGCGGGCATCCCGGCGTGGGCGGCTAGGACGGCGGCGCGCATCTGGAGTGCCCCGAGCATCGCGAGCCTGGGAATGTCGCGGTGATCTGGCGTGGTGGCGGTGGCGTTGTCGAGGAGTCGCAGGCCGGCCGTGGCGTGGTTGCCGGTAAAGAAGAGCTCGGCGCGGACGTAGGCGGCCATCATTTCCAGGGCTGGGTTGGCTGAGCGGGCGGCGGCCCAGCGGGTGAGGCCGACGGCGCGTGCGGACAGGTCTCGGTGGCCGTGCTTGTCGGCGATGGCGTCGGCGGCGCGGTAGGCGAGCGCGAGCAGCCCGTAGGCGTGATCCTGCTGAGGTCCGGTGCTGGTGATCGCAGCGGCGGTGAGCTCGGGAATCAAGCCCGGAAGCAGCTCAGCGAGTTCGGCGTACCGGGAGGCGAGGCGCCACTGCGTCGCGGTGGCGACGGCGCTGCGCAACTGCGGCAATGGCCGGGGGCCTGCCGGGAGGTCGGGTGGCAGGTCGTAGGCGTCCATTATGTCCTGGAGTAGCGGGATCGCCGCGGCGATCCGCCCGGCAGCGGGCGTCCCGTCCGGTGCCAGGGGCAGCGGCCCGAGGGCCTGTGCCAGGGCTGCCCGGACGCCTGGGGTCAGGGGGCGGTCGCCTTGCTCGATCTTGCGGAGCATGCTCAGCGAGATTGCCGCCTGGAGGGCGAGTTCCCGTTGCGTGAGGCCGCGTACCTTGCGGCCCGTGGCAACGGCCATGCCATCGTCGGTCCCTGGCGGCGTGACGGGCACGGGCGCGTCCATGCCTTCAGGATCGCATCCCCTGGGCGCTCGCGGAATGCCCTGTTTGCGGGCGGCGTGGTACGGGGTCCGCAGTCAGGATTGCAGGAGCGCGGGGAGTTCGGTGAGGCTGCTGATGCGCCAGTCGGCGAACAGGGTGACGTGCGGGTCGTCTGCCCACAGGTGTCCCCAGGGGCCGCGGCGGATGAGGGCCGCGCGGAGCCCGGCGGCCTTGGCGGGGATCAGGTCGTTGTCGCGGTGGTCTCCGACGTAGAGGATCTCGCCTGGGTCGCCGGGGGCGGCCTTGATGACGTGGTCGAAGAACGCGGGGTCGGGCTTGGCGGTGCCCCAGTCGGCTGAGGTGGCGATGAGGTCGACGGGCAGCCCCATCTCGCGCAGGATGCGGCCGGCCTTGGCAGTCTGGTTCCCGGCGATGCCGACCCACAGGCCCATCTCGCGCAGGGAGGTCAGGGCGGGGCGGACGTCGGGGTACAGGTCGGCCTCGCCGTAGGCTTCGCCCGCTCCGGCGGCCTCGCGGCGCTCCCGCTCGGCGGCTAGGTCGAAGCCGGGCCGGAAGTACTGGAAGGTCTCGGCGTTGTTCCGCCCGGCTGCGGTCACGGCCCCGAGCACGGCGGAGAACGTGTGGCGCGGGACTCCGATCCAGTCCGCCCACGCGCCGAACTCACGGGTGTCATCGAGCAGCGTCTCGCCGACATCGAACACCACCGAGACCACTGCCATCGCTGACCTCCCTACCTGCGTCCTGCTGCCAGCGTAACTGGCTTCGGTGGCCTGGGCAGGGGCCAGGACCGCGTTGTGGCACCGGGTGTGGCACTTGCCAGGGTCCTGGTTAGCGATGTTGTTCGTGGCAGGTCCCGAGTGATGCCTAGCACCATCGCGGACCGGCAGCCAAAGACAGCAATCGACGACTGAGGAGGGCGAGTCATGACCATGATGGGCTTGCCGCAGTTCACGGGGCTGCAGGATGCCTATGTCGCCGTCGCGGGGCAGATCGCGGATCACTACGAGTACGTGAACGCGCCGCGCGGCAATGCCAGCCATGAGTGCCTGCACGTGGGCTTCACCCTGGCTGATCCGCTCAGCCGGGTGCCGTTCCTGGCGTCGCGGAAGGTGAATGTCGTGTTCCACTTCGCCGAGGCATTGTGGTACCTGTGGGGCCGCAATGACCTGGAGATGATGGAGTACTACGCGCCGCAGATGCGGTCGTACTCGGCGGACGGGGCGACGCTGCGCGGGTCCGCCTACGGGGCACGCCTGTTCCGTCCTCCGGCCGGCGGCGGTCAGTCGGCGTTCGGGCGGGTCCTGGACCTGATCCGGGAGGACCCGGCCACCAAGCGGGCGGTGCTGACGATGTTCCGGCAGGAGGAGCTGTCGGTTCCGGGGAACCTGGACGTGGCGTGCATCCTGGCGTTCCACCTGTTCCTGCGGGACGGAAGGCTGCATGGCGTCTGCTACCTGCGGGCCAACGACGCGGACCAGGGGCTGCTGTCGGACGTGTTCTCGTTCACGCTGCTGCTGGAGTTCGCCGCCCGCCAGCTAGGCGTCCCCGTCGGCACGTACACGCACTTCGCCGGGTCCATGCACATCGCCGACCACAACCTGCCTCGCATCCGGCAGGTTCTCGCAGAAGCCCGCGACCACGCCGCGCCAAGCGCGCCATTGGGATTTCCCGCCATGCCCGCTGATGCGTCCTGGGCGGACCTGGAAATGGTTCAGGGATACGAGGAGTCGCTGCGCGCCAACCAGCGCCATCACACTCCGGCGACGATCGCAGAGACCGGACTTGCGCCTTACTGGCAGCAGGTTCTCCTGCTGTTCGAGGCCCACCGGCAGATCCGGCACGCTGAAAGTGCCGTCAGCGGGGACATCCTGGCCGCACTGGACCCGAGGTTCCGGTGGCTGATGCACCACCGCTGGCCCGACCGCGTCGCGGCCGGCACGGCATTCGAGGGGAGTGCCGACCAGTGACCATGTGGCATCCCCGGCTCCCCGGGTCGGTCCTCGGCGGCGTCAACTGGCCCGGGTACAGCGTCGTCCTGCTCAAGCCCGACTGCCTGCGCCGGGGCCTGGAAAACGAGGTCCTGGAACGGGTCAGCACCCAGGGCGAGATCATTGCCCGTGAGACCGTCACCGTCCGGGACTGGCAGATCCACGTCCACTACGCGGACCTTCTGGTGGACTCCGACTGGTTCAGCCTCGACGTCGCGGGCTACCTGCGCCACTTCTACATCGGCCAGGACGTGGTCATCGCCCTGGTGCGCGGCTTCGACGACGCCACCCCGGCCCGCGTGCGCGCCCTGCTGGGCCACTACGACCCGCAGCGCGCCACCGCCGGGACCATCCGCGGTGACCTGGGCACCGACAGCCAGGAGCAGTCCCGAGCCGAGGGACGCCTGATCGAGAACCTTGTCCACTCCTCCGACGACGCCGCCACCGTCTGCCGTGACTTCGGCACCTGGTTCGGCGCCAACCGCTACGAACTCCTCGACCCCGCACCGGCCCCCGGCCCCTCGCCGAACCCCATGGAGGACATCCCGTGAACGACAACCTTGCCGGGACCGAGATCAGCGCCGGCCCCCGGACCCTCCGGCTGATGCCTGCCGTCCAGCAGGCCGGCCTGGACCCCTACATGGCGCAGATCGTCACATACCGCAAGAGCGGCCTGTCACTGAACCACGTCA